>DAOTHZ010000005.1:0-52003 GCA_035447945.1 Syntrophomonas sp.
ATTTTTGGCATCATGATATCCATGATCACCAAATGGATAGGGTTCTCTTCCAGTAGCGGTAAAGCCTCCAGACCATTGGTGGCTTTAAACACGGTATAACCTTCGTTTTTCAGATAGATGCCGATGGCATCCAGGATCTCTTTGTCATCGTCGCATACGAGGATATTCATGAAGTATCACTCCTGTTTTGGTTATTATCCAATGAAACATCACACCTTTTATCATCCAACTTTACTGTTATGATAGCAATCAATTCTTACGAAACCAGCGCGAAAAATCTTAAGAACTTCTTAAGATTGCCCAAAGTTCTGCGGAAACAATCAATCATTGCCCGGGCCATTCAGCTGCTCACAAAGCTTGTGGGAGCTTGCCTGAAACGGGTTGAGTCTGATAAATATGGGTGTGATGAGGAGAGATTTGGGGCCGGGAGAGCATGCGAAGGCTCATGGAAAGGAAAAAGGCCAGGAAGCTGGATATCGTCCTGGCTATACCAATCCATATTTATGCAGATGACGGTACAGGGTCTGGCGGGAGATCCCTAGTTCCTGGGCGGTTTTCTTTTTATTAAACTTGTTCTTGCGCAGCAGTTCCTCCAGTAGCTGGAGTTCCTCGGTTGCTGTGAAATCCGGGACTAATACATCACTGAGAGCTTTTGGCAGGTGATCAGCTTCCAAACCCATATAATTGACAATAAAATCATTGTCGATTTCCGGCCCGGGGGCTAGTTGAACGCATCCTTCCAAAACATTCTGCAATTCCCGGATGTTTCCCGGCCAGTCATAGCTGACCAGCGTTTGCAAGGCCAGGGGACTGATTCGATATAATTCCTTGCCGTATCTTTTGCAGATCAGTTTTAGAAAGTGACTGACCAGCGGGGCGATATCATCACGTCTGTCCCGCAGTGATGGAATATTCAGCTTGATTACACCCAACCGGTAATAAAGATCCTTGCGGAAGCGATTGCGGGCAATCTCGTCTTCCAGATTTTTATTGGTTGCTGCCATGATCCTCACATTTACCGGTATGACTTGATTGCCGCCCAAACGCATAACGCTTTTTTCCTCCAGCACCCGCAGTAAGGTGGACTGCAAATCCAGCGGCATATCCGCGATTTCATCCAAGAACAAGGTCCCCTGATTGGCCAGCTCAAATTTGCCGACATTGCCGCCTTTTTTGGCTCCCGTAAAGGCCCATTCCTCATAGCCGAACAATTCGCTGGCAATCAGTTCCCGCGGCAGGGCCGCACAGTTGATCGCGACAAAAGGATTGTTTTGCCGGGGACTTTCATTGTGCATCGCCTGGGCGATAATATCTTTGCCGGTGCCGCTTTCGCCCATCAGCAGAACGTTGGAGTTGGACTGGGCAGTGGTACGGGCGATTTTGATAATATCCCGGAACTTGGGGTTGCTGCCGATTACATCGTCAAAGGTCATTTGTGCACCACGACCGATCCATTTGCCGACGATGTTGTTAATCCGCTCACTTTCCCGCAGGATTATAACCGAACCGGTATCGCCCAGAATGGAACCATGCAGCGGGGTACAGGTAATATGACAGCGGATTTGATTGTTGCCATTGTACAGGATCACCAGATCATCGGTTACCATTCTGCCCTGATTGACAATATTGATAAAGAATTGATTTTCCGGATTTTGACCGAAAAGATCGTGTATGTTTGCACCGACCATATTGGCAGTGCCAAAACCAAGAATTTTGGAACACTTGTTGTTCATGTAGGTAATCAAACCATTTAAATCAACCACCATGACGCCATCCGACATGGAATCAGTGATGACCTGTTGATACTTGGAGATGCGATTCAGGGCCATCTTCGACTGGATATGGTCAGCCGCGGCGACTGCCATGCCCAGCGTATGATAACTGACGCGCTGGTAAGGAGCCACCATGCCGATACAGCCGATCACCTTGCCATTGTCAACGATGGGGGCAAAAGACGAAGCTGCGGTGATGGCGTACAAACAAAAGTGTTCGTAGGAATAAACGGAAATCGGTTTGACCAGAGACAGACAGATGGAAGCACTGTTGGTTCCGGCAATTTCTTCGGTCCAGACCGTACCCTCTATTAAATTGGTGCGCTTGGACCATTCCAGGGTTTCCTTGTCTCCGTAGTTTAATAAATTAATGCCGTTGGCATCATTTAGTGCGACTAAAAACCCGGTTCCTTTCACAAACTCAGAAAGACGTTCCATAACCGGGATGGCAATTTCCATTAAATATTCCGAATTGGTTTTGGCCCGGCTGAATTCTGCATCAGAACAGACATGGACAATTTCCCGCAAGTTGCGGTCCACCTTGTATTGATAACTGCGTTCCCAGGAATCATAAATCTCCGGGCGCAAGCCGGTCCGCAACGCTGGATCGTTATGAAGGTTCTGCCATAGCTTTTTTACTTCTTTCCAGGGCACATTGCTCTTGTTTTCCGGATGCAGATAATCGATGAACTCAGTCGCTATTTCTTTGCTTTTGGGGTTGACTGACATAGGCATTAACCTCCATTGCTGTCGGTGAAGAAAAGAGTTTACTCTGCTTCAGTATAACATGGAATATTACATAGTGTAACAAGGGGCTTTATCTTAGCCGGGCGGCATGATAATTCCACCGCGAAGGGGGTGCTTTTGTTACACGTTGTCCCGCTCTGCTTCTGTATCTTATGTTTTTTTGATAATCGAGGCAGAGAGCATGATCTGCTGCGACAAGGGGATGCCGACAGAAACATACACGAATCGAAAAAATTCCCCGCAAAATCATATAAAAGTAATGAATAAGCTGGTATAATAAAAATTAATTAGTATTAAGATATTTGGCATGCGAAATTATGTAAAAGGAGTTGAGTACCATATTTCAGCATTTACCGAAAAGTACAATGAGCCAGGGGTTTTATCACACAGCCAGCCACTTGCCGGACAACGTAGCCCAAATGTTTAATGCCGATCTCTACAATGGTGACAATAACGGTCAGTTTACCTGGAAAGAAATGCAGCATCGTGTGGAAGGCATCGCGGGTGGACTTTTAAGCATGGGTCTGGAAAAACAACAGCGTGTGGCCATGATGTCGACCAACAGTCCCTACTGGACCCAAGCAGACGTAGCCACGATTTGTTGCGGCGGGGTATTGGTAACCATATTCCCCACTCTTTCGTTAAACGAGGTCAAATACATCGTCAATGACTCAGAGTCGCGTTTTTTCTACGCCGGCAGCAAACAAATCCTGGAGAAAGTACTGAGCGGTTGGGACGAAATGCCCAGTCTGGAAAAGGTAATTCTTCTGGATATGGATTATCGTTCCAGTGATTCCCGAATCATTGGTCTGGGAGAGCTCATTGAAAGCGGCAGTCAATACATGAAATCGCATTATCAGGAGTATGAACAAATCTGGAAAAGCCTTGATTTGAGTGATTGGGCGACAATCCTTTATACTTCAGGGACTACTGGTGCCGGCAAAGGGGTTATCCTGACCCACAACAGCCTCAGTGAGAGAGTGGACGGCACCCACAAATATTTTGTACAGGCGGGTCATCCCCTTGATGAGCGGGATCTGGTCCTGTCATTCCTGCCTTTATCCCACATTTTTGACCGCATGTGTTCACAATGGCTGGCTATATACCGCGGGGCAACGGTTGCTTATGCGGACAGTGCTGCCACGTTGATGAACGATTTACAGAAATACAACCCCACCTGGTTTTCTTGTGTCCCTCGTTTGTATGAAAAAATTTATGCGCAGTTTAACCAGATGATGGCGGCCAGCGCAGCCAAGAAAAAAATGTTCGACTGGGCCTACCGGGTGGGCGAAGAAGCGCTGACTTACCGCAGAGATGAATACGGACGCTACAACATGCGCCAGGATTATAATCTGGAAGCCAGACTGCCGTCGGGACTGCGCATGAAGTACAAAGTGGCTGATAAATTGTTTGCCAAGGTAAGAGGGCTGTTTGGCAGCCGTTTTCGCTTTTCCTTCTCGGCCAGTGCGGGGATCGATCCCAAACTGCTGACGTTTTTCTATGTGATGGGGATTCCGGTACTGGAAGGGTACGGCTCTACCGAGACCTGCAGTGCCACCAATTACAATCCCATGTATGCTGCCAAACCGGGCAGTGTTGGTCCGGAGGCCAACGGTTCCAACTGCCGTCTGGCAGAAGACGGGGAGTTGGAAGTCAGAGGCGGATTGTTTATCGGCTATCTGAACAAACCAGAGGAAGATGCCGCTGCTTTCACCGAGGACAGGTGGTTCCGGACGGGTGACCTGGCGACCATGGATGATGACGGTTATTACCGGATCGTCGATCGTAAAAAGGCCATCATTTGTCTGGCCACCGGGAAAAACGTTGCGCCTTATAAATTGGAATCAAAATTTACCACCAGTCTGGTGGTTGAGCAGATTTTCGTGCTGGGGGATGAAAGAAATGTTATTAGCGCTTTAATCGTTCCCAGTTTTGCTTATTTTATAGATTTTTATGAAAAGCAAAACATCACCTATGATCGCAGCCAGCTGATTTATACCGAAATGCAGGGTGCCCAGGTTTGTATTGGCGCAGGCCGGGATTTCATTGAGCAGCCCATCCTGAAGGATATGATCGCGGAAAATGTCAGACAGGTCAACGAAACCCTGGAAGGCTTTGAACAGATCAAACAGTACACGATTATCAACCACAACTTTACGGAAGAAAACGGCGAGATGACCCCTACCTTGAAACTGAAAAAGAAGGCTATTCTTGAACACTACAGTGAGATGATCGAGGCAATGTACCAGCGGGAATACTAATTGCGTTTAAAAAAAGAATCATAAATCATCATCCCGTGTCGTAATTTGGGCGATACGGGATTTTTTTTGTGAGCAGTGCAAGAAGCGTGCGGATATATTGGTTAATAAAAATTTGACAATGCCGGAGAGTTCTTTAAAATGAATGTATCCTGGCAAGATGCACAAGTATGTGCACAATCATCATGAGGAGGAAGTTCATGTCCAATTTTCGCAGGGATCTGTTAAATCCCGATCTCAAAGATATCCTGGAAACCTTTCAGCTCGATAAGGACTACGTGCATGGAGAGGGGACCACACTAACAGATTCTGACGGCAATCAGTACCTTGATTTTATTGCCCAGTACGGTGCCGTACCGTTTGGCTATAATCCGTCCTTTGTCTGGGAAGCCCTGGAGCGTGTCAGAAAACGGGCCCTGCCCAGTCTGGTCCAGCCTTCTCTGCCGGGTGAGGCACTGCGCCTGGCCAATCTGCTGGCAGAGTGTTCCCCGGGCGATCTGTGTTATTGCACGTTTTGTCAAAGTGGGACCGAGGCGGTGGAAGCCGCCATCAAACTCGCCCGAGCTGCCACCGGCAAAGAAATGATTATTTCCACCGGCAACAGTTTTCATGGCAAGACCCTGGGAGCCCTGTCGGCGACTGGCAAGGATTCCTATCAAACCCCTTTCCGGGCACCGGCACCGGGTTTTGTCAGGATTCCGTATAATGACATTGCTGCTTTGGAACAGGCACTGAACGATTATGCCGGGAACGTGGCCGCTTTTATCGTTGAACCGGTGCAGGGGGAAGGCGGAATTGTGGTGGCGGCACCCGGTTATCTGCAAACCACACAGCAGCTCTGTAACACCCATGGGGTGGTTTTTATCGTCGATGAGGTCCAGACGGGTCTGGGCAGAACTGGCCGGCTTTTTGCCTGTGAACATGAACAGGTCGAACCGGATGTGCTGCTGTTGGCCAAAGCGCTGGGGGGCGGCTTGCTGCCGCTCGGAGTCTGTTTGAGCAGCCCTCGGGTCTGGAATGAAGATTTTGCCATGCTGCACAGTTCCACCTTTGCCAATAATGGGGTGACGTGTGCAGTGGGTATTGCGGTTTTGGAAAAGCTCCTCCAGGATCAGCAGGCCCTGGTCAAAGAAGTGCAGCAAAAAGGCGATTATCTGCTGGCCAAAACCCGGGAATTGCAGGAAAAATATCCGCAGGCCGTCAAGGAAGTCAGAGGCCAGGGATTGATGGTGGGTCTGGAATTCCATCCCCTGGATAACTGCGGTTCATTTGATCTGGCTTATCTGGCCGATCAGGGCGGCTTTACCGCTTTATTGAGCGGATTTCTTCTCAATGTCTACGGAATCCGTCTGGCACCCTTCCTGAACAACTCCATGACCTTGCGCCTGGAACCGACCCTGACCATCACCTGTGAGGAGATCGACCGGGTTATCAAGGCGCTGGAAGTGTGCTGCCAAATCATGTCCTGGCGTGATTACAGCAAACTCTACCGCTATTTGCTGGGCGACCGGAGTCCGGTAACCCATATCATCGACTATCGTTCCCAGACACGGACCATTAAGTCTTCACCATTAAAGCCCGGCGAAGCGGCTGCGCATAAATTTGCCTTTATCATTCATTATCCGGCGCCGGAGGATGTGATCCTCAACAATCCTTCTTTTGCCTCCATGAGCCGTGATGAATTATATCGCTTTTTAGCGTGGCAGAGCATGACCAAAGACCCCGGCATTGTTTGTCACATGCCGGCCATCCGTTCAAAGAGCGGAACCATCGTGGAAGGCTGGATGATTGGGGTGCCGTTTGGCGGTCGGGAAATCATGCAATTACCCCATGCCCAGACGGTGGATATGATCGCCCGGGCCGTCGACATGGGCAGAGATCTGGGTGCGGAAATCGTCGGCCTGGGGGCCCTGACTTCTGTCGTGACCAGAGGTGGGCGCTCGGTAACCGGCCGCGATGTGGCCATTACCAGCGGCAACAGTTTTACAACCTTGATGGGCGTGGAGGCACTTTTCCAGGGAGCAGCGAAGATGCATATTGAGACCATCGCTGCCCGGGGCGGGGTTGTCGGTGCGACCGGTTCCATCGGTCGCGCCTGTGCTTTGATGCTGTCGGAAGAATTGTCACAGTTGACCTTGTTTGGCAACCCGGACCATCCCGTCAGCAGCAACAATCGTCTGCAATCATTGGCCCGGGAAATTTTCGTTTATGCCAGTCGACGTATGCAGCAGGGTGAAATGAATGGCATCAGCCTGTGGCTGGCCCAGATCAGGCAGTTGCTGCTCAATCGTGCGGAGGAGCCAGCGCTCACCTACCTGGCCTGTTTGGACAAAGAAGATTTTTCCATGACACTGATGGATGAGGTTTGTACTTATCTGGATATTGACCGTCCAATAAGTATCAGCTTGAGTATCCCCAATGACTTGCCGGAGTGTGAGCTGGTGATAGCCACCAGCAATTCCCCGGAATATTTGATTTTTGCGGATGATCTGCAGTCGGGCGCGGTGGTTTGTGATGTTGCCCGTCCATCGGATGTTGCCCCTTGCGTTTATGAGCGTGATGATGTCTTGATCTTGGAAGGCGGATTGGTCCAATATCCGGATCAGATAAGTTTTGGTCCTAATCTGGGTTATCGCGACGGCGTCAGTCTGGCCTGTCTGACCGAAACTGTTCTTTTGGCCTTGGAAGGCGAATGCCGTGATTTTAGCATTGGCAACAAACTGTCTCTGGAAACGGTGCATTTTTTACGAAATATTGCCCGCCAGCACGGCTTTGCTTTGGCAGGATTAAAGATGGGCAATCACGAAATAAATGATGAAGCGATTGAAAAGATTTATCATCATTCCCTGCAGCTAAAAAGAGCCGGGAATTTATAAGGAGGTTGCCATGGAATACCAGGAAATAAAGATTACCCGTGAGGGCAAATGGTTTTTTGGGGAAGCGGAAATGTTCAGACGCAATATTTTGCAGATTCTGGCCAAAAATATCAATCGGGATGACAACGGGTGCTATTTCATCGAAATGGGATCCGAACGGAACCCGCTGATCGTTGAAGATGTGCCTTTTTTGGCAGTTGGCATCGTGGAAGAAGACGAGCAGCCAGTCAAACTGGTATTCCACGATCTGCAGGAAATGGTTCTGAACCATGAACTCCGTTTGTACATCAAAGAAGATGTTCCCTATATCAGTTATCGTTGGCCGGCTGATACCCGGCTGAGCCGGGGCGTCTATTGGAAACTCAGTGATTATTTTGATTTTCGGGAAGACGAGGTCTATATTGTTCCGCCTGCTGCCCGCCCGTCATCTATCCCGCAATAACGTTCAGAAAAAGAAAAAGGGAGGACTGGCTGCAAGCCGGGTCCTCCGTTTTTGTAACCAAACTTTACAAACGGCTGATTTCCGCCGGACGAAAACGGTTTTCGGGTACGGCCAGGGCTGTCTTTACTGCCTCCAGCATAATTTCCCTGTCATCCGGTAAACGTCCGGAAACATTCCAATAATTGGAGACATGATCACTGAGCACATAACTGCCCTCACAATGAAGATGGCTGATTAGCAAGCCGATTTCCTGCAGGGCTTCATGCGGGCTCAACAGGTTGAACTTTCCCTGTTTGTAATCATCGTAAAGCGGGGTTCCCGGAACCGGGACAAAAGTCCGCAAACGGATGAAATCCGGAGAAAAAGCCGACAACACCCGGGCGCTTTCCAGGGCATGCTCACGCCATCTTTCCTTGCCGCCGATCCCCACCAGATAGTATTCGCTGGTATCAATCCCGACCTGTTTCAGTTTCAAGCCGGCCGCAATGATTTCGGCGGAAGTGGTGCCTTTGCAGATCTTTTGCAGGGTGACATCATCGCCGCTTTCCATGCCGGTATGGACGCGGCTGAGTCCGGCATCTTTCAGCTGCTGCAGTTCTTCCAGACTTTTCTTGTTGACAAAGCGCGCTGAACCGTAGACAGTAATGCGCTGCAAGTAAGGAAACAATTGCTTGGCATAAGAGAAAATTTCCACCAATTGAGCGGTTTTCATGATAATCGTGTTGCCGTCAGGGAAAAACAAAGATTCTACATATTCTCCGTAGTAATCACGCGCAGACCGCAAATCCTCCTTGATCTCCTCGACCGGCCGAATTTTAAACCTTGATTCCTTGTACATTGTACAGAAGGTGCATTTGTTGTGCGGGCACCCGATTGTAGCCTGGATCAAGAGGCTGTTGGCTTCGCTGGGGGGACGGTAAACAGTTCCTTCGTAACGCATGGGAATACTCCTTTCATGAATATTACTGCATGTAATAAATATTGCTTGGCTGGTAAAAGGTTCTGAGCAAAATTGCGTTAAAGCGTTAAATTATGTTGCTAAATCGGTAAAATCGGTAAAATTTATTTGTTATTTGGACAGAAAATAGATATATTAAATATAATATAGCATTACTGTCGCCGTGATTCCACATTTTTAAGCAAGGATGGGGTGAGGCTGACCGATGGAAGTAAAAGTTTTGATCGTGGATGATGATGAACGGGAGAGAATCGTTCAGCGTTATGTATTGGAAAACATAAAAGATGTTGAGATCGTCGGAGAAGCCGTCAACGGCCTGGATGCTTTGTTGCTTTGCCAGGAAAAGAAAATCGATTTGGTTTTACTGGACATAAAAATGTCAGAGATGGACGGTTTTGAAACCGCCAATAAACTGGTCCAGTTGAAGAATCCCCCGCTGTTTGCTTTTATCACCATGAACAAAGATATGGCAGTTGAGGCGTATGAACTGGGAGCGATCGACTATATTGTCAAACCGATTGAGCAGAACCGGATCGAAAAAACGATTTCCCGCTCGAAGGCCCAGATTGCCCATCACCATTATATCGACGAATTGGTGAATCACAAATTGCGGGAACGCATCGAAGAGGTGTTAAATCGATATAAAAACCAGGAACAATATGCCAAAAAGCTGCCCGTGAGGGAAAAAGGCAAAATTGTACTGCTGAAACCCGAAGATATCGTTTTTTGTGAGAGCCAGGGCAAGAAAGTGTTGATTAGTACCGTAGATGAAGGCTATTTAAGCAGTTATACGCTGAATGAATTGGAAAATCGCCTTGACCAAAGTTATTTTTTTCGGGCCCATCAGGCATTTATCGTGAATCTCAATTACATTAAGGAAATTATTAATTTCGGGGAGGGTTCATACCTGCTGAATATGGAAAACTCCCAAAAAAATATCATATTAAGCAGATCCAGGGCAAAAAACCTCCGGGAAAAACTAGGGATCGGCTAAGTGTAAACGAGACTGGATTTAAATTTTGCATGGGGAAAAAATCATTCCGTTTAGGATGAAAAACAAACCGCTCAGGCAACATTATTAGCCTGTTGTCAGTATACCAGGGCACCCGTGGGGGACGCCAAAGGTCATTTCTTAATACCGTTGGAGGTTAAAAACGATTCGTACCGTAAATAGGCCAATGATTGAATAAACTGCTGCAAATTATCCTCTTATTTCAACAAAATATAATAATATAGAGAAATAAATCACAATTTAGTATATAGTTATAAGGGGTAATAATTCGTTACTAATTGAAAAGGAGGAAAGGAGTTTTATAGCTTTCGCTGGTCTGTTCATGGTAATTCAGTTGACCCGGGCGTTTATAGGGGTGGAACTGAGTAGATGGATTGAGGCTGGTTGAGGAAGAGTTGTCGTGCAAGATGGGGACAAGCGCATTCAATCTTGCAACTTTGTTGGATAGGAGGAATGGAAATGATTCCATTTTCAAAGCTCGAAAGATATGAGGGCAACGAAACCCTGTTCGATCTGGTTACCATGTCAATCGTATCCTCTTTGGTGGGCGAACCTCTGCATATTCATGCTGAAGGTTTAAGAGGCACCGGAAAAACCACCATTATGAGGGCTGCTCGGGGGATCGTTCCCAATATCACCAGGATTAAAAACTGTGTCTATAATTGCGACCCGGAACATCCGCATTGTCCGCATCATCGCCATTTGAGTCCGGAAGAAATTGCGGCGATCGGAGTGGAAGATGTTCCCATGCCGTTTTTGGAGATATCCCATTCAGCCAAGGTCGGGACCATTGCCGGCAGTATTGATTTGGCCCGCTTGACCGATACGGCTCATCCCGAAGCACAGTTGCTGCCGGGAATTATTCCGCAGGCGCACCGCGGCATTATTTTTATTGATGAAATCAATCGTCTGGCGGATACTTCTCCAGAAATCACGGACATTTTATTGGATGTGATGGGCAACAAACCTGGTCATCTGCAAATTGAAGAAGCTGGTTTGCCGGTTGTCGATGTGGAAGTCAGTGTATCGGTGTGGGCTGCCTCCAACCCGGACGAAGATCCCGGACCGCTGGAAGAAATCAGAAGACAACTCTCGGATCGTTTTGACATGGTTTGCTACATGGGGCGGCCAACGTCGGTTGATGTTTTGTCCCAGATGCTGAAAGAAAACTCTCATTCCCAGAAGATTAAAAAAGGAAAAGAAATGCATCTCAGCGCCCGGGAAAAAGATGATGTGTACCGGCAAAACATTATAAAATGGGCCGGACAGTACGAAAAAGCTGATCTGCCTGACTTTCTGCGTAATTATATCGCCCGGCTTTATGTCAAGCATAATCTTGAAAGTATCAGAGCCATTGAGGCCATGCAACAGGGAGCAATTTTGTACAGCACAATTAAAAACCGTGACCAAGCCATGATCAGCGATGTTACCCATATGATTCCGCAGGTGCTGAAACATCGCGTGGACGGCGATACCCTGATCAAGATGATCAATGATGTGGAAGTCAGAGGATCCCGGGATGGTATACTGAACTTTAAAAATAAAAAGAATAATCCTGAGAAAAAGAAAGAAGATACTGAATACTTCAATACGGCGGGACGTCCGCTCAAGGATCTCGGCCGCAATGAATTAATCAATACGGAAAAGACGCTTGCCCCGAAAGAAGGTTAAACAAGAGGAAGTGTTCCTATGGACAGTGGCTCCGGCAACATAAGCACTGCTACTTCGGTAGGCAATTATTTAAATCTTTACCTGGGCCAGGGTCAGGGCGTAAGATTGGGTGACAGCATTGTGGTTAGCCGCAAGGCTCACGCTCGTATGCCTGAAAAAGTTATCAAAGGGCAGATCAAAATATTAATTAACAAGGACGCCGGCAAGACGTATCTTGATTATGTGGATGCCGATCAGGTGGTTCACATTGATGTCTACCACAAAGAGGGAGAGATCGATCCCCGAGATGTAGCCAAAAGCATTTTCTGGGCGCTGGACAACCATTTGCTGGAGGATGAGCCGCAGCTGAAATATGCAGAAGATGAAAGGTTCAGAATTGTCGCCGACTATGCCAACAAAGTCTTTTTAACCACCAACAGCGGCAAGGGCTTGCTCTATGATCTTTTCCAGGACAAATTGACTCCTTACAGCGAAGGCGAGGAAGGCTTTGATCATGTGCATATCCTGGCCCGCTTTAATCGCGATGAATATGCCCTGGTCTATGTGATCAGCGAAGCGGTTGAGGCAGCGATTCTGGCTTCGGATGTCAAACTGGCCAAGGTCCGTAACATCTCTCATGGCAAGGAAAAGAAACAAGAAGAAAATTTTGCCGGCAACATGAAGCTGCCCTGGAAGAAATTCAAGGGAAGGATCGCTTCCCAATTGCCCGACAAGGAAAATGTCAACGAACTGATTATGAAACTGGCCGAGAAATTCGGCGGAGTAGAAGAAATTGAAGAGTGGATGGACTGCTATTCTACCAACATCTTTAAACGCAAAGGGGTAGAATACCAAAAAAAAAAGTGGGGCGACGTGGAACATTATGTCGAACAGCTTGAAGAATTAGGTCTGATCGAACCGGGGCTCACCGGACGCAAACTTAGTAAACGCGGCGTTTTTTTGCATGATTATATCATCAAGCACAAAATCGAACTGGAAACCGAAATCAGGCGCAATATGCGCAAGGTCCCGGGAGGAGGAGCCAATCGCTTCCGTAAATACGGCAAAAGTGAGAGCAAACATTCCCAGGTGGAATTCACCAATTACAACCGTACGGTCAACAATTCGGAGAAGAATTGGTCCGGCAACCTGGCGGTACCGGAAACCGTTATTCAGGCCAAGAAGAATAATTTTCTGCGCGGCGAAAAGCATTTTACGCTGCAAAAAGAAGATCTGCATTTTTATGATAAAAAAACCTATGTTCCCATTGATATCTGCCTGCTGATTGATGCCAGCGGCAGTATGGCCGGGGAGAAACGGCAGGCCGCTTGTTTCCTGGCAGAGCATTTGTTGTTGAGCGGCAAGGAAAAAATTGCCGTGGTCACCTTCCAGGAGCATTCCAGTGAGATTGTTGTTCCCTTTACCCGCAATCAGAAACAGTTGAGCAAAGGGCTGGCGACCATCAATCCGGCGGGCTTGACGCCTCTGGCCAGTGGGATTATGACTGCTTTGAAGCTAATCAAATCGACGCGACTGCGCAATCCCTTGCTGGTATTAATCACCGACGGCATTCCCAATGTTCCCTTGTGGACCATGGATGCCAAAACAGATGCCATCACCGCTGCCGCTCAATTAAAAGACACCAAGGTTCGTTTTATTTGTATTGGCGTTGAATCAAACCGGATCTATCTGGAAAAGCTGGCTAATAAAGCCGGCGGATCCCTCTATCTGGTGGATGATTTAAACAAGGAAAATTTGATCAATATTGTGCGCAATGAAAAGAAGGCCATCAGCACCTCGGAATTGCAAAGCTGATACGGGGGCAGTGCTTGTCCGGCCATCATATAAACAGGATGTCCAACTCACCCGGGAGACGCGATGATTGCGTTGCCGGAGTGGGTTTTATTTTTCATAAGGATGCATAATTTAAATTGCCTTCCCGTAATCTTATAGCAGCAATATATAAGGGGAGGGTTTAAGATGCGCAACACAATGATCGTGGTTTTGGCAATGATTGTGCTGGGAATTTGTCTGCTGAGCGGAGGATGCAGCAGACCGGACCAGAGTGTAATCAGTGAATGGCAGGAGTTGTTAAAATTTCCGGCGGGTGATCAGCAAGCCGCAAAAGGCGGGAACAATCCCGATATCGCTCCTTTAATTGAAACCGGTACGGGCATGACCGGGGAGACGATTACCGTGAGCCTGTATTTTGCCGATGCCACCAGACAGCAATTGGTACGGGAGGATCGCGCCATTGCCAAAGTGGAAGGGATTGCCCGGGAGACGGTGGAAGAACTGCTTGCGGGACCGGCCAATGCAGAGTCAACGGAGGTTTTTCCGGCTGGCACCAGGCTTCTGGATATCAATCTGAAACCGGACGGTTTATGTATCGTTGATCTGAGTTCTGAAGCCTGTCAGGTAACGGATCGATCCCAGGCACAACTGATGGTGGAAGCCATCGCCAAAACCCTGGGACAGTTTCCTGCCGTACAGGAAGTCACCTTCATGATTAATGGAGAAAAAATAGACAGTATAGGCGGTTATGTGGATCTTTCCGCCCCGATCGGCACTGATTACCAGGCATGAGACGGGTCCTGCAGAAGAACCGCAGGCAATACTGGTACACAGCGTATAAAAGTGATAAAGTAATTATGAATTGGATTGGAAGTCCAGGTTGAACTGGGGGCTGAGTCCAACCGTCTTCAATAATAAGTCGCAAATTAATTAGAGGTGTTGCATTTTGAATGATACCAGACCGATTGGTATTTTCGATTCAGGCGTCGGAGGCTTGACGGTAGTAAGATCCCTATTGACGCAGCTTCCCGGGGAAAATTTCATCTATTTCGGTGATACAGCTCATCTGCCCTACGGCAATAAAAGCCAGGCTGAGCTGTTTCAATATGCGCAGGATATTGTGGGGTTTTTACTGCAGCAGCAGGTAAAGGCGATTGTAGTTGCCTGTGGGACCCATTCATCGATTACCCTGCCCGAGATGGAAGATCGTTGTCCAGTGCCCATTTTAGGCGTGGTCAAGCCCGGGGCTGCCGCCGCCGTCGCCGCCACCCGCAATGGCAGGATCGGCATCATTGCCACCCAGGCGAGTGTCAATCAGGGTTCCTACCGGCAGCAGATCGTCTCCCAAGGGGAGTACCAGGTTTTTGCCAGTGCCTGTCCGCGCTTTGTGCCCTTGGTGGAAGCCGGACATTTTGACGGTGCTGAAGTAGAGGCCGCCGTTGCCGAATACCTGTCTCCTTTGCTCGCAAACGAGATCGATACACTGGTCATGGGATGTACCCATTATCCCTTCCTGGCAGAAGCCATTGCCCAATATGCAGGTCCGGGCGTGACGCTGGTCGATCCGGCCATCGATACGATTAAAACACTGGCCGCGGTATTGCACCGTGACCATCTGTTGGGATCAGCAGCCCTGGGGCAGGGTCGGTTTTTTGTGAGCGGCAATGACCAGTCTTTCTTTCACGCCGGGTCCATGCTGTTACAGCATCAACTCATCCAAAAGGTTGAGAAAATCAGTTTTGATTAAATCAGGGGGACATGATGAATCATACCATTGGCTTTACAACCAGTATCCCGGTTGAGATTATTCTTGCTGCCGGGAGGGTCCCTGTTGATCTCAACAATATCTTTATCACTTCCGGGCAAGCTGCGCAATGGGTGGAAAAGGCGGAAGAAGCAGGCTATCCGCGCAACAGCTGCGGCTGGATCAAAGGCCTTTATACCGCCGGTCTGCTGACTCAACCGGAAGCAGTCATCGCCGTGATGCACGGAGATTGCAGCAATACCCAGGCGCTGATGGAGACCATGCAGCTGCGGGGAATACCGATCTTTCCCTTTGCTTATCCGTATGACCGCAGTGCTGACATGTTGACGCTGGAAATGGAAAAGCTGATGCGGGTTTTCCAGGTCAGCTGGACACAGGTGGAGGATGTCCGCCGGGATCTGCTGCCGCTGCGGCAACTGTGTCAGGAATTGGACCGTCTGAGTTGGCAGGAAAACGTGCTGACTGGAGCGGAAAATCATTACTATCTGGTGTGTTCCAGTGACTTTAACGGAGATCCGCAGAAGTATGCCCGGGACCTGGAAGAATTTATTGCTCGGGCTCAACTGCGCCGGCCTTTTCAGGACGAAGTCAGGCTGGCTTATATCGGGGTGCCGCCGATATTCACCAATCTGTATGAATACGTTGAATCATTGCAGGCCCGGGTCGTATATAATGAGATTCAACGCCAGTTTTCCATGCCCTTCGCCTGTCAGGACATCATTGATCAGTATTTGCAATACACGTATCCTTATGGAGCGTTTGCGCGGCTGGAAGATATTCAGGAACAAATCCACCTGCGTCAGGTAGACGGGATTATTCACTATACCCAGACATTTTGTTTCCGCCAGATCGAGGACATGGTGTTTCGGGAAAAGCTTGATCTGCCGATTTTGACCCTGGAAGGGGACAAGCCCGGTCCGTTGGATGCGCGCAGCAAGATGCGCATCGAGGCCTTCATCAACATGCTGAAATTTTAAATTAACAGTATCATCAGATAATGGTCGGAGAGTGAAACCATGCTGGGAATGGATCTGGGTTCGCGCAACGTGAAAATAATGGAAATGCAGGATCATGTCATCACTGCGCAGCTGAGCTTTGATACGATCGCGTTTTATCGTTCCTACGGCAAAACCGGCGCAGGCAACCTGCGCATTGATTTGTCGGAATTGGGTTTGGCCCAAAATCAACCCCTGGTTGCGACCGGTTACGGCAAGGTCAGTGTGCAGATCGAAGGGGCCCTCCATCTGCCTGAAATCCAGGCACATGTCAAAGGGGCTGTTTATCAGACCGGCTATCAGGATTTTACGTTGCTGGATATTGGCGGACAGGACACTAAAATTGTGAAGGTGCGCGGCGGCCGGGCGGTGGATTTTCTCACCAATGACCGCTGTGCGGCCAGCTCGGGACGTTATCTGGAAAACATGGCTGGTGTGTTGGGCATTGATTTGGAGGAACTCTCCCGCTACAGTCTCCAACCGGTGGAACTGAATTCAACCTGTGCCATCTTCGGGGAAACGGAAATCATCGGCAAGATTGTGGAAGGCTATCCCCTCGCAGAACTGGCGGCCGGGATCAACTATTCACTTTATCGCCGTTTTGCCGGGATGCTGGAGAGACTGGCCAGCGACCTCATCGTAGTATCCGGAGGGGTGGCCAGGAATGAAGCAATAGTCAACATTATCGCCCGGGAAAGCGACCGCCAGGTGATGTGTTTGCCCGAGGCGCAGTTTAACGGGGCGCTGGGTGCTTGTATTTACGGATATGAAAAATTTTCAAAGTGACATAAAGGAGAAAACATGCGGCAGATAAATGTGGACACAATCAGACAGGCAGTCAAGGAAATGGTGATGGAAGCCAATACCAGACTGCCGGGAGATCTGCAGGCAGCGCTGGTATCCGCCAAGGAAAAAGAAAGCTCCTCCCGCGGCCGCCAGATCCTGGAGATCTGCCTGGAGAATGCTGCCCTGGCAGCGTCAGAAGGCATGGCACTGTGTCAGGACACCGGCCTGGTGGTGATTGATCTGGAAATCGGTCAGGCATTGCAGCTGCTCGGGGGCGATCTGGAAAAGGCCGTTAACCAAGGGGTCAGAGAGGGTTACCTGGCCGGCAGCCTGCGCAAATCGATGGTCAGCGATCCGCTTCACCGGGTTAATACCGGTGATAATACACCAGCCGTCATACATATTCACATCGTACCGGGAGAAAACTTAAAAATAACGGTTTTGCCCAAAGGAGCAGGCAGTGAAAACATGGGACAGATGGCCATGCTGAAGCCGGCCCAGGGTGTGGAGGGAGTCAAGGAATTTGTTTTCAGAGTCGTCCGGGAAGCGGGCGGCAATCCCTGTCCTCCCATCATCGTGGGCGTAGGCATCGGCGGTAACATGGAAAAGGTGGCCTTGCTGGCCAAGCAGGCATTAATGCGGGAAATCGGACAGGTCCATCCCGATGCACGGCTGGCCGATCTGGAGGCAGAACTGCTGACAGCAATCAATCAAATGAATATTGGGCCTCAGGGTTTGGGGGGCGACACAACGGCGCTGGCAGTGCATATCGAAACCTATCCCACCCATATCGCCTGTCTGCCCGTAGCCGTATGCATTGGATGCCATTCCACCCGTCGTTTGAGCAGGATTCTGTAAAAAGGAGAGGGAAGAATGACGAAAATTCTATCAGCCCCGCTAGCCCGGGAAGAGATTGAAGCATTGCAGACCGGGGATGAAGTGCTGGTTCAGGGAACTGTTTATGCCGCCCGGGATGCTGCCCATCAAAAAATGACCCAGGCATTGGCCAATGGCCAGGGCCTGCCGGTTGACCTGCAAGGACAGATTATATACTATGTCGGACCGTGTCCAGCCCCGGAAGGACGGGTGATCGGTTCGGCAGGGCCGACCACCTCCGGAAGAATGGACGTGTATACGCCGCTGTTGCTGGAACAGGGACTCAAGGCCATGATTGGCAAAGGTCCCCGCAATGAAGAAGTGATCGCCGCCATGCAGGCGCAGGGGGCGGTTTATCTGGCCGCAGTGGGTGGCGCCGGAGCTTATTTGGCCCAACGCATTATTGCTGCCCAAGTGGTAGCCTACCCGGAACTGGGACCGGAAGCGCTGCTTAAATTGGAGTTCAAGGACTTCCCATGTATTGTTGCCATTGATTGTCGAGGCAATAATATTTATGCCGGAAATAGAGAAGAAGGAGCATCTGTATGAGCAGACCTGAAGAACGGAAAAATGATGAATTGCGTCCGGTGCGAATCACCCCGGGATTTGTAAAAAACCCGGACGGTTCAGTTCTCGTCCAGACCGGCAATACCATGGTACTGTGTACAGCCATGGTGGAGGAAAAGGTTCCCCCTTTTTTAAAAGGCACCGGAACCGGCTGGGTTACGGCTGAATACTCGCTTCTGCCCGCTTCCACCGATACCCGCAGTCCACGTGAAGCCGGCAAAGGCAAGATTACCGGACGGACCTCGGAGATCCAAAGATTGATTGGCCGCTCGTTGCGGGCGGTAGTCGATTTTCAAGCCTTGGGAGAGCGGACCATCTGGCTGGACTGTGACGTACTGCAGGCTGACGGAGGGACAAGAACCGCTTCCATAACCGGCAGTTTTGTGGCCTTGTCTCTGGCCGTGGAAAAATTGCTGGCCAAGGGGACGCTGACGCAGAACCCGATTGTCGATTACCTGGCCGCCACCAGCGTGGGCATTGTCAACGGAGAGGCGCTGTTGGATCTGGAGTACGTAGAAGATTCCGCTGCCGAAGTAGATATGAATGTAGTGATGACCGGTCGGGGAGAGTTTGTGGAGATCCAGGGTACGGCGGAAGGAAAACCATTCAGCCGTCAGGCAATGGATGAGCTGCTGCAACTGGCGGAAAAAGGAATCAACGAACTGATCAGCCTGCAAAAAAAGATTCTCACCGGGGAGCAGTAGACAGTCATGAAGACGAAACTTCTAATTGCCAGCCGCAACCAAAAGAAAAAAAATGAACTGCAACAAATTCTGAGTGATTCGGCATTTGCCTTGCTCAGTCTGGATGATCTGCCGCCGCTGCCTGAAGTAGAGGAAGACGGCGATACGTTTGCCGAAAATGCCATCAAGAAAGCGGTAACAGTGGCCCGACAAACCGGACTGCTGACCCTGGCCGATGATTCCGGTCTGGTAGTGGATGCCCTGCAGGGAGAACCGGGAATTTATTCGGCACGTTATGCCGGGCCGGAGGCCAATGATGAGAAAAACAATCAAAAGTTGCTGTTGGCTTTGCAGGATACGCCTGAGCAAGAACGTACCGCCCGCTTCGTCTGTGTGATCGCCCTGGCGTTTCCCGATGGCCGGGTTATAACCGTGGAAGGCACCTGTAACGGCAGGATTGACCGACAATCCAGAGGCAGTGAAGGCTTCGGCTATGATCCCCTGTTCGTGCCGGACGGGTATGAAGAGAGTTTTGCCCAATTGTCAGCCCAGGTCAAGCATTCCATCAGTCATCGCGGCCAGGCGCTGGAGCTGATCAAACCTTATTTGCAGCGGATTAACCTGGAGGGATAAAATGCTGATTGCAGTCGTGGCTGATACCCACGGTGAAACAGACGGCGTTTGCCAACATTTAAAACAATGGAAACCGGATCGGCTGATATTTGCCGGAGATTATTACCGGGATGGAGAGAAGATTGCACAGGCTTTGCAAATCCCCTATCACGGAGTCAGGGGCAATTGCGACCGCCATGATCCCCGCGCCCGGGATGAAGAAATCATTGAGATCGAGAAGAAAAAATTCTATGTCCTGCACGGTCATCTCTATGGTGTCAAACAAAGTATCAGCCGGCTGTATTATCGGGCCTTGGAAATCGAAGCCGAGGTTGTGATTTATGGTCATACCCATGACGCCCACCTTGAACAAATTGATTCGCTGTGGATGATTAATCCCGGCAGTGCCAGCCGCCCTAGATTTGACAGTCGTGGCAGCTATGTATTGATCGACTTGCAGTCAGAGTCTCTTTTGCCTCGATTGGTGAAAATGTAAAAAATATTTTCAAAAATGATGGTAACTTTTTTATAGATGCGGGATGATAATGGTATGGGCAATTCATGCCCGGCTTAATCAAAGGAGGATGACACGTTGAAACAAACCGCTCTCATATCAATGCACCGCAAATATCAGGGCAAATTAATTGATTTTGGAGGATGGGAACTTCCCGTACAGTATGCAGGCATTCTCAAGGAACACCACATGGTCAGGCAGAAGGCAGGTCTTTTTGATGTTTCCCACATGGGGGAGATCGAAGTCAAAGGTGACGGGGCCGAAGATTTCGTTCAGAAACTGGTCACCAACAACGTCAAAATGATGGCCGACGGCGAAGTCATCTATACTCCGATGTGCTATCCCCATGGAGGCGTGGTCGATGACCTTTTGGTCTACCGCTATTCTCCCCAACATTATTTCCTGGTGGTCAATGCTGCCAATACCGACAAGGATTATGACTGGATTAAAAGCAACTGCCCGTCCAGCCTTGCTTGCAGCAATGTCTCCAGCCAATATGCCCAACTGGCGGTGCAAGGTCCGCAAGCCCAGGAGATCCTGCAGAAGCTAACGAATGATGATCTGGAGCAGATCGAGTTTTTCCATTTTGTGCCGGCAATGCAGATCGCCGGGATTTCCTGCCTGATTTCCCGGACCGGATATACCGGTGAGGATGGCTTTGAATTGTACGTTGCTCCCGGACAGGCTGAACAACTATGGGAAGCCGTACTGCAAGCCGGCGGCGAGGAGATTGCTCCCATCGGATTGGGGGCGCGTGATACGCTGCGATTTGAAGCCAAACTGCCGCTTTACGGACAGGAGATTGATCAGGATATCAATCCGCTGGAAGCCAAACTGGGGTATTTTGTGAAATTGGACAACGATGATTTTATTGGCCGTGATGTCTTGCGCCAAGTAAAAGAAAATAAACCGGCCCGCACCCAGGTTGAGTTTGTCATGGTGGGCAAAGGCATTCCCCGTTCCCATTATGAAGTGCAAAAAGACGGACAAAAAATTGGCTGGGTCACCAGCGGGGGTTATTCTCCCACGCTTGACAAAAATATCGGTCTGGCGCTCATCGACAATCGCGGTTATAAAAACGGCGAACAGATCGATATTATAATCCGGGATAAACCTGTTGCGGCACAGATTGGCGAGGGACTCTTTTATCGGAAAAAAACCAAACCCAAAAGCAAAGCGTAAGCAGCTGGTCCTGAAAAGCAAAAAACAAGGAGGAAGATCACGATGAACATTCCGGAAAATCTGTATTATTCAAACG
Organism: Syntrophomonas sp.; assembly: GCA_035447945.1. Taxonomy (GTDB): domain Bacteria; phylum Bacillota; class Syntrophomonadia; order Syntrophomonadales; family Syntrophomonadaceae; genus Syntrophomonas_B. The sequence continues at coordinate 21,566 of DAOTHZ010000005.1, forward strand.
AACATGAATGGGTACGCGTGGAAGGCGAAAATGCTTATATCGGCATCACTGATTTTGCCCAGGAACATTTGGGTGACATCGTATTTGTTGAACTGCCTGAGCCGGACACGGATGTTTCCGCCGGCGAACAAGTTGGCGTCATTGAGTCGGTCAAAGCAGTTTCATCCATGTTCAGCCCGGTCAGCGGTACCATTGCAGAGATTAATGAAGCGCTGGAAGATACCCCGGAATTATTAAATGAAGACCCTTATCAAAATCATATCCTGGTTGTCAGAATGAGCGATCCGGACGACCTGGATGCGCTGCTTACCCCGGTAAAATATGCCCAGCTCTGTGAAGAAGAGGAGCGAGGAGGCAAATAACATGGCCTATACACCAAATTCACAGCGGGTTGCCGAGGAAATGCTGCACAGCATCGGCCTGGAAAGCATGGATGAATTATTTGCTGATATCCCCCGCGAAGTCAAATTGGATCAGCTCTTAAACCTGGCGCCCGGTCTCGGCGAGATCGAGCTGCGTCAATACATGCAGACACTGGCCGGCCGCAACCTCAATGTTGATCAGTACCCCTGCTTTTTGGGGGCGGGTGCTTATGATCATTTTGTTCCGGCCGTGGTGGACCAGATCCTGCAGCGTTCGGAGTTTTATACTTCCTACACGCCCTATCAGCCGGAAATAAGCCAGGGAATTTTACAGGCCATATTCGAATATCAGACCCTGATCTGTCAGTTAACCGGCATGGAAGTCTCCAATGCCTCCATGTATGATGCCGGTACGGCATTGGCGGAAGCCTGCCTGATGGCCTGTGAGGCCAGTAAAAGAAAGCAGATTCTGGTGCCGGAAACGATCCATCCTGAGTATCAAAAAATTATGGATACCTACAGCATTTCCGGCAAAATGAACTGCCAGGCGGTACCGGGACGCAACGGAGTTACGGATGTTGAACAAATCCTGGCCCTGATTGACAAGGAGACAGCGGCGGTGGTTCTCCAAACGCCCAACTTTTTCGGCAATCTGGAGGAAATTGAAAGAATTGAACAGGCCATCCATCAGCAAAAGGGATTGCTGATCATGGTGGTTGATCCGATTTCTCTGGGGATATTAAAATCGCCGGGTGAGTACAGGGCAGATATTGTGGTGGGCGAAGGACAAGCGCTGGGCAACGGTTTGAATTTTGGGGGACCATACCTGGGATTTATGGCCAGCAGCAAGAAATATATGCGCAAGCTGCCTGGTCGAATTGTGGGGCAGACGCTTGATTTTAAAGGCCGCAGAGCCTTTGTGCTGACCTTGCAGGCGCGCGAGCAGCATATCCGCCGCGAGCAAGCTTCCTCCAATATTTGTTCCAATCAGGCGTTAAATGCCCTGGCGGCCAGCATTTACCTTTCCATGGTCGGGGCGCAGGGACTTCGGATGATTGCGGAGCGCTGTCATCAACTGGCCGTTTATGCCAGCAATGAATTTGCTAAAATCGGTTTGTCGTTGCAATATGACCAGCCTTTCTTCAAGGAATTTGCCCTAAAGGTCAAGGAGCCCGGTCGCGTGAACCGTCTGTTGCTGGACAATGGCATCATCGGCGGCTACGAACTTGAAGATGCGCTCTTGCTGGCTTTTACGGAAAAACGCAGCCGGATGGAAATTGACCGCCTGGTTGCTCTGATCGGAGGGGTTGAACATGAATAAAATTCTATTTGAAAAGAATCAACCCGGCAGCAATGGGTTCTCGTTGCCTCCGCTTGATTTTCCAGCAGATGCATTGTCCTCCACCATACCGGCAGCGTTTCTGCGTCAGGCCGAGCTTGATCTGCCGGAATTAAGTGAAGTGGAAGTGGTCCGTCATTTTACTGCTTTGTCACATCGGGCCTACGGGGTGGATGACGGCTTTTATCCATTGGGTTCCTGTACAATGAAATACAACCCCAAGATTAATGAATGGGCGGCACGCCTGCCCGGACTGGCGGCCATCCATCCTTATCAGGCGCAAGAGACGGTGCAAGGCGCCCTGGAGATACTATACAAGGCCGATAAAGCCTTCAGTGAAATCGCCGGCATGGATCGCTTTACTCTGCAGCCCGCGGCCGGGGCGCATGGAGAGCTGACCGGCGTAATGATCATCAAAGCCTATCACCGCCATCACGGCGACGAACAGCGTACCCGCATGCTGGTGCCTGACTCCGCCCATGGCACCAATCCTGCCACCGCCAACATGGTCGGATACGAAGTGGTGGAGATCAAATCCAATGATCTGGGACTGGTGGATCTGGACGATCTGCGCAGCAAAATGAACCGGGAAACGGCCGGACTGATGCTGACCAATCCCAATACATTAGGCCTTTTTGAACAGGATATCCAGGCCATTGCCGAAATCGTGCATGAACAGGGCGGCTTGTTGTATTATGACGGTGCCAATCTCAATGCCATTGCCGGGGTCGCGCGTCCGGGCGATATGGGGTTTGACGTCGTCCATTTTAACCTGCACAAAACCTTTTCCACGCCCCATGGCGGAGGAGGACCAGGTTCCGGACCAGTGGGTGTAAAAGAGCACTTGAGCGCCTTCCTGCCGGCTCCCCTGGTGGAATGCCAGGACGGCAGGTATTGGCTTGATGATGACCGGCCTTTGTCGATCGGTCGGGTGAAAGAATTCTACGGAAATTTTAGTGTAATCGTCAAAGCATATTGCTATCTTCTTACCCTGGGGGCAGCAGGGCTGCGTTCAGCCAGCGAACATGCCGTGCTGAATGCCAACTATCTGCGCCACCATCTGGCCAGTGACTACCAAATTCCCTTCAATCGTTTGTGCAAACACGAATTTGTCGCTACCAGTCAAAATCAAATGGAAGCGGCGCATATTTCAACTCTTGATATTGCCAAGCGCCTGATGGATTACGGTTACCATCCTCCCACGGTCTACTTCCCGCTGATTGTCAAAGAAGCGATGATGATCGAACCTACGGAAACGGAAAGCCGTGAGAGACTGGATGAATTTATTGAAGCTCTGCGCAGCATTGCTCGAGAAGCCCGGGAGAATCCGGAGATGGTCAAAAATGCTCCCCACAACACCGTGATCGTAAGGGTGGACGAAGTTGCCGCTGCGCGTCATCCATTGGTCAAATGGGAGGCAGAAGCGTGAAGGATCTTTTGATCATTGGCGGGGGACCGGGTGGCTATGTAGCCGCAATCCGTGCCCGTCAACTGGGGATGGAGGTCAGCCTGTTCGAACACGACAAACTGGGCGGAACCTGCCTGAATCGAGGTTGCATCCCCACCAAGGCTTACTATAAAAACGCTGAAGTTCTGCGGACCATGCAGCACCTGAGCGAATATAGCATCCGCTGCATGGATGTGCAGTTCAATCTGGCGCTGGCTAAAGAACGCAAGGACGGGATTGTCAACAAGCTGGTGACCGGCGTGGAAGGGCTGCTGCAGGCCAACGGGGTTGAAGTCATCACCGGCCATGCCGAAATCATCGCTCCATCCGCTGTTCGGGCCAACGGAAAAGAATATACCGGCCAGAGAATTTTGATCGCCAGCGGCTCTGAAGCTGCGCGCCCGCCCCTTCCCGGTATCGACCTGCCCGGTGTGGTGACCAGCACAGAACTGCTCGAGCGGGAAGAGATGCCGGCGCAAATGGTCATTATCGGTGCCGGGGTGGTAGGCCTGGAACTGGCTTGTATATTCAACTCCTTTGGGAGCCGCGTAACCGTTCTCGAGGCAGCAGATCATATCCTGGGAACGCTGGACAGCGAACTGGTCAAAAGAATGAATGTGTTTTTAAAAAGACAGGGGATCGACCTTCATACCTCCTGCCGGATTGAGGAGATTCAGTCAGGGCAGGATCAATTGATGGTCCTTGCGCAAGGCAAACGAGACCGTGTACGGGTCGAGGCAGATCTGGTACTGGTCGCCGCCGGCAGAAAAGCCGCCACCCAGGGGTTGTATCTGGATGAGCTGGGCATTGTCAATGAGCGAGGGTTTATTCGGGTTGACGAGAACTTTGAGAGCAGTGTCAAAGGGATTTATGCCATCGGGGATGTGATTGGCGGGCAGATGCTGGCCCACGTTGCTTCGGAGGAAGCCGTGGTGGCAGTCGAGCGCATGTCCGGCATTGACAGTCAGGTGGCCTATCATGCCGTCCCTGCCTGTATTTTTACCTTTCCGGAAATCGCTGCGGTGGGCATGAGCGAGGAGCAAGCCAAACAAGCCGAAATTGCTTATAAAGTGGGTAAATTTCAATTTGCAGCCAACGGCAAAGCCATGACCATGAGTGAAACCGATGGTCTGGTCAAAGTCATCGCGGATCAGGAAGAACGGATCATTGGGGTCCACATTCTGGGTCCGCATGCTTCTGATTTGATCCTGGAGGCTACGCTGATGGTCAAGAACCACATGCAGTGGGAAGAAATCCGCGGGACCATCCACCCCCATCCAACCTTGGGAGAGAGTCTGGCCGAGGCAATTCTTGACCTTAAAGGAGAAGCAATTCATCTGCTGCCGCGCCGCAAATAAGCTGGCGAAAGCGATGTAAAATGGTTTTAATCAAGGCGGGAATGACTCCCGCCTTTTGTTATAATGAAAGACAAGGTCAACACGTCCGAATCAACAGGAAAATTTAGGCTGTATCGGCAGTGTTTCATAAGTATTTTCGGCGGAGGTAAAGATGATACATATAATAAATCCTTCCACCGACCCGTATTTTAATCTGGCGTTGGAAGAGTATCTGCTGCTCGACCCGGATCATCAAGAGGAGTATTTCATGCTCTGGCAGGATCGCCCGGTCGTGGTGGTGGGACGCAATCAGAATACCCTGAAAGAAATTGATCCGGCTGCGGTTAAAAGCAGGGGGGTCGAGGTGGTGCGCAGGCTGACCGGAGGGGGAGCCGTCTATCACGATTTGGGCAATTTGAATTTTACTTATATCATCAATGACGAACAACATATCGGCTTTGATTTTGCACGATTTACCGTACCGATTATAACAACCCTTGCGCAGTTGGGCATTCAGGCGGAAAACAGCGGGCGCAACGACATCACCATCAAGGGGAAGAAGTTCTCCGGCAACGCGCAATACCGTTGGAAAAACCGCTTGCTCCATCACGGCACCTTACTGTTTGACAGCAATATCGAAGCCATGACCACGGTTTTAAATACCGATCCGGCCAAACTCGTATCCAAGGGAGTGGATTCGGTGCGCAGCCGGGTCACCAATATTCGGGAGCATTTGCCCAACGAGATGACGCTGCCGCAATTTCGATCCGCCTTGCTGACTGCCTGCAAGGCCATGGGATTGCTGGAGGCGGAACAGGCGTTGCAGGAAGAGGAACGACAGGCGGTTGCCGGGCTGCAACGGGAAAAATACCAGACCTGGGAATGGGTCTATGGCAGTTCGCCGGCCTTCAACGTTCACCACCAAGCGGCCTTTGACTGGGGCAAGGTGGAGATTGGCCTGTGCATTGAAAACGGTTTGATCAGCGACTGCAGGATTTATGGAGATTTCTTCTCGCTGGCGGATGTCAATCAATTATGTGCAGGGCTGCAGGGGGTGCCTTACCGGGCAGAGACGCTGCACAGAAAATGGGCTGAGCTTGATTGGCAATCCTGTTTTCCGTCTGCCCAGACGGATGAACTCAAAGCGATGTTTTTAAAAGATGTTCCCTGATGATCGCATATATAAAGGGAAAATTGAGGGGATGAACCGATGCAATTACAGCATATCACCGGCAACAGCTATTTTCTGGAGGGAGACAATTGCATAGGCGTATATGTGTTTGCGGACCGGAGTTGTCTTTTGGTTGACAGCGGCGCCAGTGAGAGCCAGGCAAAGAAGATTCTGCACTGCCTCACCGAAGCAGGTCTGCAAATCGATACGATTTTTACGACCCATGCCCATGTTGACCATTGCGGCGGCAACCAATACTTGCAGTCCCAGTGCCAATGCCGTGTTATGGCCTCGTCTCTGGCGGCAGCGATTTTGGAAAACCCGATGCTGGGACCGGCCATGCTGTTTACCGCCTATCCGCTGCGGGTTCTGCGCAGTCGGGTGTTGATGGCCGCCCCCTGCAAGGTCAATCAGACCGTCAGCCCGGGCCCTTTGCTGATTCAAAACGAACTGTTTCAGGTGTATGATCTGCCTGGTCACAGCCTGGGACAAACCGGTTTGGCTACGCCCGACGGGGTTTTATTTCTGGGAGACAGCCTGATGCATACGCAGATGCTGCAGGAATATCCGTTTTTATATATGGTCGATATCACCCGGCAAAGGGAGACCCTGGCCTTCATTGGCAGCCATCAATGGCCTTGGGTTGTGCTGTCCCATGGAGGATTGGTGGAAGATTTGGACGATTGCGTCGGACAAAATCAAGCCAGGATTGCTATTATTGCCGAATCAATTCTGGCCTTGCTGGATCAGGGCCGGTCGCATGAAGAAATCCTCGCCGCCCTGCTGCGGCAATATGAGCTGAGTGCCAACAGCGGCCAGTATTATCTGGTTTCCTCGACGATTGCCGCTTTTATTTCGTATCTCAGTGAACAAAAGCTGATCAGGAACCGCGTGGAGCAAGGGGTTATGAAGTTTTACCGCATTTCCCTGCGTGATCGCCAGGAGGAATAAACGGTCACGGTATTTCGGGAAATTGGCAATTATCTACAGAATAACTGGTTGAATAAAAAAGGGAAACAGCAGCAGAACCAGACTTAACAAGATGAATACGGTGGTTATTGTCCAGCGTATGTTTTTATTGGGAATCCATTTGCGGTATATGGCCACAACCTGTTGCCAATGCAGGTAGATGTGCCAGAAAAGCAAAAACAACAGGAAATAACCCAGATAAAGATGGATAACTGCCCAACCATCCCGGTCGATGCCCAGCAACAACATGTCAACCTTGCCGCCAAAGGCTGCTTTGGCGGCGGAGCCGCTCAACAAGATGTACTTGCGGACATACCCCGTACCCACCAGGGCCATCATTCCCAACAACATAATGGCATCAAGAAGCAAATTGATTCGCGATTTGTTCATTTTTATAACCATTCCTTTCTTGAGGCATAAAACGTCATGAAAGCCTTTCTTTCTGACTTCAACCTCTTTTTTTCACAACAGACAACCGGGCTATGCTTGTGCAGCGCTTGTCAGGATACCTACCATGCTGCAATGATCTCTGTCAAACGCCGAAAAGCATCCTGCAGGTTTTCCTGGCTTAATTCCCAAACCGTGCGCCCATCCAGCGGCAAATCATGAATTCGCTCACAATGGGGAAGAGGATCCGCGATCCGTTCCTCCCCGAAATGATCGGCTAAAAGGGAAAAACACTCCAGGTTGTTGTGCCACTCCTTGGTATTGATTTTGTTCATCACCACCAGATCAATCGGTTGGGGACGGCCGGTCAGGCTGGACAAATGCTGATCAAGGTCGACAACCTGACGGGCCGTATCTTTTTCTTCCAGACTGCAGCAGACCAGGATACGATCGCACCTGGGCAGCAGATTTTCGCATCCAGCAGAGGTGGCAGGCAGCAGAAAAACATATTCGTAGTCAACTGCAATTTCGGGCAGAATCCGTTCTGCGTCTTTCATCATCCAAAAATCGGTTCCAATACGGGTTGCTACGGTACCGGGCATCATTTGTCCTGATGATGGCATTGGGCGGTCAGCTGCCCGGTCAAATCCCAGCCAGGCTCTCAGTTTCTTGTTTTCTCCCTTTTCTGCGATGAGCACCCGGTGTCCCTGACGGGCCAGAGCACTGGCAAGATTTACGGTGATCGTCGTTTGCCCTGCGTTTGCGTGGGCCGACAGCACGAGGATGATTCCAGCCAAATAATCACCTCCCGGAAAATACTTATAGAAACATCATAACAGGGAATTCTATGTAAAGAAAAACATTCGCAGCGATTAAGCTTATTTTATCAGGTAAAGAATCAAATCTAAACAAGCATATGTTCATTATTTTCAAAAACGTTGCACATGGGGTGTCATTTATGTTATTAATAAAACATAACAAAAAGTTATACAGGGAAAGGAGGCCAGCAAATGCCCGAAGAATTCAAACCAGGCTGTCAACGGCCGCCAATTAAAAAGGTCAATGTACAAACAGAAGAAATCGCAACAACAGAACTGATTACGAAGGAGGCGAAGCAAAGCATGGTTAAAGTAGGAAAACCGGCCCCGGATTTTACCGCCGCTGCCTTTGGGCAAGGCAAGTTTGTGAATACCAGTCTTTCAGAGTATAAAGGAAAATGGGTGTTGCTTTGCTTCTACCCGGGTGATTTTACCTTCGTTTGAGCGACAGAAGTTTCAGCAGTTGCTGAAAAACATGCCGAACTCCAGGAGCTGGGAGTTGAAGTACTGGCTGTAAGTGTAGACAGTGTTTTTGTCCACAAGATGTGGAATGATCACGAACTTTCCAAAATGATCAATAAAGATATCCCGTTTTTGATGTGCTCCGACCAGGATGGCAGCATCGGGAAAATGTATGGCATTTATGATGAGGACAGCGGCACTGAAACCCGTGGTCGGTTCATTATCGATCCCGATGGCATCATTCAGGGCTTTGAAGTACTGACCCCGCCAGTGGGCAGAAATGTTTCTGAATCCATTCGCCAAGTAAAAGCCTTCCAACTGGTGCGTGCCTCTCAAGGCACGGAAGCCACGCCTTCCGGCTGGAAACCCGGCAAAACCACTTTGAAACCCGGTCCGGACCTGGTAGGTAACGTTTGGAAAGTATGGAAAGTCAGCGAGGCTTTTGAAGACTAGATAGCACCCAAACACATGCGTAATCAGCAAGCAAGGGCTGTTTCTGATATCTTCAGAACAGCCCTTGTGTTTCTGGTTTCTGCAATCTTGCTGGATAGAATGCATAATAATTTTATGAAGGATGTTCGCGGGAATGAAAGCAAAACCAAACCCTACAATCATTCAGGAAAATACACTCCAGGTAATGGCAGATACATTAACGAGAATCGACAGTCTGAAGTGTTTTCATATTCCCATTGTTTTAAGTGTGATTGAACAATATAAAGTTGCTGGCATTGAAGGCTATTTCATGGAACAGCAGGAATTGCAGCTGCAAAAACTGCTGTCGATGCTGGTTCAATTGGAAGAAAAGCTTGCCCGGCTGCAGCAACGTTTGCTTATCTCTTGAGGGAATATCCCGAGAATTCAAACGAGAGATAATACTGCGGATATAATCAGTCAAAAGATCGCTCCCAAGCGGCTTTAGGTATAACCCTCAGACAAAGCTAACAATAGTTCAGATGAAAAAGTTTAAAATTATCAAAAATCGGGGCTCTCAGCCCCGATTTTTGCTGGACATGGCGTTATTCGTCAAGGTGAGTCCGCCGAAAGTAAATCATTTGTTGACGATTTCGGTTGTTAATTGATGATTGACAGGACAGGCTGACAGCGCAATAATAGTAAATGCAACTTCTTGCAATTAGAAAAGGAGTGGTTTGCAGTGAAAAAATCCTTGCAAAGAATAAAGCGTTTGCTCGCGTTGATGGTACTGGCATTGGTTTTGCTGCCGATCGCCGGATGCGGCAATCCTGCCCCGGAGACCGTGTCATCCGGCGCAGGAAAAATCAAAGTAGCGGTATCGATCGTGCCACAGGCAAGCTTTGTCGCTGCTGTTGGCGGTGATCTGGTGGAAATCGTAACCATGATTCCACCCGGCGGCAATCCGGAAAACTATGCACCCAACCCAAGAATCATGGAGCAGGCGAGTGATGCCCGGATATACTTTGCCATCGGGGTTGCAGCCGAACAAAACGGCATTTTGCCAAGACTCAAACAGCTTAGTGCGGACATGTCGGTGATTGATTTGGCCAGCCGGGCCGATGCAGTCTATCCAGCTTTGGAAATTGTTCCGGGCGAAAAAGATCCGCACCGCTGGATGTCTCCACGTCGGGTCAGCATTATGGTAGAGATGATTGCCGATGAATTGGCCCAGGCAGACCCGGAACACGCCAAGATTTACCAGGGAAATATGCAAAACTATCAGGCGCAGCTGGAAAAACTGCACCAGGAGATCGAAGCCTCCCTGGCGGACGCAGACCACCGCAGTTTTATCGTTTATCATCCTTCCATGGGATATTTTGCAGATGATTACGGACTCACCATGATTGCCTTGGAGGAAGAAGGGAAAGCAGCTACTGCCCGCCATATTCAGCAGGTGATTGACCAGGCCCGACAGGAAAACATCAAAGCGATCTTCTATCAGGCGGAAATGGATGGCAAACAGGCCCAGACCTTGGCCCGTGAACTGGGCGGGGAGGCGCGCCTGATCGCTCCGTTGGCACCTGATTATATTGATAACCTGCGCCAAACGGCGCAGACATTCAGCCATGTATTAAAGACGGAATAAAAACCCGGCAGGCATCATGAATTAGCCGACATTTAAGTGACACTGGCTGGACGGGAACGCATAAAGGTGGGAAAGAAAAATGTCCAATGAAATGGCAATCTGTTTTGAAGATGTCAGTACCGGTTATGGTAATGTGTTGGTTCTGGAAGACATCAACTTTTGCATTCAGGCCGGCAGTTTTACCGGGATCATCGGCCCTAACGGCGGTGGCAAAACCACCCTGATAAAACTGATGCTGGGATTGATGGAGCCTTGGCGCGGGAAGGTGACCATATTTGGTGAAAAGCCCCAGGACATGAGACACTTGATTGGTTATGTGCCGCAGGCTGCCCATATCAACCAACGGTTTCCCATATCCGTAATGGAGGTTGTCCTGCAGGGACGATTGGGAGAAAAACCGTTCTTTTTTCATCGATATCGTCAATACGATTGGGACAAAGCCCGGTGGTGTCTGCAGAAGCTGGAGGCCGCCGACCTGGCCAACCGGCAAATCGGTGAGCTGTCCGGAGGGCAATGGCAGCGTGTTCTGATTGCACGCGCGCTGGCCGCTGAACCACGACTTCTGCTCCTGGACGAGCCAGGCAATGGGCTTGATTCCAATGCCAGCGGTAAAGTCTACGAACTGTTGGAGGAATTAAACCAGGAGATGACCATTGTAATGGCGACTCATGATACCATGGCGATCAGTACCTGCGTGCGCGATATCGCCTGTATCAATCACCGTCTCCATTATCATGGAGAACCGGAACTCAGCCCGGATCTGGTGATGCAGCTGTACGGATGTCCGGTCGAACTGATTGCGCACGGTGTTCCACATCGGGTTTTGCATCAACATGGAGGACAACAATGATAAACGCCTTATTACAGTACGGTTTTTTGCAGAATGCGGTGATGGCCTCTTTACTGGCCAGTCTGGCTTGCGGAATTATGGGACCAATGATTATCGAGAAAAAACTCCTGATGATGAGCGGCGGTATTGCGCATACCGCTTTTGGCGGGATTGGTTTGGGATACTTTTTACAAATTGAACCGATGTATACGGGTTTGGGTTTTTCTTTGCTCTCTGCTGTGGGTATTGCGCAAATACAGCGCCGGGCCTTGGTCATGCCGGACGTTTTGATCGGCATGTTCTGGCCGTTGGGCATGGCCCTGGGAATTCTGTTTATTTCCTTTACCCCCGGCTATCCTCCCAGCATGGAGAGCTATTTGTTCGGCGATATTCTGATGGTATCCGGCACGGATTTGCTGGTTATGACCAGCCTCGATGGCATTGTTTTGGCTACCATTTTGGCCTTTTATCATTTATTGCAGGCCTATCTGTTTGACGAAGAGTTCAGTCAGACACGAGGACTGCCGGTCGCCCTGGCCGAAGCGCTGACCTATGCCATGATTGCCATCACCGTTGTGGTATTGATCAGAGTGGTGGGGATCATTTTAATTTTAGCCCTGCTCTCTGTTCCGCCCGCGCTGGCCCGCCTTTTTCGGGATGACCTTCCGGGCATCATGGTTTTGTCCTTTGCCATAGGTGTGTTTCTCTGCCTGACAGGCCTGGCCCTTTCCTATCATTACAACCTGGCCTCCGGCGCAGCGATTGTCATACTCGCTGTCATAATCTATACCTTGTTCCAGTTGCTTGACAAAACGTTGCTGGCGTTTGTCCGGCAACGACAACTGTAAACAAAAATTTCTGTGGGACGCTGATTATCCCCGGACAGGAGTGAAAACGATATGGATGCGGAACAATTATGTGCCCGGCTGGCTGCCAAAGGATACAAACTGACCAACAGCCGGCGTAAGATACTGCACAGCATGGCGGCTCAAACTGACTGGGTGACGGCCAAATCGTTGCATGACAAGCTACAGCAGCAGAACATTCACATTGATTTATCCACCATCTGCAGAAATCTTGATTTGATGTATGCCATGAACATGCTTTGCCGGGTGGACAAAGAACGTAACGGCACGTTTGCCTATCGTCTGCAGGATATGCAAAACCATCATCATCACCTGATCTGTTTGTCGTGCGGCACGATTGTACCGCTGGAATACTGTCCCCTGGAAAGGTTGCCGGAAAGACAAACCCAAGGCTTCAGCCATCTGGAATGCCAATTCGAGGTCTATGGCCATTGTCAGGCATGCCAGAGGGCGATTCGGAAATCGTGAGAGATGAAGCAGTTTGTTTTCAGGCCCCAAAATAATTGTCAAGCTTTTTCATGGATAGCGCCGATTGGGCAAATATCAGCACATAATCCGCATTCAAGACATAGGCTGGAATCAATAGAGGCTTTGTTTTCAATGATCAAAATAGCGTTTACCGGGCAGGTATCGACACATATTCCACAACCAATACAACTGTTATCTACATACATTTTCATATCTCCCTAAATCTTTCATAAGCAATTAAACAAAGAGTTGGCGAGGAATTCTTAAAAATCCTCACCAACTGTTGCAAAACTCAGCTTTAAACATTATCGATATTTTTGCCTGTCTTGGCAGCAGATATGGTTCTGCGGATGTCTGCCAGTTCTTCTTCCAAAAATCTGGCTCGTTCTTCCAACCCGGCGACGGTGTCATTCGCGTTTACTCCGTAATATGGCTGATTAAACCAACCCATGCCGCGTCCTCTGCCGCCAAAGCCTCGCATTCCACGTGCCCAGCCAAAACATCTTCCCGGGGTATTGCTTAGATATCCTGGATTGGCATATCCTGAACAATATCCCATGCCACGTCCGCTTGCAGGGCCTCTGCCGAGCGGACCGGTACGATCTCCTCTTGGCATAACGGTTCACCTCCCTTCCAGTAACCTTAATGAATTTTAGCAAACAAGAGAATCAAAGGTTACCCTGACCTCTTCTACGGCGTTGCCGATGTTGTCGCATTATACCAGTGCCGGCAAGCTGTCCCGTCAGAAACAAGCTGATGATTTCTTCCAGGGAGCCTGTTATATTAGCAATAATTTGAATATTCCGTCCCTGCAGCGCCATGACTTGGGTGCGTGAAATCGCACCGCAAATTACAACTTCTGTTGCCCAACGGGAAAGCTCTTCGGCCCGCTGGAAAGGAAGTTCGATGTCAAGACGCATCGTTTCTGAGCTGATGACTTTGTTATTGACAATGTCTATCAGCAACAGATTTTTGGAATAATCAAATACCGGAGCTATGCAATTCTGCCAGCATGATATAGCAATTCTCATAACAGTTAAAATATAATGCAAATAACGTGCCATATTATTGTTTTTCTATTTAATCCCTTAATATCGAGGTAAATGGCACATCAAAATAATCTAATCCGCAAAATACATTGCAAAATGCAACTTAAATGATATAATAAAATAGCAATGTGCAATGTTTGCTGAGCAAAGGTGTAGAGCAGGAAAAATGAAAATAGAAAATTTAAAATTTAATAACAACAATTACGAGATCATTTTGGATTCGATCAACGAAGGTGTCTTTACCGTAGATCAGGATTGGAGAATCACCAGTTTTAATACGGCTGCCGAGAAAATTACCGGGATTTCAAAAAAAGAAGCAATTGGCCATTTATGCTATGAGATTCTGCGGGCCAACGTTTGTGAAACGAACTGCGCACTAAAGCACACTTTTTTGTATGGAAAGCCGATTATAAACAGCACGGCCAATATCATAGACAACTGCGGGCGCAAGGTTCCCATCCGGTTGTCGACCGCCATTCTGCGCAATGAAATCGGGGAAATTGTGGGTGGCGTTGAGACTTTTCAGGACTTGAGTTATATTGAACAATTGCAGAAGCAACTGGAATCAAGCTACAGTTTTGAAGACATCATCGGCCGCAGTACCCGTATGATTGAGTTATTCAGCATTTTACCGCAGGTTGCCGAGAGCAGCAGTACCGTGCTGCTTAACGGTGCGAGCGGTACCGGCAAAGAACTGTTTGCCCGGGCGATTCACAATCTCTCTCCCCGCCATAACAAGCGATTTGTGGGAGTTAACTGTGCAGCTTTGCCGGATACTCTTTTGGAGAGCGAATTGTTTGGCTATCAAGCAGGAGCCTTTACGGATGCTAAACGAGATAAACCGGGTCGTTTTTTACTGGCAGACGGAGGAACCCTTTTCTTGGATGAAATTGCTGATATGTCTACGGCCATGCAGGTTAAGCTGTTACGGGTTTTACAGGAACGTGTCGTCGAACCGCTCGGCTCACTCGAACCGATTCCCGTGGATGTGCGTGTCATTGCCGCAACCAATCGTGATTTGAATGAAATGGTGAGGAACGGGTTGTTTCGTGAGGATTTATATTACCGGATTTGCGTTGTACATATGCAATTGCCAGAATTAAAGCAGCGCCGAGAGGATATCCCGCTGTTGATTGAACATATGATTTATAAATTTAATCGTTTACAAAATAAGAACATTGCCGGGGTCTCGGATGAAGTTATGGCGGTTTTGTTTAATTATGATTTTCCCGGTAATATCAGAGAACTGGAAAACATGATAGAACATGCTTTTGTGCTGTGCCGCGGGGAACTCATCGAACTTCAGCATTTGCCGGCTGAAATCCGTGCTTTGTGCAAAACCACAGTGAAAGAACTTCCTACATTGAATCTCGATTCCATGGAAAAACACTTGATTATCGAAGCACTGCAAAAACATCAGGGACATCGAAAACTTGCGGCACAAGACCTGAATATAGATGTAAGTACGCTTTATCGGAAAATGAAAGCCTTGGACATACAGTATCAAAAAGAAAACAACGAAAATAAAGACTAGAAAGAAGGCAGGATGATGAGGTGTTTTGGACCGGTTCCGTCGCGTCGTCTGGGCAGGAGTCTGGGCATAAACAATATACCGCCCAAAATTTGCAGCTACGCCTGCGTATATTGTCAGCAGGGGTTTTCCTCTCATATGCAGGCCGGACGACAGGCGTTCCATGATCCGGACGAACTTTTCAGTGAGGTAAAAGAAAGGGTTGAACGGATGGAGCGCAACGGGGAGCAGATTGATTATTTAACAATTGTTCCGGATGGTGAACCAACACTGGATGTAAATCTGGGGGAATTGATCAGAAAACTGCAAAGTCTTAAGCTTAAAACAGCGGTTATTACCAATGGGTCCCTGATCGATCATCCGCAAGTGAGGCGTGAACTTGCGGAAGCTGACCTGGTTTCTTTAAAAGTTGATGCTGTTAATGAAGATGTATGGCGGAAGGTGAATCGTCCGCTCAGACAATTACACTTGGAAAAAATTCAAGCTGGTATGCTTGCATTCAGTCAGGTGTATAAAGGACGGCTGATAAGCGAGACCATGTTAATTAAAGATGTTAATGATACGCAGGCGGAGTGTCAGGCCATCGCAGGTTTTCTAACCCAACTGAAGCCAGCTGTTGCCTATATCTCTGTGCCGACCCGACCGCCTGCCTGCAAATGGGTTAACAAGCCGGACGAAGAGAAATTACATCTGGCTTATCAAATATTTGCCAAAGATTTGTCTAAGGTTGAATATCTGAATGAGTTTGAAGGCAGCGATTTTTCCTTTGGCGGCGATGTTGCCCGGGACATCCTTGATACTTGTGCAGTCCACCCCATGCGTCAGGACGCGTTGCAAACATTGCTCGGGAATGCAGGTGCGGATTGGCAAACGGTGGAGGACTTGATAAGCTCGAAGCAGTTGGTGGAGCTTGTCTATGATGGAAACAAGTTTTATATGTGTAAACTATATGAAGGATACAAACGATAAAAAAACTTTTAATGGATACTGACATTGACCCGGGGATATTTTATAATGAGCATATGTTCTTTACTTTAAACAATACAGAGGGGAGTTTCAAAGATGAAATCAACGAATGTATTAATTATTGGCGGATCAGCAGCAGGACTGAGCACGGCAAACTCTGTAAAAACCTGGCACCCAAATAAAAGCGTAACGGTGGTGCGTGATGTAGCTTATACGGTTGTACCTTGTGGAATCCCTTATATATACGGAACGCTCAAAGCGGTGGAAAAGGACAAAATACCGGATGAAGGATTTCTCAAAAAAGGCATCGAAATAGTGGTATCCAAAGTAAGCAGCATTGACAGAAGCCAGCATTTGGTTACGTTGGCGGACGGAGAGACGATAAGCTATGAAAAACTGGTTTTGGCAACCGGTGCCAGACCGGTTGTTCCGAACATTCCCGGTGCACAATTGGAAAACATATTTCCGATTTACAAGGACCCGGACTATTTGCAGCATTTGGATGATGTATTACAGCATAACAAGAAGGTTGTCGTTATCGGCGGCGGTTTTATCGGCGTCGAGATGGCTGAACAAATTCGTCTCAAGGGCGATGCATACAATGTAACCCTGATTGAGGCCTTGCCCCATTGTCTGGCGGTTGCCTGTGAAGAGGAATATGGCCAAAAAATTGAAATGGAACTTGAACAAATGGGGATCAAGGTAATGACCAATACCTTGGTGGAAGCATTTACGGGGCAACAAAAAGTTGAGGGAGTTGTTCTGAAGGGTGGCGGCAGTATTGCCGCTGATATAGTCATATTGGGGATAGGCACTCTTCCCAATATTGCATTGGCCAGTCAGGCAGGCTTGCAAGTCGATGAAAAAGAAGGAATGATTGTCGATGAATACTTGCGTACCAGTGATCCGGATATTTTTGCTTGTGGTGACTGTGCCAGCAAGTTCTCCAGCATCAACGGTCAGCCGGTAATCATCAGACTGGCTTCTGTAGCAGCGTCGGAAGGGCTCATTGCGGCCAGCAACCTGTTCCAGTTAAACCGTAAATCACCGGGTGCGTTAGGAGCTTTTGCGACCAAAGTTGGCAATACGGCTGTCGGTGCTGCAGGATTTACGGAGCGGATGTGCCAGGAAGACAATATCGATTATTATGTTGGCAAAATGGTTTCTCCAGACCGGCACCCTGCCTCATTGCCGGGATGTACCATGCAGACAGAAGTAAAATTATTATTTGACCGACGGGATGACCGAATCATTGGCGGACATGTTCTGGGAGGAGTACAGGCAGCGGATATGGTGAATATACTGGCGCTCGCCATTCAACAGAAGCTTACTGCGGCAGAGTTGGCCATTATGCAGTATGCGACACATCCCTTACTCACTGGATCACCCCTGGTATATCAGGTCATGTGGGCGGCAGAAAATGCCATCGCTAAAAAATAATCATCCTCGTCTAACCGAAACGATATTCCATTAAAAGACTTTTTTGTAGTAATATAATGGGAAAAGAATGAAAGCGAGGAGACGATAATTTTGAAATTAACCGATGCTGAAGTGATTGAACTGTTGCAGTATTCGTTTGTGCGCATTGACGGAGCCTGGTTCATGGGTCTGGCCAAAACGCATGGGATTGAGACCGCTTGGGATGCCGACGTGGAAGCCTGGAAGCAATACTCCTATGTGTTTGGCAAGAAACTTCGCAATGATTACATTCAAGAACCGGTATGGCCGGAAAGTTTCCTGGAAGCCATCGAGATTCTCAGCAAAGTGTTAAAAATCGAAGGCCGGGAAGTTTCCTTGGAGGGAGAGCGTATCGTTGTCAGAGTGACAGACTGCGAAACCCAGAAGGCGATTGCCAAGGCCAACATTGCTGACTGTGGCATTGTAACCATCCATACTTATCAGGGATTGGTAAGGGGACTGTTTGAAAAAGACGTAGAGATTGAAGTGGAGCATACCCAAAACCTGAATCATGGAGATCCTTGCTGTGAGGTGGTAATACAGCGCAAATCATAGTTTTCCGGTCAAGTCAAGATGGCATCAGCAAAGAAGGGGGATTTTATAATGAACGTCAGCGTTACAATTTTGGTGGAAAACACCACTCCCATCCCGGGATTCCGCGGCGAATATGGTTTTGCGGCATTGATCACGGTGGATGATAAAAAGATTTTGTTTGATACAGGTTCCGAAGATGCACTGATAAAAAATGCCGCCGCTGGAGGCATTGATTTGGCGCAGATAAACGACTTGATCATCAGTCACGGCCATTTTGATCATACCGGAGCGGTGATTCCATTTTTACAGACGGCACCTGGAAAAAAAGTGTATGCGCATGCGGGAATATTTATCCCTCGTTACACCGTTTGGGGAAATTTCCGGAAAGCCATCGGGGTTCCGTTTGATTCCCAGGAAATCACACGTAATGGTGCGCAGTTTGTGATTACCAATGATTTTACCGAGATTCACCCCGGCGTTTTTGTTACCGGCGAGATCCCCCGCAAGACGCACTACGAAGATGTCGGCGGCAGTTTTTATGTAGAGGTGGGCGATCGTTTGGTCGAGGATCATCTCTACGATGACATGTCGGTAGTTATCAATCATCCAGAGGGCTTGATTATCATTAGTGGCTGCGCCCATGCCGGCATCATCAATACCATTGAATACGCAAGGCAGCAAACCGGACAAAAGAAAGTCCGGGCTTTCATTGGCGGGACCCATCTGGCGGGCGCTTCTGAAGAGAGAATGCAGGAAACCATCAAGGCTTTGCGGGAATTTGATGTGGAACAGATCATTGCCTGTCACTGTACCGGCTTTGAAGCAACCATGAAACTCCGTAACGAACTGGGGGACAGAGTAATGAAAGGCGAAACCGCCATGAACTTTCAGTACCAATAGTTGAACAAACAAATAAAATAAGAAACACCTTTAGAGAAATCATTCTCTGAAGGTGTTTTTTTAAACGAACGTACTGATGCATTAGGTTTATTTCCAGAGATCCAGAACCTTTTTGCGATAATAACTGGTATACAAAACAGCCGCCGGATTGTGTCCCAGTACCCGATCCTTGACAATGATTGTTGTTACCGGAGCCTCAGAATATTGGGAGAAAAGTATGTCATGTCCAACGCACAATCCACAGATGAGGTTTAAATCAGTTTGTTTTTGGTTCAGCAAGAGCGCTTGCCCAATTGGATTGCACATTACTTCATCCTTGCTGGGATCGATTTGTTCCAATTCCAGTTGTTTTTTGAGCAATCCGCCATTTTTGCAAATGACCGTTGTCACATCAAAGTCTTTTTTTAGATAAGCAGCGATCATTTGTGCTTCTGCAATCAAACCGATACAGGTTGCGATACCGATTTTTGAATACGACATTTCGCGGGCAAAAAGGCGAATCTCTTCCAGACGGGTAGCTTGCTGGTAAGTTGTTGCTTCAATTGCGGCAGAAGCTTTTACCAGTTTATAATTGTCTGGTTTTTTATATATTTGTATGATTCCCTGGTTTATCTCCGGATAACAATCCCGGCCTTTTTTACAACGTTGTTTTTGACAGATGGAACAATCATTGCCGATCGGCGGTTGACTTTTTTCTGGTTGAAAAACATCCTTGTCTTTATCGATGATGATCACCCCTTTCGGGAAATAAAATACTTAACAATGGAGAGGGAGGGACAGCTGATCCCTCCCTCAAAGAACATTTTCTACTTGTTGCTTGTATTGTTGGGGTTATTTGCCCCCTGACCCCGGCCGCCGTTTTGCGGACCGTTGTTGCCACTGTTTCTGCGTCCCAGACCTTTTCCGGGAGAATTGTTTTTATTATTGCCGCGACCGGCAGCACAGCCTCCCTTTAAACGACCGGTACCAGCGCCCTGACCCATTGGGCCGGTTCCATCTTTGTTCGGCATCTGTTTCACTCCTTCCTGTCACCTCTACCCGTTTACAACTGTTGTAAGATATTTTCCCATACGGGAAAAATGAAATTTCTGATTTGTGGCTGCGTGGCGGGGATTCTTGCCGTTGCAATACAATCAGCAATCGTGGTGCTGAAGGGTATTTTACCGGCCACGCAAACGCCTTGTGCAGTTGCCCAGTCTTCTATTGTTTGACTTGTTTCCGGGTTAAGATCCCATTTATTGATGATTAAAACGGATTTTATACCCCGTAATTGAATTAACGCATAAACCCGTTTAAGGTCATGAAATCCTGATAAACTGGGTTCTGTAACCAATACGATCAGATCGGTTTCCACCATGGAAGAAATTACTGCACAACCGATTCCCGGCGGGCCATCCGCGATAATCAAAGAAACATTGTCAGTCAAAGCTTTTTGACGGGCTTGAGTTTTTACCTGGGCCACCAGTTTGCCGGAGTTTTCCTCTCCAGGCCGAAGATCGGCAAAAAACAAGAATTGACCTGGTTTGAATTCAGAACGAAACCAGTGCCCGGAAGGTCGGGGATTCATTTTAATCGCTTCCACCGGGCAAATCCTGGCGCAGAAACCACATCCTTCGCAATGCAGAGGAATGATCTGGTAATCCTCGTTGATGGCCTCAAAACGACAAACTTCTTTGCAAAGACCACAGCTGGTGCAGATTTCTTCATCGATGCAGGCACTGTAGCCGGAGCTGAAATCATGCCCGACAATGTTATTCGGTTTTAACAAAATCGGCAGATTGGAGGCGTCAACATCATAATCACAAGCGATGCAGTTGTCGGCTAGAGCAATAAAGGAAGAAGTAAGAGACGTCTTGCCGGTTCCGCCTTTGCCGCTTATGAACAGGATTTCTTTCATGCTGACACCTCCTTGATACGGTGCAAAATATCGCTGATGATACCACGCAGCGCAGGCATGGCGGCGAAAGGATCCAAACCTTGCATATAGGCGCGGGCCAATTCTGCACTAAATGGAATCCTTGCCAGGATAGGAAAACCCCAGCGTTCGGATAAATCGAGCAGTTCCCCGTCATTACCCTGCCAGCGATTAATGACCAGTCCACCTTGCATACCCAGCATTTTGACCGCTTCCAGGGATAGTTCCAAATCATGTGTTCCAAAGGGAGTGGGCTCGGTTACCAGCAAACAATAATCACTGTCACGTATGGCTTCAATCATAGGACAGGTTGTCCCGGGTGGACAGTCCACCAGTCTGATTGCGGCCGAAAGCTGTTCATTCTTTACCGCTTTAATCAGTGGGGGACTCTGGGCTTCGCCTATATTTAACCTGCCGGTCAGGAGAGTGCCACTTGTCTGTAGCGGGGTTTCTTCAATTACCCCGATGGGGTGTTCGATCTCATCGATTGCCGCATAGGGACATAAATAACTGCAAGCGCCACAGGAGTGACATAATTCTGGAAACACCATCACTTTGTCCGCAAGCACGACCAGAGCATTGAATTCACATATCTCGGCACATAAACCACAATAGGTGCAATACTCCGGCAAAATCTGCGGAACCGGGCGATAAACTGTGGTGGTTGCGGATATGGGCTGCAGAAAGGCCAGGTTGGCGTTGGGCTCTTCCACATCCGCATCCATCAGGACAGCGTTTTTGTCCGCCAAAACCTTGATGATGCAGGTGGAAAGCAGTGTCTTGCCCGTGCCGCCTTTGCCGCTGGCGATTGCAATTTGCATAAAGGACTCCTTCCTAGTGGTGACAGTCGCCCGCGTGAGAGTGATCGGAACAGACTGCCCCCGTACTTTTCAATTCACCTTTTTCATACAAGGCGATAACATCCTGAATGCTTCCCGATACTCCAACAATTAATTCGATCCCGCTGGCAGCAAAGAGTTCCTGAGCTCTTCCGCCCATTCCGCCGGCGATCACCAAATGTACCCCTTGCTTTTTCAAAAAAACGGGCAGGAAGCCTGGTTCATGTCCAGGGTTGGGCAGGGATTTTAACGCTTTGGTATCTGTGTCATACATGGCAAATACTTCACAATGTCCAAAATGAGGACAAACCATATTGGCTTCCGCTGGAATAGCGATTAACATGTATACTACCTCCTGTTTCGATAATTTTTTACTTTTCCATTCAAGACTGTGACATAATTCGTTTTGCTTAAAAGACGTTCTCTATTATACTGTTGCTTTGTTTGTCTGGCAAACAAAGCAACAATACCGGGTTTAATTGCTGGGGGTCAATAATTCCTGCAATTCACCGTTCTCATAGCTTCGCAGAGCTTCGGCAACCGTTTTTCCAGTGATTCCGGAAAAGATTTTTACACCGGCCTGTTCAATGACAGCGAAGGCCTTGGGGCCGATTCTTTGCGAGAGAATCAGATTAACCTTGTTTTCAAGCAGGGTCTGTACCGCTCCTGTTCCTGCACCGTGTGCGGAATCGGTAACGGTGTTGGGCAGAGCTGTAAACTCCTTGCTTGCCGGATCCCAGATCATGAAATAGGCACAACGGCCAAACCTTTCATCTACAAGAGAAGATGGGGTTGAACCCGTTGAACAAACAGCAATTTTACCAGACATCATTTCACACCCTTTCGATCAAAATTTAAATGAGCATATGTTCATAACCATATTTAAATAATAGGATGGCACTGTCTTCTTGTCAAGTATGAATGTTTTTAATGGTCAGGGTTTACGGTGATGCTTTTATAAATTTTGCAATTGCTTCAGGTTATATGTGCACAATATAAATATGCTTGTATATTTGTATTGTTTAAATCGCTATGATCGAATAAAATGATAATGGTTATCATTTCGGGGTTGTTTGGGTTCATCGCATAGAGAATTACCCGCTTCGGAGAGATTAGCTTGATTGCCTGCTTTTTTGAAGATATAAGCAGGAATCATCCGCTTTTGGGAAAACTTTAGTGAATGAGTAATGTTTTTGAAATCCTTGCGGAAATGAAGGCGATTGGTTTGAAATTGGTTTTGGTGGGGAACCCCAATGTGGGGAAGAGTTCCGTCATTAATTTGCTCACCGGCAGTCAGTTTTTTGCTTCCAATTATCCGGGGACCTCTACGGAAATCGAAAAAGCGGTATTAAAAATAAACCAAGTGGAGTTTGCGTTTTACGATACATTAGGGGTATATTCGCTCTATACAGATCGGGAAGAAGCTACGTTGACACGTACTCTTTTGGAAGAACAGAACTACGATTTGATTATCAACATCGTTGATGCGAGTAATTTGGAAAGAAATCTGGTCTTAACCTATGAATTGCTGGAGCGGGGCTATCCCTTATTGGTGCTGCTTAACCAGGTGGATCGTACCCGGGAGTTGGGAATACAGATTGATGTGGCGGAACTTGCAAGGATTTTACAGCGTCCAGTTATTGCTTTTTCGGCTACCAACAACGAAGGCGTCAGCGAGTTCAGACAGTTTCTTGAGGAACTGGGTAAAAAACCGGATGCTGGCCGGGAAAAAGAATTTACCCGGCAAGGTTTGCCGCGGATCGTTTTAATGGAAGACACGAGTTGTTCAGGAAATTGTGGAAGCTGTTCAACATCCAGAGAATCCTGCAGCATTGACCTTGATTTGCAACTGGCGGAAAAGGCACGGAAAACATCTCAGGCAGTGAGCACATTCAAAACGCCGGCTAAGCACAGCCTCATCAATGATGTGCAATTTTTTATTGACCGACCTTATGTTGGCACGATTAGCCTGTTGCTGCTTGCCTATCTGGCGCTGGTGGTTTTGACGAAATTTATCAGCTTCAGCGAAGGACCAATTAGTCAATTACTGGAGCCGTTGAGCAACATGCTGCACAACTGGATTCTGGCGATTATGCCGGCAGGGTTTTTAACCACAGTATTGGCCAAGGCGATTCCGGAAGGACTGGTGATCCCATTTACGATTATTATGCCGGCGATGCTGATGGTGAGCTTGCTGATGGCAGTATTGGAGGACACCGGTTTGTTGCCTCGTTATTCTGTGGCAATGGAACGATTTGGCCAGTTGTTTGGCGTATCCGGACAGGCAGTCATTCCTTTGTCACTTGGTTTTGGCTGTCGCACGCCAGCAGTAATGGCGACCCGTATCCTGCCCAATGATGCCCAGCGCTTTATTGTCATCACGCTGTTAAGTATTGTGATTCCCTGCGCGGCCACGGTAGGAGTTATCGTTATGATCAGTGCCAAGTTTGAGGCTTCATTGACGGTGATTGTTCTGACCATGCTGGTAGTGATGACTCTCCTGGGTTTGTTGCTGAGTCGTCTGAGTCCCCGGGAGGAAGCTTTTATCTATGAACTGCCGCCGCTGCGTGTCCCGAGGAGGAAAAACGTCTGGAGCAAAATCAAGCTTCGTTTTGCAGGTTTTTTTACTGAAGTACTGCCACTGCTGCTGGTGATGAGCATCGCCATTCGAGCATTAATCGAATCTCATCTGCTGGAAATATTCAACAGCATGGATGCGCTGACCAAAGTGATCTTTGGGATTCCGGCCGAAGCTTTTGTAGCCGTATTGATTACCATCTTTCAAAGATATCTGGCGCCCCTGGTATTGCTCAATCTGGATCTTTCCGCCCGGGAAGCAACCATTGCGCTTTCCATGATTGCGCTTTCCCTGCCTTGTTTGCCGGTCATGGTGGTGACGGTGCGGGAGATGGGCTTCAGCAGTTTAACCAAAATTCTGCTGATGGGCTTTATCACTTCAGCACTTGTGGGGATTTCACTCAATCTGATTTTGCCGTTCTAGGAGGGGAAAAAAATGCTGGCAACAGAGATGAAAAAAGGGCAAAAAGCCATGGTTCGTTCCTTCGGGAGAGGCAGAGGGATGGAAAGAAGACTCTTCGAGATGGGCATTATGCCGGGAACAGAAATAGAATTACTGGAGAAGCACCCGTTCAAGGGACCGCTATTGTTTCAGGTAGGACAAGCCCGCATCGTACTGGGCCGGAACATCGCTGCCCATTTGGAGGTTGAAATTACGGAAATATCGCTCCCCAGCCACTTCGGATCATAAGTTGGGGCGGCTGTCAGCCATTGGGGGAATCAGCTTTGTTCAGCTGTTGATGCTGCAGCATCTGCACAGCTTCGGTGATGCTTTTCCCATTTGCGCCTGTAAAAACATCTATCCCGGCTCTTTGCAGTATAAGAAAAGCCTTGGGGCCGATCCGACTGACAATAACTGCCTTCACGCCAGCTTGAACCAAGGCTTTGGCGCCGATGGTTCCCTGTCCCTGTTCTGTGTTTGCTGCCTTGACATCCAGTAACGAAAAAGCCTGACTGGCGGGATCCCAAATCCAAAAACAATGGCATTTGCCAAAACGTTCCCGCACTGGATCGGAAAGATCCGTACTTTCGGCACAAACTGCGATCTTTGTCTGATGGACAGGAGGATTGTCCGTTGCACTCAATTCCAGCCCACTGTCGTAAAAACGGCAGCCTTCCATGTAATCCAGCTGACGTTCACGCCGTCGGCATTGTCCCTGACCCAAACAGTAACTCCCACCTTCGATGCGGATGGCCTTGCCGTTGGTAAATGCATCCGCAACCTTGGCATAAGCTTCGGTTAGAATACGCTGGAAAGTAGGACGGGAAACCTCCATCATGCGCGCGCAGTCTTCCTGTTCGAGATTGAGGTGGTTTTTCAGTCGAATGGCTTCAATTTCCTCAACTTTAAAGATAACCTCCTCCATATCCGCCAATGGTACGCCGAGGGGATGATATGCTTTTACCGGGGGCAAAAAAGCGACTCTTCTGCATTTTGATTCTCTTGCCAACGTAGTGTACCTCGCTTGTCTCGTTTCATTTTGACCAGTATTGTTAAGTTGATTCTATCTGTATTTACAGCGAAACGTCAAGTGAGGAGGTTTTTTCCGCATTATAACTTCCGGCAATTGACATACTGGGAGGATGCGAGTATTCTAAATATGAATATGAGCATATGCTCGATAATAATGATGTCGGGGTTGTTCTATCATCCGGTTACGGAAAGGGATGAGATGAACAAAAATTTCATACTCAAACGATCAGATGACGAAAGGAGATCAAGATTAATGAGTCAAAACAAAAAAAATGCCGGCAATGGGCAGGGGATGCGTATTGAAGAAGGTCCCATGCTGGTTGGCAGTCTGAACAAGATCAATAAGGTGATCGCCGTCATGAGCGGGAAAGGTGGCGTCGGCAAATCATCCGTTTCCTCCATCCTGGCCGCGTCTTTGGCACAAAATGGATATCAGGTAGGCATTCTTGATGCCGACATAACCGGACCGAGTATTGCCAAGGCCTTTGGCGTGAAGGCAGGAAGTTGTACCGTTTCCGAATATGGAATGAACCCTCCGCTCAGCAAAGGTGGCATTAAAACGCTGTCGATCAATTTGTTGCTCGAAAACGAGGATGACCCGGTAATTTGGAGAGGTCCTTTGATCGCCGGGGCGGTCAAACAATTCTGGGAAGAGACCAACTGGGGGCATCTGGATTATTTGGTGGTTGACCTGCCTCCCGGAACCGGCGATGCAGCGTTGACAGTTTTGCAGAGCATTCCTGTCAGCGGGGTGGTCATTGTTTCCTCACCGCAGGATCTGTCCCTGATGGTGGTCAGGAAGGCCATTAAAATGGTACAGAAAATGGAAATTAAAATTTTAGGCTTGATTCAGAACATGAGCTATGTAGAGTGCCCGGATTGTGGTAAAAAGATCGAGCTCTTTGGTAATTCCTCCGGAGATAAGGTGAGTGATGACATGGGCATTGCTTATTTGGGCGAAATACCCTGGGATAATCAGATTAACAAGCTGATGGATGCTGGGGAAATCGAGTTTTATGAAAAAATAAACCGCTTGGAAGCCATCGTGAAAATCATTGAACTTGCTTAAAAATTGGAGTGTGGACATCTTTTACAGAAACGATGCAGAGGGATTGCCTGGTTGAAACAAATTGCATAAAGTTGGCTATAAAAAAACGGCGGATGAATCGAAATCATCCGCCGTCTTGTTTTCATTTAGGGTCTATTTATTTTACTCTCTCCCAGATTGCGGCTGCGCCATGGCCGTGGCCGATACACATGGACTCAACGATGTAGTCTACATCAGCAAAGTCAGGATCCTTGAACATATAGAATATGTCGCAGGCGATTCTAGCACCGGTGCAGGCCAGGGGATGGCCGATGGAGATTCCGGAACCCCATACATTGGTGCGGTCTTTGGGCAGATTCAGAACCATATTGCAGCAATAGTGAGCCTGTGAAGCAAAGGCTTCATTTACTTCCCAGAGGCCGATTTGATCCATGGTCATTCCAGCTCTCTTTAATACTTTGGGAATGGCCAGAGAGGGACCGATACCCATAACATCAGGATCACAACCTATTACAGCATAGTTTACGAGCTTCATAACAGGCTTCTTATCCAAAGCTTTGGCGCCATCGGCAGTTGCCAATACCACACCGGCAGCAGCATCATTGATCTGTGAAGCATTACCAGCGGTAACCGTTGCTTTGTCATCCTGGGCGAAAACCGGTGCCATGGCAGCCAGAGTTTCCATGGTGGTTTCAGCACGTAAACCCTGGTCGCGGGCTACACAGAATTCCACCAGTTCTTCACCTTTTTCAGCCGCAGCTTTGGCCAGATAATCACTAGCTACATAAGCACCATCACGTTTGACTTCACCCTTGGCACCTTTGGCCGGAACTTTGGCAATAATGGGGATGATCGCATCTTTGTTTTTGCCCAGTCCGCCATTGGCTGCCTGAGCGGCGGCGCATTTGGCATGGGAAGCACAAGCCAATTCATCCTGCATTTCACGGGTTACGCCATAACGACGAGCTACAACTTCAGCTGTATGTCCCATGTTGATGGATCTCAAATCCATGTATTTGCCCAAGTCAGGATGGACATCCGCGCCAGCGCCCATCGGAATGTGGCTCATGTGCTGGGCACCTCCGGCAATTTGAACATCTCCGCCCCAGCCAGCCATCATCGTAGCAGTGGCAAAGGAAATGGAATTGATACCTGATGCACAGAAGCGGTCAACCGTACATCCGGGAACATCGTAGGAACCGTCGGAAAGGAGCCAGGCAATGCGGCCCTGGTTGAGGCCTTGTTCCATGAAAGCATTGGCGGTGGCAGCCCAGACTATGTCGTCAATTAATTCAGCCTGTTTGGCTTTGTCTTCGCAGCCGATTCTTTTTCTCAGCTCTTTAAATACAATAGCTGATAATTCATCAGCGCGGACATTGGTGAACCAGGATTGTTTTCCTGCACGGGCAACGGCCGTACGTGCAGCTTCTACGACAAATACATCTTTCATCTAAATGGTATCCTCCTTTAAATTTTGGTAAGATTGTAACCCAATCAGTTAACTATTACTGTTTCGCGATAAATGTTCAAAATCCTTCTTTTATTAAAAAAGGTAATTAATATTTTTAATAATAATTAATAATTGCATCAATTCAATGTTTATCTGTTTATCTTTTACCTTATGTTGTAATTTCATTCATGCAGATTAATGATTTTTTTCACGCTGGAATTGTGTTATACTACGTTAATAAAAACAAGCTGGAATAATCTGAATGGATTTGTGAAGGGGGAAGAATCATGGAAGAACTGACCAAACAAGTGCAATTTGAAATGCTCCGCACCGTATTATGGCTGGCAGTTGCGCTGGGCATTGGGATTGGTGCTTATTTCATTATTTGGTAGCCTCCCGGCACAAAACACCCAACAGCAAAAGAGCCTCTGCTTTATGCAGGGGTTTTTGATTTTTGGGGACAGTCCCCAAAAATCACTTTTAAATAGTTGACAAACCGGTAACAATCTTCTTATAATCATTAATAGATACCCAAGGGGGGTATGAGATGAAAGAAGAAATTAACGATCAAGAAGCGCGTAAAAATGTCCTGGTAAGACTCAGAAGAATCGAAGGGCAAGTGCGCGGCGTCCAGCGCATGGTGGAAAATGAAGCAGAGTGCAGCGAAATTATGAACCAGATCGCTGCAATCAAGTCTGCTGTCAATCACGTGGGGCTGTTGGTCTTTGAAAGTCATGCCCGTGAATGCATAGCCCGCTCATTGGATGAAAAAGATAATGAGCAGAGCTTTGAGGAAATCGTTAAAATCATGGGCCGATTTATCAAATGATCAACCTTTGCAGTAAAACAAGAACATTGAAGGAGGAATCATAATGTCAAGTGTGAAGGCAGTTAACACAGAAAGCTTCAATAATGAAGTGTTAAAAGCAAACAAACCGGTTATGGTCGATTTTTGGGCGCCTTGGTGCGGACCCTGCAAAATGCTCGGGCCGATCGTGGATACCCTGGCGGAAGAAAACCTGGCCAAACTCGACGTAGCCAAAGTCAATGTAGATGAGAACAAATCACTCGCCGCCCAGTTTGGCGTACGGGGAATCCCTACCCTGATTTTCTTTAAGGACGGTCAGGAGGTAAAACGCCTGGTGGGTGCCCAAGGCAAGCCGCAGCTGCAAAAAATGATTGATGAAGTCATTGGCTAAAGCAACTGAACGTGCAGAATAAACAGGCAGTCTGTCTATGCTGGCAGACTGCTTTTTCTGCCCATCGGGAGCGCAGCTTGTTGAGATCGAATCGATTTGTTAACATAACCATACCGTATTATTTATTGATGCGAAGCAATGAATTCGATGAACATTTTTTGTAACATGAAATCGTAGGCTGGAACAGGAGCAGTGAGGGTGGCAGAAATTACTGTTGTGACATTTAATATCAGACACGGTCAAGGGATGAACGGGAAGGTTGATCTGGCCAAAACGGAACAGGTATTGGCCCGGTGTCAGGCGGATATCATTTGCCTGCAGGAAGTGGATCGCGGCAGAATGCGCAGCGGGTTTCAGGATCAGGCCGCCCGGCTGGCGGACACCTTGCAATATCAGCATGTCTTCGGCCCGGTTCCCAACGATCGCAGCCAATCATACGGCAATGCCATCTTGTTCAGACATAAAATGTTACAACAAAACAACTATCCTCTGCCGGCAGAAGTGCCGGAGCGGGCCATGTTATCAATAGAGCTGGAAATAGGGGCGCAAAACCTGGTGCTGTTCAACACACATTTGGGCCTGAACCGTCGTCTCCGCAGCGAACAGATCGAACAATTTATTATTCCGCTCATGGACCGCATCGGGTTGCCCGCCATTTTATGCGGGGACTTTAACGAAAGCCCGGAAGACGAGGGGGCGGCCCGTCTGCTCCAGTGCTGGCAGGATAGTTTTGTGGCCAACCGGACACCGATTTGCTGCAGCTATCCGGCAGACCATCCCCGGCAAAGATTGGACTACATCCTGTGCAATCAATTCTGTCAGGTACGGGAGTATGCAATCGTGGAGAGCCTGGCCTCCGATCACCGGCCGGTATTGGCCCGGATTGCCTTTTAGCACGCCTTATTTGCCGGGCAGTTTTTTGAGAAAATCCTGAATATGCTTTTCATAACCGTTGCTGCCGGGCTGATAAAATTTGGGCTGGCC
>DAOTHZ010000006.1:0-12239 GCA_035447945.1 Syntrophomonas sp.
ATCTTCTCGGCAGTCTCACCGACCGAATCTGATACTGCGAATATGTGTAATTTGTCAGGCATTAACACCATCCCCCTTCTGTGCGTGCACTATTATGTATGTGCCACGGAACAATTCTATACTACTATTTATTCGACCATCCTGTACATATTTCCTTTTTATTTAGACGAAAGTTCATTTTTGTTTTTGACAGACCTGCTTAATTTTTACAATCCAACAATCTCGCGTAAAATTAATTACCCGCGTCATTTTCCGTCACAATTAGCTTTATTTTGCCGGATAATATGCTATCATAGAAATAGTGAATTATGTAACGAATAGCGGGTGATTTGAATGGAAGAAACCGGTGTTTTTATTACCATCCTGCTGGTCGTCCTGGGTATCGGTATTGTTTTTGCAGTGCTGGCCGTAATCCTGGTCAATAATTCCACCAATTGGTGGAACAAGTTGTAGGTACGTTTAAAAACCTTTCACGCGCCTGTAGGGGCAGTATGTTTCTTGTTCCAACTACCTTCTGAGCTTACAAGCCTCTCATCTTCTCACTCCGCAAATAGCGATTGTCTCTGGACTCCAGCACTTTATTCACCGTCTCCACCATCTGTTGTTTGTCTTTCTGCAGTGTCCCTTTGATGGGCAGGTAATTGGAGGCATGGCTGCCGACAAAATGCAGATTGTCGATGGTTATGTTCTCAAAGATGATTTTCATTTCTTCCAGGGTTTCAAAAGGGTCCAGCACTTGGAATGTCCCTTCCTGCACCTGTCGGAACAGCGGCGTGCCCGGCACGGGCGTGACGGTCAGCGCAGCAAGGTACTGGGGATTCATTGCATTGGTGATGCGGGCTGTCGCCAGGGCGTGTTCGGCCGACCGGGGACCTTTACCGGCCAGTCCCAGCAGCACCATGCTGGAAAGATTGATGCCGCTGTTGACCAGATTTCTTCCTGCCTGCAGCATTTCGTCATACGTGACGCCTTTTTTCACTTCCTTGAGCAAGGCATCGTCGCCGGTCTCGACACCTAAATAGGCCTTGGTCAGGCCTGCCGCCCGCAGGGCGGCCAGCTCTGAAAGGCTCTTGCCAAGTGTGCTTTGCGGCCCCACATAGGAGCCTACATGGCGCAGGCGGGGAAACGTTTTATACAGCTCTGCCAGAATCTCCAGCAGAATGTCTGTTTCAATGGCAATGGCATCTCCATCACAGAGAAACACTTTTTCTGCATCCCCATAATAATCCTTGGCCATTTTGATATCGGTTTTGATTTCCTCCAGGCTGCGTATCCGGTATTTTTTGTCCTTGTACATTCCGCAGAAGGTGCAGCGGTTGTGCGAACAGCCGATGGTGCATTGCAGCAGATAGCTGTTGGCTTCGCTGAACGGCCTGAATATATTGCCTTCATATCTCATGCTTGTCTGTCTCCTTGATCATTGTTTTCTTTACTGTATCTCCAACATTTCTATGGCGTCATTTGCTCCGTTGTCCGTCTGGTTGCCGACGTCTGGCAACGGCAAATCTTCGGGTTGTTCATTGTCATTGCTGTCCGGTCGATCCGGATTGGTCGCATCACCGGGGGATTCTGGTTGGGGGGATTCTGGTTGGAGGTTTTCTGCATCCGGCGGCAATTCTTCCAGCGGCTCTTCTTCCGTTGGTGTTTCCTCC
The DNA here is from genome assembly GCA_035447945.1 of Syntrophomonas sp. Taxonomy (GTDB): domain Bacteria; phylum Bacillota; class Syntrophomonadia; order Syntrophomonadales; family Syntrophomonadaceae; genus Syntrophomonas_B. The sequence goes on from DAOTHZ010000006.1 coordinate 1,653, forward strand.
TGTACCGGCGCCTGTTCAAGCGGTTCCTGATTGGAGGGAACGCTCAGCACTCCCTGGGAAATGAGCCGGTTCATAAAATCACGCCACACCAGTGCGGACGTACCGCCACCGCTGACCCGGCTTCCGCCTACGGGTTGGTTATTACTGTTGCCCACCCAGACAGCCGTGGACAGCTGAGAAGTATAACCCATAAACCATAGATCACGGCTTTGGGTGGTGGTTCCGGTCTTGCCGCCGCTGCGGATGGAAATTTGGGCAGGTGTGCCGGTGCCGTAAGCCACAACTGATTTCAGGATGCTGTCCATGGTAGCAGCGGTACTGCTGTCAACGACTTTCTTGGCACTGCCTCGTCCGGCATACAGGGTTTCTCCGTTGTTGCCGACGAGCCGTTCGATGCTGTAACAAGGAGATATTGTGCCTCCATTGGCGAACATGGTATAGGCACTGGCCATTTCCATAGGAGATATGCCATTGCTCATTCCGCCCAATCCCAGGGCCAGGTTGTGGTCTTCTTTGGTGATGGAGGTGATCCCGTATTTCTCAAGATATTTAATGGCCTTGTTTACGCCCAGCATATCCAGCACTTCCACCGAGGCCACGTTGTATGAATTGACAATCGCCAGCCGTACGGTGGTTTCCTCCGGGCTGACGGCATAGTTGTTGGGCGTATAACCGTTAAAGCTGCGCGGTTTGTTGTTCAGTTTGGTATCCGCCTGGATTACGCCTTCATTGATCGCTGCTGCATAATAGAGTGGCTTGATGGCTGAGCCTGGCTGACGCGGTTCCACCGCCATGTTGATCTGATTTTTGTCCCATTCCACGCCTCCTACCATGGCCCGCACGGCTCCCGTCTGAGGTTCGATCGCCACCAGAGCGACATCCTGGGCGGTAATCCCCCGGGCAGCAAAGGTTGCCGCCTGTTTGACGACTGCATATTCAGCGGCCTTTTGCATGCGGTTGTCAATGGTGGTATAAATTTTCAAGCCGCCCTGGTAGAGTTTCTGGGCGCCCAATTCTTTTTCCAGCTGTCTGGCCAAATAGGTCATATAGTAGGGATGGGCACTCAAGCTCTGACGGAACGGTTCAAAAGCAAGCTCTTCCTGAAAAATGGCTTGCCCTTCCTGCGCCGTCAGCAATCCTTGTTCCTCCAGGAGATTGACCACGGTTTGCTGGCGTTTTTTTAATCCTTCCAGATTCTTGCCGGGGGAATAATACTCTGGTGATTGAATGATTCCCACCAAGGCTGTGATCTCAGCTTTGCTCAGATCGAAGACATCCTTGCCAAAGTAAGCCCGGGCAGCGATCCCCATCCCGGTGCACCCGCGTCCCATATATATTTCATTGAGATACATATTCAGGATGGCATCCTTGGTGTACTTGTCTTCAATGGCGCTGGCGATAAAAACTTCCTTGATCTTGCGCCAATAGGTCTTTTCCTGGCTTAGGAAGAGGGTCCGGGCCAATTGCTGGGTAATGGTGCTGCCGCCCTCGGCCTTGTTGCCTGATCTGATGTTGACATAGATGGCCCGGCCGATACTGCGGGAATCAAAGCCGGAATGCTCATAAAAACGTTTGTCCTCAACCGCCACCACCGCATCTTTCATGAATTTGGGGAACTCTTCGCTATACTCACGCTGATAACCCAGATTGCCCATTTTCTTTCCGTCATGATAAAAAACGGCGGTTTGTCCTTGTACCTCATACTCCCAGTTGCTTATGCCTGTCACAAATTTGGCCAGCTTGGGCGTGGTCTGGGTCAGCGACACCCCGGTGTAGAAAAACATCAGGAATAATAAAATCGCGCCCGCTGCCAGCAAAAGTTTGCTTATGAACTTCATTGCATCAAGACCTTTCTGTCAATTAGACTTTCCCGTTCTCTTCCCGGGGAACAGTCCTGGTCGTAAAGGATCCCTATTCAATTTGCTTTCTTCATAATTATATACAGTTTATACGCTGAAAGCTCACATTTCATTATCGTCTCAGAATAAAAATATTTCAACATTCTGTCTATCATCAGAAATAGAAGTTCCTTCAGCAGGAAATTTGCTATAAAATGATGAAGATACTAAGTGTTGGGTAAACATTTTTCCGATCACCTTCTGCCAAGCGGCAATGAACAAAGAGCGATATGAGGAGGACCATGGAATGGGCAATATTTTAGAGGAATGTCAGGTCTACGTAGTAACATCCGGCAAAGGCGGAGTTGGCAAGACAACCACCGTAGCCAACCTGAGCACCGGTTTGGCCAAACTAGGTTATAAAGTCGTCGTCATGGATCTGGATATCGGTTTAAAGAAACTCGATTTGATCATGGGATTGGAAAATCGGGTAATCTACGATATCGTGCAGGTGGCGGAAGGAGAGTGTACGCTCAAACAAGCTTTGGTGAAGGACAAGCGTTTCCCTGATCTTTTTATGCTGCCCGCTGCCCAGACCAGAAACAAAGAGGATATTACAATCGAACAGGTCAAAGCCATCTGTGATGAACTTCGTGAAGAATTTGATTTTATTTTTATTGACAGCCCGGCCGGCATCGAACAGGGTTTTAAGAATTCGATTGCAGCAGCAGACAAAGCAATCGTGGTCACCAATCCGGAAGTATCCGCCGTGCGGGATGCAGATCGCATCATTGGCATGCTGGAATCGGCCGGTTTCAAAGACATCCAGCTGCTGATCAACCGTTTGCGTCCGGATATGGTCAAAAAGGGAGACATGTTGAGTATTGAAGATCTGATCGAACATCTCTGTATCGAACCATTGGGCGTTATCCCGGAAGATAAAAGCGTCGTTATTTCCACCAATCGGGGCGAGCCAATCGTCCTGGGCAACACTCCGGCAGCCAATGCTTTCAGCAACATCGTACAGCGTTTGACTGGTGAAGATGTGGAAACCATGGTAATCCCGGAAGATACATTTTGGACCAAAGTCAAGCGCAACTTGTTTGGCGCCAGCTAGAGGAGGGTTTTATCATGATGGAATTACTGAGAAAATTATTTCTGGGAGAGCAGAATACCAGCCGCAAACAAGCCAATGACCGTCTGCGGGTGGTGCTGACCCATGACCGTCTGACGGTGAATGCTGATTTGATGGAGACCATCAAAGAAGAAATCCTGCAGGTCATCGCCAAACACATTGATATTGAGGGAAGTCCGGAAGTCAATCTGATAACCGAAGGGCGTCATGCTGCGCTGGACATCAGCATACCACTTAAAGGAAGGTAGATGAGATTTGGCCAAACTTGACGTTAAGGGAAAGAATAATAATCTGATTTTTGTTTTTGGAGCAGGCAGTTTTGAGGAACTGGCCGGATTGCTCAAAGAACGGGTTGAGAACAATCAGGCACTTTTCAGCGGCTCCCAGGTCCTTTTTCAGGGAGACGGCTTGAAAACCCTCCGTCTGGAAGAACTGATTGCTTTACAAAGGATGTGCCTCGATTATGGCATGGTCTTAAACAATATGCCCGCACCACAGCCGGCGGCAGCACCAGTGTCGGCCCCGGCAGCCGCTCCTGCGCCGGCAGCCGCCCAGCCGGACCGGAAAACACACGCAACCGGTCGTGATCTGATGATTTTCAAGACCCTGCGCAGCGGACAAAAGGTACACAGTGAAGGTTCCATCATTGTCTGGGGCGATGTACATGAAAGTGCGGAAATCACTGCAGCCAGTGACGTTGTGGTGCTTGGCCGTCTGGAAGGACTGGCGCATGCTGGCTGCTTCGGTGACGTCAGCAGCACCATTTTTGCCCTGACCCTGACCCCGCGTCAATTGCGTATCGCTGATCGCATTTCTCGTTCTTCCGGTAAAATCGTCAGGAATCCTTACCCGGAAATTGCCTACGTGGAGGGCGATGGAATCTGCATCAGGGAATACTCCAACCGTGACAACTTAAACAAATAGGCAAAGCTTCATCTTTGCCTGTTTCTTTTCCGGGAGGGTGAAGGGATGTCAAAAAGAAATAATGCCCCCGCCGCCACGGCTCAGGAATTCATCTCCAGTCAACCGGTGACCGGCTGGAAACAGTGGCGGCTTCCTTTTTTTATTCTGCTTTTACTGCAGGCAGTAGTACTGTTGGGCGTCCTGGAAAGACCGGAAATGTCTTTGTATGATGCCTGGTTTCGCCTGCAAGGCGCCGCTGATCCGGGACAGCAAGTGGTCGTGGCGGCCATGGACGAAAGCTCAATCGACCGACTCGGGCCGCCGGCCTGGCCTCGTTCAGTTCATGCCCAGTTGTTGGAGAAGTTAGTCTCCGCCAAAATTGTGGCCTTTGATCTTACGTTTGGCGCCGCCAAAGACGCTGAACAGGATCTGGCTTTCGCCGAGGCCATTGCCCAACACGGCAACGTCGTTCTGATCAGCAAGTTCTATTTTGAAAAAGATGAAGACGGTGATGTCGTTCAGATCCCTGAACTGCCCCTGGAGGAATTGGCCGCCTCTGCTGCCGGGATGGGCTTTGCCAATATGCCCACCGATCCTGATCAGGTCGTGCGTCACACAACGCTGGTTGATACCAATAGTTTTGATATTCCCTATCCTTCCTTTGCTACGGCCATCATCCTGGCTGCCCAGGATCTGAATTACGAAGATCTGGAGCTGGGGGATGGATACCTGCAGGCCGGCCAGTACAAGGTTCCGCTGGACAGTCGTCATCAGGCCATGACCACCTTTTGGGGACCGCGAGGAACCTTTCAAACCATCAGTTATGCGGATATTTTGGAGGAAAAAATCAGTCCTGCCTATTTCCAGGATAAAATCGTGCTGGTGGGCAGTACCACCCAGGATGAACATGACTATTTTGCTACGCCCTACACTACCAGCAACATGGTAAAAAGCGGTGCCCTGGAAACACCTGGAGTGGAAGTCCACGCCGCTGTAGTGCAGAGTTATCTTAATCAAAGCTGGTACCAGCGCGTCGGTCGGGGGTTGAATTTTCTCTTTCTGCTCCTGCTTACCCTGCTGACCGTCAAACTGGTGGCAGGACGGGGCCCTCTGGCTGGTTTGCTGGGTGTGCTGGGCGTTTCGGCTCTAACGCTGCTGACGGTCTTTGTGCTGTGGAAGAATCACTGGTGGCTTGATTTGGCCTCTCCGCTGGCATTGATCTTTCTGCTTTATGTTGTCGTTACTGCCAGTGACTTTGTGCGGGCGGAAATGCAGCGGCGCAAGACGAAAGCCTTGTTTTCACGCTATGTGTCAGCCGATGTCGTGGAACAGCTGATGGCAGATCCTGCCCAAATGGCACTGGGCGGAAAGAAGCAGCTGGTCACGGTAATGTTTGCCGACATTCGCGGTTTTACGGCTTTTAGTGAAAACAAGGACCCCGTCGAGGTGATCCATCGTTTGAATGAATATTTGACCGTCATGACGGAATCCATCCTAAAACATGGCGGCACCCTGGACAAATATCTAGGGGATGGGCTGATGGCCTTTTTCGGTGCGCCCATTTACTATCCCGATCATGTGGAAAGATCCATCCTGGTAGCCCGGGAGATCCAACAGAAAGTAGCTGAACTAAATCGCCAGTGGGAGACCAAAGGGGAAGTCCCCCTGCTGGTTGCCGTAGGAATCAACACCGGCCCGGCAGTGGTGGGCAACGTAGGCAGTCCTGAGCGGATGGATTATACTTTGATTGGAGAAGATGTCAATCTGGCTTCCCGGGTGGAAGCTTTGACCAAACTGTTCTCGACCCTGGTCCTGGTTTCGGAACGCTCCTATCACCTGCTGGCAGATGGTCCGGTCAAGGATTCACTGGCTTACGTAGGCGAAGAACTGGTAAAAGGGTTCACCCATCCGATCAAGGTATATACCTTTACCGATCTGGATCTGCATTTTGAGAAGTCCACCGACAGTGGTTTTAAATAAGCAGTTCCCTCATCATCTGCAACTTGGGCAGGCAATCCTGGCAATATTTCCATCTTTCCCCTGCGTTTGCCCGATCATCCTCTGATCCACGCCAAAAGGCTTCCGGCAAAACCGGAAGCCTTTTTTAATTCTGAACCTGTCATCCTCGTTGGCCAAGTTATTTTAAATCAGAAGTGCAATAGGGGCAGCGCGTCGCCGCAATCGCAACTGACGATTTGCAGAACGGGCAATCCTTCTTGTCGGGTTCCGCAGGGGCTTCCTGCTTCTTCATCTTGTTGATCTGTTTGACTACCAGGAAAATCACAAAAGCAACAATGAGAAAATCGATAATACTGTTGATAAAAACACCATATTTGATTACCGGAGCACCGGCTTCAACAGCTTCGGCCAAAGAAGCAAACTCCTGTCCGGACAGGTTTACATACAGGTTGGCAAAGTCAACTTTGCCTAACAGCAAGCCGATGGGCGGCATAATGATATCATTGACAAAAGAGGTGACAATTTTCCCAAATGCTGCACCGATAATGATACCTATTGCCAGGTCAATTACATTGCCTTTCATGGCAAACTCACGAAATTCTTTCCACATCTTATCTGCCCCCTTTTCTTATTTCAGCCCAAATCAGGCCACCGTGTAATCCTTCACCTCCTCCATGCTGCGATTACATCCTATTCATGCCCCTAAAGACAAATGATTACACCAGCGGAGACAGGAGCGTGACCAGCGGGATTCTCCTCTGCCCGCCGGCTTGGTTCACGGTAAAGCTAACGAAAAGATCGCTTTCCGAGATTTCGGGTACGTTGAGTTCAACCTTGGCAACAAAGTCCCCGTCAATATATTCACATACAGCCGTTCCCAGCAGATTGCCGCCCTCCGCCGCATCATAGACGTTGACCCCGGCACCCTCCGGCAGACTGAAAAATATTATATCCAGACTCCCAAAACTGTTCTCCCGGCTGAATACCGACAGAATATCCGCCCAGGAATCGTCATAATCAATGGGCGGCAGGCTGGAACCATAGGCATTGTCTGCAATCATATCCTGGACCGTGTTGACCTGCGGATTCAGGATATCAAACCACAAACCCTCTCCGGTCTTCATGTAAATCCGGTTGGAACCGTGATAATACAATTCCCAGATAAATTCCTCATTGCCAAAATACAGGCTATTCAAGCCATAAGCGCCATCGGCGACCAGGACTGCGGGAGCGGTGACATCATACGGGGAATATTCACCTTCAGACGACCAGTAGTCCAGGGCAAGATCGAATTCCAAGTCTCCATTGCTGACGTCCAGGGTCATGGAATCCATGTAGCTGTAGTCTGTTGATAGCCACAGGATAAAGCTTGAGGGGGGGAGCACCACCGCATATTCAAGCGACTGGCTTCCCGCCGGCAGGAAATATTCAGCATAGCTGTAAAAGCCATCGTTGGAGAGATCCAAATAAACCGTTGTATCCTGCGGTGCAGCCTCTTCGTCTGTCAAATAAATTGAGCCCGATAAGAGATTCCCGGTACTCATTGTCCAATCCATCCCTGCTGCAGGCTCGGCGGCGACTGTCACCACGACTGCATCTTCTGCATTCAGGCTGCTGCCTTCAGTGGTGTAATAACCTTCCCGCAGCAGATGACTGTTGACCGGCTCTGCCGGGTTGACGGGATTGCCGAGGTGATAATACAAACAGTAACTGGCCTCTGCGGGAACCGTGATCGCAAAAGCAGTGCTGTTCTGGCCGCTGGCCAGGGGAACGAAAGCATAGTAATATTCCTGATTGTCCGCGGAAATCATCTCGGCCTGTATGATGATATCCAGATCGCTTTCTGCCGCACCGCCTTCAGGCAAGCGAATCGTGCCGGAAACAATCTGACCCGTTTCAATATGCAAATCGATGTTTTCTTGACTGCCCTCGGCCACATCGATCATCTCCGAGTATTGGCCCGACATAACCAGGTTTTCATCATAACTGCCGATTAGATCGAAATACAGGTTGTAAGCTGCCCTACTGTAAGTCATAGGCTGCATGCCATGATGATGAGGAATCCTGTCCGCATGACGATAGGCACCCGCAGATGCTTCCGGCTCGGACAGCGCCTGGAACCCTTCGGGCATAAAGCCGGGCATTAGGTGGGCTTCGTCCAAAACCGCAATCGAGTACTCGGCCTGCGACTGTCCTTGCGCAATGGTCACCGGTGCAGTATATGCACAAAACTGACCGTACAAATACAACATAATGTCCATACCTTCAGCCGGAGCCACCATCCCTTCAGGCAAGGCAATGGTACCGGAGATGGTCCGATCTGCCAAATTGACGAGTGTTCCGGAACCATCCAAACCGGCGTGGGCAACAATATACTCATTCTCGTCGAAAAATACCACCTGCAATCTTTCCGGATCGGCAAACAGTTTCTTCATGACCCGTGCGGACGCATCGAGGCTATGCTTTTCCACCACGGGTGTCGTTGCCATCCAGATTTCATAAGAACCGGCCCGGGCATACAGGGAGGCAGCCGGATTCATGCTGAAATCCTGCGTTAAAACGCCATCGTCATAGATATAGTCATCCAAAACCAGCCGATCGGTCAGGGCATAACTCCCCAGGATTTCTCCCAATGCGGCAGCTGTAACGCTGACCGGCAGCTGTACTGCACCGCTAAAGCCGCTGACCGTTCCAGAAAGAGTTTGCACACCAACCCGGGAAGTATCCACTGCAGTGGGGCTCCAGGTGACACTTACATTGCGGCTGGAACCGTCACTATAATAGGCTGTCACTTCGGTCGGCAATGGATAACTCTGCCCGGCTTCAACCGTCAACGAGATATCACTGGGCAATTGCAGTCGGGTAATAACAGGCAGGATTGTTCCGCCGCCGCCCGAGCTTCCCCCGCCGGAGTTCTGCCGGATTAATCTCTGGGCCTCCTGCAAGGCCCGGTTTATGGCATCCGGCAAATCAGATTGTTGCAATACAGAGGGTGGATTTAAAATATTGTCCACCATGTCTTTCTCATTTAATTGCTGATTTATTTGGGTCTGTTGGGCCCGCTCCAGCAGCCATTCCTTCACTTCAACCCATTGCCGCAATTGGTTTTGGTTCATCGGCCGGGGCGGCGCTGTAAACTGACCCGAGCTGCCGACTTCAACAAATTGTCCCGCCCCAATTTGATAGCTGTTCTGACCTTGCTGGAGATTATGGCTGTCGGCGGTCACGCTGCCGTCCAAAACAGTAATATGCGACCTTCCGGCAGCACTCTGGGCGATATAAAACTGGGTCCCGCGTACGGCGGCCACGCCCCAGGGCATGTCTACTTGAACTTTGACCCGCTTGGTTTTGGAGGTTTTGTACCAGGGAGTGGCTTTCTTGCTCTTGGCAGCGGCCAGCAATGCGGGAGGGTTTAACCCGGCCAGCAGAGAACGGTTGAATTGCTGTAAATAACCGGTATTCTCAGGTTCAATACTTTCTTCGATGTTTTCTTGCTCCTCCTCCGAGGTGGCGGGCACAGTCCCAAAGACTTCACCCGTGGTCATGTCTATCTTCAGCCATTCCACCGCGACCGCCGCACTGCCGTCCTGTTTAATATAGGCCCGTCCGTGTGATTCAATAATCGACAGACGAGTATTGGCCTTTAGCAATAACCCGCTGCCATCCTCAAAACTGATTTCCGCTTCCGTGTTGCCGGCGGTTACAATCGTATCACCGATTCCAACTGTCGTTGGCTGGGTTACTTTGACCGGTTCCTGTTGGTCTTTCTGTAGGGTAACCGTACCTTTTGTCACTGCCAACACACCGACCAGGTCAGTTTTATACAACTGCGGATCTTCCGTCATCAGAACGGCCAAGGCACGTGCCATTGCGGCCCGGGTCATGGTTTTTTCAGGCTGAAACTGACTGCCGTCGCTGCCGGCCAGCATCATGCCCGCTTCGACTGCAGTGGTTGCTGAAGCTGCTGCCCAATGTCCGCTGTTCATATCGCTAAACTGAGCTTCGTCAGCATTGTCGAGACTTTGACGGGATAATCGCAAAACCAGCGTGGCTGCTTGTGCGCGGGTCAGTTGTTCTTCCGGATGGTAACGTTTGTCAGGAAAACCTTTGATGTAACCCGCTTGAACCGCTGCGGCGATACTGGCTCTGGCCCAGTGATCGGCTGGCACATCGGTAAAGCTGACTGACAGAGTGACATCCGGAGTAATTCCTGCGGCTCTGATCAACAAGCAAGCTGCCTGGGCACGGGTAAGCCCCTCGTCGGGACGATAGGTTCCATCGTCAAATCCCTTGATGATCGACTGGCTGGCCAGATACTCAATGTAGGCTGCCTCAGGATGATCCGTTAAATCTTCAAATGACTGTACCTGCAGGCCGCTCCCGGTCTTTATTTCATTTCCCCAGGCCGGCAACACGATAACGAAAACCATCAGGAACACCAGCAATAAGAAAACTCCTGTCCGCTTCTCTGCTCTCCTGCTCATTGCCACTCTCTCCTTCTTCATTTATCAATAAGTAACGTTAATCATTTGACATGTTACTTTATTTTTCCTGCTGGATTTGACTCTGCTGAAAAATTTCAGGTGATCCATGCCAAGTTCTTTTCCTCAAAATTCCATATTTGATTAATCGTCATCGATTGTGCAAAACCGGGGTTGATTATGTCACATTATTTCAATTGCAATCGCTTGCCAAAACAGTTATTTTTTATATACAGGCTGAATTTTCATAAATTTTTGTCAAATCCCTGCC
>DAOTHZ010000006.1:12339-28406 GCA_035447945.1 Syntrophomonas sp.
ATCAGGTAATATCAGGTATTATGTGCAGCATTATGTATTCTTGTGTTATGATTAAATGGATATGTAATACATTTACATATAGTTGGTCGATACAATCATTTAAGGAGGTACTGAAATGGCGGAAAATTATAAGGGGATCCAGTACGAAACGATTCTGGCCTGGGTGGAAGACGGCATCGGTTACCTGCAGTTCAATCGTCCCAAAGCATTTAATGCAGTCAACTACAAATTATTGATCGAAGCGACCGAAGCTCTGAACTTCTACAGTGAAGATCCTGATGTCAAGGTGATTATCGTCTGCGGTAATGAAAATGCATTCGCAGCCGGGGCTGATCTCAAATTTGTTTCCGGTTTTAATGCTTTTGAAGCCCGCGATTTTCTGGACAAAGTGCATGATTGTATGTTTGCCCTGGAAGACAATCACAAACCCACTATTGCTGCCGTACGCGGTCTGGCTCTGGGCGGCGGACTGGAAACCGTCATGGCCTGTGATATTCATATTATGGCCGACAACTGCACCCTCGGCCTGCCGGAAATTTCCCTGGGAATCTTCCCCGGCGCCGGCGGCACCCAGCGCATGCCCCGCATCACTTCACTGAATATTGCCAAACAGTATATCATGACCGGCGACTTCTTTGATGCCGCGACTGCCTACCGTATTGGCCTGGCCAATATTGTTGTACCGGCAGATGAAGTGATGGGCGAAGCCTTGAAATTCGCCAAGAAACTGACCAAGAAGAGTCCGCTGGCACTTCGCGAAGCCAAAAATGCCATCAACAATTCCATGAACTACGACATCAAGGCCGGTTGCCGGGCTGAACAAATTGCCTGGTCCATGCTGTTCAGTTCCGAGGATCAAAAGGAAGGCATGGCGGCTTTCCTGGAAGGCAGAAAGGCCCAGTTTAAAGGAAAATAACCCGGACCGACAGAAACGGCCTGACTGCATAGCCAGGCCGTTTTTTTTATGAGACTTCATTCGATGTAAGACTTTATTTTTGGCTGGGCAATGATTTCGCTACGAAGCGATTGCGGCCCGCCTTTTTGGCTTGATAAAGCAGATCGTCGGCACACTGTACGAACTTATCCCGGCTCTCGCCTTGATAGTCGCAAACCCCGATACTTATGGTGATTTTGATCTGATCCTCGCCAAAGCTTGCTTGCGCTACAGCGTTGATAATCCTTTGGGCAACCACCTCGGCGGCTTGCAAATCCGTGTGGGTTAGAATCAAAAGGAATTCCTCCCCCCCGTAACGGCCCAGTCGGTCGGTTTCCCGAATGTTGCTCAACAGTATCCGGGCTGTCTTTTGCAGCATAAAATCCCCAAACTGATGTCCATAATTATCATTCACTGCCTTAAACTTATCCAGATCCAGCATCATCAAGCTGAGCGGATATCCATAGCGCTTGCTGCGAATGATTTCCTTGTTTAAAATTGCGAATATATGGCGTCGGTTATACAGTCCGGTTAAATCGTCGCGGGTGGCTTGCCGGCTGAGCAATTGGTTCAACTCTTCCAACTGCTGGTTTTTCTCTGCCAGTTCTTTTTCAATGCGGCGAAACTCAGTGATATCATGTACCATCGAAAAAGCAAATTGCTGGTTATTAATGGCAATGATTTCGCTGGTCAATAACCCATGAATTTTTTCACCCTGCCGGTTGTATGTAATTAATTCAAGATTGTCAATTCTTTTGTCCCGGGCGATTAATAGTTTAATGAGATGCTTATCGTCGGAATTCGCAAAAAGATTGATGTCAAGCCAACTGCGGCCGATGATTTCCTCCCTGGACAATCCAATTGTGGAACACAACCTCTCATTTACATCAACGTAAATGCCGTCTTCATCTTCTTTATACGTAGTGATGCTCTGCAAGGCGTTGGCACTGTTAAAAACCAGTTCAAATTTCTGCTGGTAGCTGTGCATTGCCGTTACATCATAAAAAACGCTGACCAAATGGTCTTTGTCGAGCTTGTGCAGGAATGATTGATAGCAGGAGTTGCCAAGCAAAAGCAACGGCGTGGGGGGGCTGACTTCATCAGATTGGCTTAGCCATGCTGCCAGATCAAAGCCCGGGAATAATCCGCTGAAATGATCTCTGCCCAGACAACGGCCCAGCAATTGGGAACGGTCGTGACCGCTTAGGCTTTCGAAAGTGTGATTGACGGCTACAAATTGATAATCTCTTTGCTCTTCCCGGAGTAGCATCTGATAACAAGCAACGGCACACTCAACCACATCCAGCATTTTTTCAAGGATGATCTCTCCAGTCAATCCTGTCACCTCCTCCTGCCCAGCATTGAATTCCAATCATTATCATCCAGTTCGGTAATAACAAACAATCCCGTATGATAAATGATATCACTTCGCCTCCTCCCCAGCAACGCCTGCTTTATATATGTCTTACCAATCCCAACCGCTCCCGGCAGAATCACTTTTAACCGGAAACAACCCGACGGCAACCCGGTCCCTGCAGGAGGCTTCTGCCCCCAGCCTGGCTGATCACCTGGATCTGGGTGCTGATCCGTTCTTTCAGTGCCGGCACATGGGAGATGACTCCGATCAGCTTGCCTTCATGCTGCAGGCCTGCCAGGGTATTGAGCGCAGTATCGAGCGCTTCTTCATCGAGTGCACCAAATCCTTCGTCCAGAAAAAGGGAGTCGACACTGACTTTATGACTGGCCATCTGCGACAGCCCCAGGGCCAGGGCCAGGCTGACCAGGAAGCTCTCTCCTCCAGAAAGATTGGCCGTAGAACGAATTTCCCCGCCCTGATAATTGTCAATCACCTTCAAGCCCAAAGCCTGTTCAGGGCTGCGCAGCAGCAAATAACGATCGCTCATCCTGCGCAGCTGTTGATTGGCCAGTCCGGTCATGATTTCGAACGTCAAGCCCTGGGCAAAGTTGCGAAACTTCTTTCCGTCTGCGGAGCCAATCAGATCATGCAGTACCTTCCAGCTGCGCAACTCTTCCTGTTGCCTGGCGATCTGCTGTAATTGGGATGCCAGCTGCTGATGCAGCCTGCGGTTATTGTTTAAAATGCCTTTATTGGCTCCGATCTGCTCCCGTAAGGCCTGCAGATCCTGTTCAATTTGTTGCTTTTCCTGCTCCAGTACGGCAGCAGTCTGGTCACTCAGTTGGCGGGCTTTTTCTCTTTGCCAATTTTCCTGGCGCTCCGCCAGGCGGGTTTTCATCTCGGTGCCCTCAGCCGCCAGCTGTTCTGCCCGGGCAGACAGTTGCTGCAGCTCGTCCGGCAGCACACTGGCCTGCAAATAGGCGTTTTCATTGGGGAAACCGGCGTGTTCAAGCTGTTCGACAAAGGCGTGTTCCAAACTGCTTCGTTCATCAGCCCGCTGGCGCGTGGAATCAGCCAGCATCTGACTGCGTTCTTCCGCCCGCTGCAAATCGCGCACAATCGCCTCCCGGGCTTGACGGGTTTGTTCCGTCTCTGCTTCAGCCTTCGCTATTACCTGCTCCAACCGGGCTTCTTCCTGATCGGGATCACGATCGCCATACCGTTCCAAGCGAATTTGCCGGTGCCGGGCATGCTCCTCCCCTAGTTGTGCCAAGCGCTGACGATCATTCTGCCAGATTTCTTGCTGGTTGTGCAGATGAATCGTGTATTGCATGAGATGGTTGCAGATCGCATCCAAGGCGTTTTGCAGGCGCTGCTTTTCAGCCTGCTGCTCCTGTAAGCGATCCCGGCGCATTTCCAATTGGTGCAGGATGGCGGACAAGTCCGGCAGCTGCAGGTCAATGATGCCGTATTCAGCCACCTCCAGCAGACACGCTTGCCGCATCTCCTTTAATTCACTGCTGATCCGTTGCCACTCTCGCTGCAGACGCTCCTGCTCCTTTTGCTGCTGCTCCAATTGCATTTGCGCCTGTTGCAGCTCTTTTTCTGATTGGCTGCATAGGCGCAATGTCTCTTCGTACTCTCGACTCGCCTGCTCGCCTTGCTGTTGCAGATCCTCGATGGTTTTAATCTGCCCGGCCAGTTTAACCCGGGCCTCTTCCGCCTGATTTATATGGGCCTGCAATGCTGGCAAAGACATGGGTTGTTCCATCCTGATTGGCAATGAACGAATGGTTTGCTGCAAATCCTCGCTCTCTTGCGCCAGTTCGGCTTCATTTTTTTGCAGCGCCATCCGGCACAGGTCAGTTTCCTTGGTCAATCCGGCCAATCTCAGCTGCAGCGCCTGCAGCTCCTGGTGACGCTGTTTGGCTTCTTCCCGGACTTGCTGAAGGGCTGCCGTCGTTTTGTCGAGACGGGGGAGATGTCCCTGCGCATAGGGGTGATGGGTCGCTCCGCACAACGGGCAGGGACGGCCCTCTTCGAGTCTGGTTCTTTCTGTCTCCAGATCACGGATACGGTTCTCCAGCGCGGTTTGTTGTTCCAAAAGTTCCATTTCCCGCTCATCTTTCTCACAAAGGATTTGTTGGTTTTTAATGACCGAAGTGATTTCCTGCTGCTGCCGAACCAACGTTAGCATTGCTTCCCGGGCAGAATTCAGTTCTCTATCGCCGTCCTGAATTTTTGCCAGTCGGGTATGCGCCTCCCCCAGCTTGCTTTGATAATCTTTGGCACGCTCGAGTTCATCACGCCATTGTTTTACATCTCGACTGCCCATCCATTCTTCCATTTGTCTCTGCAAGGAATGCCGCAGTTTGATCTGCTGCTGCAGCTTTTCCTGATTTTCTTTATGACGGGAACCGGCCCGGTGGTATCGTTGCTGATATTCTTTCCCGGCAGTCTGCCAGTCATGATGTTCCTGCTGTTTTTGCTGCAAAACTTCGCCCTTGTCTCGAAGTTGTTCAAAAATCCGGCGGATTCCGCTGAATTTAGTCAGGAGTGTCTCGTCTCGTTGGTTTTTCTGTAAATATTCCGTCGCCGCTGCAATATTCGCAGCCATCTGCTGCTGTTGCACTTCAGCCGCGGTAATTTTTCCCTGCCATTCCTGACAGGTTGCCTGGGTCGTCGCAACCATCGTTTTCAATTGTTCCATCTGTCCGGCCAGTTGTCTGATCATCAGATCCATCTCCCGAACCTGACGGGCGGTTTCGCTTTCGATTTTACGGGCGGCTTTGGCTTCATTCAGTCTTTGTCCGGCATCCCGCCACGCCTGGTCGGCGCTTTTTTGCGCTGCCCTTTGTGCCGGAATCACTGCAGCCAGCTGGTTCAGTTCAGCAAGTTCTTCAGCCTGCCGCCTCCTTACCAACATCAATCGATGGTAGGCTCCGTCCAGTCCCACCGCCTGCCGGGCCAGGCGCAGCCTTTCCTCGTCAGGACGAAAAGCTTCCTGCCGCGCCAAAAAAGCCTTCCACTGCAGCTTGACTGCCTTGACTTCTTGTTCTCGTTCCTCCAACCGGGTCAGCCAGGCCAACGCTTCGGTCAAGGTTTGCAGCTGGGCTTGACCGGCTGTATCCTGCTCATTTAACGTTTTTAGCAGTATTTCCATTTCCTGTTCTTCCGCTTCGGTTAATATTTTAATATTGCTGGTGGCTGCCTGCAGCAGTTCCAATTCCTTTTTCTTGTCACTGTACCGCTGATGTACCCGAATGGAGATCTCGCTGTAGATTGCCGTCCCGGTAATCTGCTCCAGGATGGGTGCCCTTTCATCCGCTGGTGCCTGCAGAAAGGCAGCAAATCCCCCCTGGGCCAGCATCATGGAGCGAGTAAACTGAATAAAACTCATGCCGGTGATCTGCTCCACCGCTGCAGCTACATCACGGAGCCGGTTTTCCAGGATCTGACCGCTGCGCAGGTCGGCAATCTCATGCTTGGGAGGTTGCAGCTCTCCTTCCGCTTTTTTGCGGGCGCGCTGCTGACTCCAATGACAGCAATACTCTCCACTGCCGGTTGCGAATACGATTTCAGCGAAACAGCTGCCAGTATGACGGGACATAATTTCATTGCTGCTTTTATTGATCCGTTCCAAACGCGGGGTTCGTCCGTACAAAGCCAGACATATGGCATCCAGGATGGTGGTTTTGCCTGCCCCGGTGGGACCGGTTATGGCAAATATTCCATTGTTGCGGTAGGCCGGTTCGGTAAAATCTATTTCCCAAACGCCCGTCAGCGAATTGAGGTTTTGAAAGCGAAGTTTCTCTATGCGCAAATCAATGTCCCCCTTATTCAGCCATTCGATCCGTCAAATCAATTTCATTTATCACTTCGTCAAATAGCTTCAACAGTATGTCGCTTTGTTCATCGGCCATTTCACAAGCGTCCAGGCAGCGCTGAAAAACTTCCCGGGGCTGGAGTTCGTTCAGCAGTTCTCCTGAAGCGGACAGGCTCATTTCCTGGTCCCAAATGTGCTGGTTGAAAACCCGCAATATTTCAAGCCCACTGCCGGCAGCAGCAGTTTCCAGCTGCTCCCGCAGATCACTGATGATTTCCCGTCCTGCATAGACGATTTCCAGCCAGGCCTCGGTCCCGTTGGCAAGCAGACCCTGCAACTGCTGCTCAATCTGTTCCCGGTCGCCGCGAACCCGACGGAGTTCCTGCCAAACCGGCACCTCAATTGGTTTGATGTGCATCTGCTGATTGTGCCATTCCAGTTTCACCACTGACTTGGCGCGTCCGGCCTCGCCAAAGCCCATCGCCAAGGGCGCGCCGGCATAGCGGAATTTTTCCTGTCCACCTACTGTCTGGGCACTGTGCAGGTGCCCCAGCGCCAGATAATCAATCGTCTCCGGAAATATATCTATACCGACATGCGCCAGCGAACCGACATACAATTCCCTGACGCCATCTCCGTCTACTGTTTGTCCGCCGGCAGCAAAGAGATGACCCATGGCAACAACCGGCACCCAGCGCTCCAACTGGTCTCTTACTGCTGCCGCCCGCTGCCATACTTGGGCATAATGGTCTCGAATCCCCTCCACCAGTTTGCGGTCCTTGTCTGCCACCGTCTCACCACTGTCCACACTGCGAATGTCGCGGTCCCGCAAATAGGGAACGGCACAAACAATCAATTCCGCCTGCCCCTGAGCATCTTGCAGCAGCAGCACTTCACTGTCGATATCAACGCCGATGCTGCCGATGATATGAATGTGCAGATGACGCAGCAGTTCACGGGGAGCATCCAGGAAAGAGGGAGAGTCGTGATTGCCGGCGGTGATCACGACATGACGGCAGGAAGAATCGGCCACCCGGCACAGAAAACGGTAATACATCTCCTGGGAGCGGTGGCTGGGTGCGGTGTTATCGAAGATATCACCTGCCACCAGCAGAACGTCAATCGCTTCCTCTTCCAGTAACCGGGCCAGCCATTCCAGAAAGGCGGCAAATTCTTCATAACGTTTGCGGCCATACAGGGAGCGTCCCAGATGCCAATCAGAGGTATGGAGTATTTTCATAAGGTCTTCCGTCCTTTCCGGTTTCAGTTGGCATAATGTCAGGCTGCGGATCAGCTTGAAGCTTTGGCCTGCCAGTAAGCGTAGTAATCCTTAAAATCAATCGAGCAGATCTTCATCCCGGAAAAGCGCTCACGGATTATTTCTTTGCCTTTCAGCAAATCCGGTGCCTTGATGCCATAATCGATGGACATGGAGGCTTCAATGTAGGCGGCCAGTTGATCACAGGCGCGAACCAAAGCACCGTCAAGGGGATCGAACTCATCCTGCGCGTATTGTTCGCTCAGCATTTCTGACGAGCAAAGCAAGGTTTGGCCATCGACCTTGGCTTTGCTCTGGAATTCATCCGCCAGAAAATAGCGCATTTCCTGATGCCAGGCCCGGGGCAGCAACGGCAGTATTTTTTCCTTGAACTGTTCTTCCTCCATTGTTTTAATCAATTCTTCCAGTCCAGCCACCGACCGTTTGACTGGGGAAACGATATCCCGGGTCAAAACCTCGGGCAGATCATGAAAAAGTCCGGCAAAAAAATTATTGTAGCGTCGTTTGGGGTTGGCTCCGATCTCTGCCGAGAAGAAATAAACGAGGATGGCTACGATGAGCATGTGCCCCAGCACTGAAGTCTCCGGCACCCGCGGTGACTGGCCCCATCTTTGCTGAAAACGCAGCTGCCCCACCAGGTCCATAAAATTGCGGCTTTTTTTACCCAGCACAAATTTCTGCACGCCGGCCAAGTCATAGAACTCTTCGACCTCATTGGCAATATTCTGGCGGGTTTGTTCCAGGCCAAAAAATCCTGCATTCATCCGGTCGATGATGGCAAACTCCCAATTGGTGGCCAGATAATGAGCCGCACGCAAGATGCGCTTCTCCAATTTGGCGTATTCCGTCTCGAATAAATAGGTTTGCAGTTTGGATAAAAATTCTCCTTTGATACTGGCTACGCTGTCATGGATCTGCTCGATCACCCAGCTGTTCAGTTCGCGGCTTTTTTGCTCCATCAGCCGGTGAAAAACATCCGGTTTAAGATCAGTCAGAATACTGCGCTGTAAAAACTCAAAAATACCACCTTCGATCAAGCGCTGCCAGTCAACCGCAATGCCGCGGTCATTTTCCTCGGTTTTGGCCAGCACATAGGCAAAGACCATTTTGTGGGATTGCTTGTCCAATTCACTGAACCCGGTATGCGGTCTGATATGATCATTCCAGCGCTGCATGCTGGCCGGGCGGAACAACAGCTCCAGCATTTCCTTGCGGATCATCATTCGTTCCTCCTTAAAAAATATCTGCTTGCGGGAATGGGCAGAGGGACTCATTGGTTTTCGCCATCAATCGTCTTGTTTTTCATATTGCAGGGCTACGGCGCGGACCGTTTGGAGAACCGAATCCCGCAGCGCAGGCGGTTCCAGCACTTCAACCTGGGTGCCCCACTGCAGAATCCAGCTCTGCATCTCCATCAGCCCGCAGACTTCAAACGCCAAAATAACGGAACCGTCTTCTTCTTCGGAAAATATCCTCTGACTGGCGTGGTAGTGCAGATTTTTCACCCGGTGACTGACTTCACGTGAAAACTTCAATTTTACGGTTTGCACCTCGTCATTGCGAAACACGCCCCAGCTGCATCCCAGATACGATTCAATGGAAAAATCGCCCGGATAGGCAAACCTTTCGCTTTCCCGTACGTTGAGATGCAGGATCTGATCGACCCGGTAGGACCTCATTTCCTTGTTCTGCCGGCGGGCGATCAAATACCAGACATTCCTTTTGCACAGCAATCCCAGCGGTTCGATTAAACGGGCTGATTCTTCTCCATCATTGGTCATGTAGGTCAGCTTGACCCGATAAGACTCTCCCACGGCCAGAATCAGTTTGCCCAGGATATTGCCGAACTCCTGCGGGTGGGCCAGGGTATCACCCATCACATAGATTCGATCTTTGAGCATCCGGGAGCGTTCCGGAAAATGCTTGAAAAAGCTTTTTTCCAACTGTTCTTTGGCCCCCAGCGTCGCTTCATCCAGTAGCGTCCCGCGATAGAGCAGCATGCTGACATACACGGCGGCCGCACTCTCCGAACTGAGCTTGGGGAGATATTCATCCTGCAGACAATATTTTTTACTCTTTTCTGAACGTTCAACCCAGATCCCCAGATTCGCAAAGGTTTCCAGATCTCGATAGATCATCCTTTTCAGCGCCCCTTCTGCCGGGACATGATCAACGCTTTTGGCGAACAGATCCAGATAAACCTTCTCAATGGCTTTCATGCTCAGGCCACCGTCAGGTATGCTGTTGTGCAGACACCAATAGAGATACAGCAGCCGCTCAGCCAATTTGGGCGCACTTGGGGCGCGGTCAGGCTTCTCCTGCAGATACGTTGCAATCTCATCCAGCAACAGACGCTGCCCATTGTTACAGATGGCATACGCGCCGTTGCTGCAAATCTGCCGGTCATCATTCAGTCCCGCCAGGATACTGTAAAGCGAAGCTATACTGCCAATGCCGACCGCTTGCATCACTTCATCCCGATCTGCATCAGGATGGTTGATTACATATTCCCGCAATCGGCTGGTGATCTGTACCGTGGAAGCTGTGCGATTCATTTTCACCACCCCTGACCCCCTTTGCTTGTTCTTATGGTAGATTTCCATAAACAACACCTAAATCCTGTTGGTGCCGGCGAATAATCCTACGATGATATGTTTCTTTCTCTTCTGAAGATATGTGCTTATAGTGACACTTATATGTCAGCGTAATGAAACCCTTGACGAAATACTTGGCCAATACCGTGTCAACTATTGGCACGATATTGGCCCGGGCTTGATCATGGTTTGCGTGACTGAGCAAAGGAAAAGCCCGCCAAAGCGGGCTGTTTAGATGCAAAATTTATGACTGTGATGAAATGGTTCATTCAGCTATCACTGCTATTACTGCGGACACTGTTGCATCAGTCCATTTATTACCCTTTGCTGGCTTGATAAATAACCATCCCCGCCAGCGCGCCAAAAATCAATGCCAATACAGCCAGTACAGCCACCATGGGAGCACCCAGGGACACATAGACATAAAGCGCTACAATAAACAAACCGAGTTGGGAGATGGCCGTATTGCGAAAGGCCGCCTTGGCAAAAGTCAAATCCTTGCCGGCAAAGGAAGCCAGATAAGCAAGGCCGCAGAAAAAGGGTACCAGCATCAGGAAAGCAAAAGATACATGCGGGGAACCACTGAGGTTGGGCATGAAGGCGAGCAGCAACAACAGCACTGCCACGGTCGCCTGTCCCAGATACAGAAATTTGAGTATCTTCTGTATCTTGGCTATCTTGGCCATAAGGGCCTTCATGGCTTCGGGATCGGGAGCCGGGGCTTGGGGAGTGTTCATCTCAGTCATCAGTCTACCTCCTTAAAATTTGTTATGGCAAAACCATGACATAATCTTAGCAATTTATACAAATAATAGCAAGAAATAGTTATATTCCCCCACAATCACATGCCCCTCACAGTTCCATCCCGAGCCTCCTCATCCGGCGGTAAATGGTGTTGCGGGATACGCCCTTGACCTGTGCAATCCGACTGATATTGCCGCCATAGATCTCCAGCAATTGCTCAAGTTCCTGCCTTTCCTGCTGGTTCTGCAGCAACTTCTGCTGTTGGCGGTATTTGCCGGCACTCTCCCCGGTCAGGACCGTCTGGGCCATTTTTTCGGGCAGGCGTCCTTGATCCTGCATAATCTCCTGGGGCAGATGCTTGATGGTTATTTCTCTGCCGTTGCTGATATTTATCATTCTTTCCACTACATTTTGCAATTCGCGAACGTTGCCCGGCCAATCATAACGGCACAGGCAGTCCAGTACCGCCGGTTCCACCTGCGGCATCGACATTTCCATCTTCATGCTGGTCTGTTCCAAAAAGTAATGAAACTGCAGCGGAATATCCTCCGGCCTTTCTCTTAGGGATGGCAACTTGATTCTGATGACATTCAGACGATAATAGAGGTCCTGGCGGAAATTGCCTTTCTCCACCTCGACACGCAGGTCTTTATTGGTTGCACAGATAATGCGCACGTCAACCGGAACCACTTTATCATCACCGATTCGAGTGATTTCTTTTTCCTGAACGGCCCGCAGCAAAGAGACTTGCTTCCCTAATGGCATTTCGCCGATTTCATCCAGAAACAGCGTCCCTCCGGAAGCCAGTTCAAACTTCCCGGTCCGCCCGCCTTTCCGGGCGCCGGTGAAGGCGCCATCCACATAGCCAAAGAGTTCACTGCCCAGCAATTCGCGGGGAATAGCGCCGCAATTCAGGGCAACAAACGGTCCGTGCCGGCGTGAACTGGCATTGTGAATGGCCTGGGCAAACAACTCCTTGCCGGTGCCGCTCTCTCCCTGCAACAATATATTGCTGCGCTTGTCCGCAGCCAGGCGGGCGGTTTGGACTGCCTCCAACAGTTTGGGATTCTGTCCGATGATATCCTGAAAGGTAAAACTGGCATGGGCTCCGCTGATCCGATTGACCAGACTGCGTAATTTTTTCAGCGGATTAAAAATCAGAACCCCCCCGTTTACACT
This sequence comes from Syntrophomonas sp., assembly GCA_035447945.1. GTDB lineage: Bacteria > Bacillota > Syntrophomonadia > Syntrophomonadales > Syntrophomonadaceae > Syntrophomonas_B. Next base: position 24,253 of record DAOTHZ010000006.1, read on the forward strand.
CCCTTCTTCATCCCGAAAGGGCTGGCCGGAGAGAATGCAGCTTATCGTTCCGGAGAAACCTTGCAAATAAGTTTCCAGCTCATTGATTTCCGACCCGCTGTTAAGAAACTCTTCCATTTTTTTAAGCTCCGGAAAAACGGTCGTACAGAATTGGTTTTCCATCTCCCGGCTGCTGCGCCCCAAGAGGTTTTCCGCTACCGGATTCAGTTGCACAATGCGTCCTGCCTGATCAATGATCATAACCCCGTCGGAAATGCTCATGAAAACATTGCGCATCTGTTCCGACATCCTTATGATTTCCTGGTTCTGGGCATGCAAGCGCATCTCAAACATTATGGCTGTAGCAGCGGAAACCACCATCCCCAGGGTGTGTTGATGGGCTTCCGGCGAGGGGCCGGACATGTTGAGCACGCCGATGATTTGCTTTTGGTCATTAAAAATGGGTGCAGCCGAACAGGTCCAGACATGATGCAACTGACAGTAATGCTCATCGCTGCTGATTTGCAGGGGAATCTTTTCCTGCAGCACGGTACCGATGGCATTGGTTCCAACCTCCTGCTCAGTCCAGGCCGCCCCTTTAATAAAATTGATTTGGCGGGCTTGAGCCAACGTTTCCGGGTTCCCCATCACCTCCATGATATAACCGCACTCACTGCTCAACATGACCAAAAAGCCAGAACCGGCTACATAGCGGTTTAATTCCTTCATAATCGGCAGGGCAATTTTGATCAGCTCGGCATGTTCCCGGCACAATCGTTCCAGTTCCGCAGTCCCCAGCATGGTGTGACTGCACCCGTCATAAGGATCGACTCCGGCGGCATAACAACGCTGCCAGGAGGCTTTGACAATGGGCGAAAGGTTGCTGCCGGGCAGTTCACCACGCTCAACAAACGCCTTCCACAACTGTTTTGTATCTTTCAAGGGAAGATCATTCATGGTATCCCACCTCTTTAACAAAAAACTGCCCTCCCTGCCCATGCAGCGGAGAGCAGTTTCTGCCTCCAGTGTAACACAACTGTTACATATTTTTCATCCCTGTTTATGCTTGAAAAGTTTGCATATTGGCAGCCAGTGTTTTCCTGCGGCAGGCTTCGCACAGTTTTTCCTGCCCAAAATCGCCGTGCTGTCCCAAATAATCGAGTTCATCCCTGGTTGCATAAGGCTTGCCGCAGCGCGTACAGGCAACCAGCGCGAAAGTTTTGTTCCAAATTCTCCTGACCGCTCCCTCTTCTTCCACTTTGATGGCCTGCGTGGGACAGACTTGGGCACAGGCGGCACAGCCCATGCAATCGTCGGACGCTTCATCATAGGGCGTGGCGATGCGCTTGTCAACGCCGCGAAACATACTCCAAATCGCACTCTTGCCCATTTCGGCACAGGCATGGATACAAAGCCCGCAAAGGATGCAGTTGGCCGGTTCGACAACAATGGCAGGCAGGCGGGAAGCTCCATATTTCTGGCACATGGTTTCCAGCAAAGCATTTTTGTCTGCCCTGCGAGCCAGCAACATGGCGATGGTACGCCGAATCCTCAGGATTTGTTCTGATTCCGTTGTAATCTCGGCCGGTTGGGTAAGCGGATAGGTGCAGGCTGCCACCATGCGTGAACGAGTCTGTCCCTCTTCCTTGATTTCCACCATGCACATCCGGCAGGCACCTTGTCCGCCAAACGCCTGATGATAGCAAAAGGTGGGAATGGGAATGCCTTCTCTGCGGCAAAGATCTAAAATGCTTTCTCCTGCATGCGCTTCTCGTTGCTGACCATTCACGTTTATCTTCATCATCATTCCTCCTAGCGCAGCTTGATCGCATCAAAAGCACACTGACGATAACATTCTCCGCAATGAATACAAATAGATTCATCAATCACATGGACTTGTTTTTTCTCACCGCGGATAGCATTGACCGAACAATGTCTGACACACACTCCACAGCCGTTGCATATTTCGGGATCGATATGGAACACTGATAAAGCCCGGCATACTCCGGCCGGACACCGCTGCTGCTGGATGTGTTCCAGGTACTCATCACGAAAATAGCGCAGCGTTGACAGTACCGGATTCGGAGCAGTTCTGCCCAAAGCGCAGAGCGAGGCCTGCTGCATGGTCACGCTGATATCTTCCAACAGGTCAAGATCTTCAATGCTCCCCTGCCCTTCACAGATGCGGGTCAGAATCTCCAGCAGCGCCCGGATTCCTTCCCGGCAGGGAGTGCATTTGCCGCAGGACTCGCCTGCCAGGAAACTGACATAATAGCGGGCTACTTCCACCATACAGGTATGGTCATCCATGACGATCAACCCGCCTGAGCCCATCATCGAACCGGCTTCAGTCAGACTGTCAAAATCAATGGGAAGATCCAGCAGTGCAGCAGGAATGCATCCCCCGGAAGGCCCTCCGGTCTGCACCGCCTTGAAACTTCTTTTTTTCAAGACGCCGCCGCCGATTTCATAGATAATTTCCCGCAAAGTCGTTCCCATGGGGACTTCCACCAGACCCGTATTGACCACCTTGCCCACCAGGGAAAAGACCTTGGTCCCTTTACTTTTGTCCGTGCCGATGGCTGCAAAGGATTCCGCACCGTGTAACATAATCACCGGAACATTGGCCCAGGTTTCCACGTTGTTGATGACCGTGGGTTTGCCCCACAAGCCTTTTTCGGTAGGAAAAACATATTTGTCATGCGGTTCCCCGACCCGGCCTTCGATGGAAGCAAGCAAAGCAGTCTCCTCGCCGCATACGAAGGCCCCTCCGCCTCTGACCAGCTCAATGTCAAAGGATAACTCTGAATTGAGGATGTTTTTGCCCAGATAACCCCGCTGGCGGGCATCGTCAATCGCCTGGCGCAGGTATTGTACGGCCAGATCATATTCATCGCGGACGTAAATATACCCGCGGGCAGCACCTACCGCGTAAGCGCCCAGACACATACCCTCAATTACTGTATGCGGATCACCCTCCATAATGCTGCGATCCATAAAGGCCCCGGGATCACCCTCATCCCCATTGCAAATGATATATTTGGGATTGCCGGCAGCATTCCGGCAGGCCTGCCATTTTTGTCCGGTGGGAAACCCACCCCCACCTCGGCCTCTTAAGCCGGCTGCCTTGATCGTATCAATGACTTCCTGCCTTTCCATCCCCAGCAAAGCCTTCTGTAAAGCCTGATAGCCGCCACGCTGAATATAATCGTCGATTTGTCCAGGATCAATCTCTCCGATATTGCGCAGGGCAATCTTGTGCTGTTTGCGATAAAAATCGGTCAGGTGGTGGGAGGTCAGATGTTCCTTGCTGACCGGATCACGGTACAGAAGTCGTTTAACCGGCACCCCTTGCAGCAGGGTTTTGCTGATGATTTCATCCACGTCCGCCGGTGCCACACTGCAATAGGTTATGTCTTTGGGAATCAGCCTGACCAGAGGACCCTTTTCACACCAACCATTACAGCCAGTCGCCTTTACTACTGGCAGCACTTCGATTTCCGGATGATGCTGCAGGCTTTGGGAAAAAGCCTTGAATACTTCCCGCCCGCCGTTGGCAGTACAGCCGGTACCACAACACACCAGCACGGTCTGCCGGTCACCCTTGCCTGGATTCATCTCAGTTTGCATCGCTCTGCCCCCCATACTCCTTGATGATCCTTTCCACCTCGCTGCGATTGACCTTGCCATAGACTTTCCCGTTGATTACCATCACCGGTGCCAGCGCACATGCCCCCAAACAGTTCACCGTTTCCACTGAAAAAAGTCCGTCCGCAGTGGTTTGCCCAGGCCTGACCTGCAATTGTTTTTCCAGCTGATCGAGCAGCGTTTCAGAGTTTTTGATATGGCAAGCCGTACCGTCACAAACCCGAATTACGAAACGACCCTTGGGGGTTAGGCTGAAAGCCTTGTAAAAAGAGGCCATGGCATAAACACGGCTGACCGGCAGTCCGACATGGGATGCAATCATGGTAATTGCCAGACGAGGCAGATAATTGTATTGTCTTTGGATATCCTGCATGATGGCCAGAAGATACTCGGGCTTCCCGGCATAGGTTTTGATCAGACTCTGGTATGCGCTGGCATTCTCATATTCCTTGGCATCGATTTGCATGCATTAACGCCTCCTAAACGGAAAGAATTCTGCCGGACCTGGGTTTTCCAAGGACGGCAGT
>DAOTHZ010000006.1:28506-44536 GCA_035447945.1 Syntrophomonas sp.
AGATTGAACAGCCGTTCCAGATTCCAAATCCGCTCACCGATCAGCAGATATTCGTCATCACTCAGGTCCAATCCCGTAGCCGTGCGCAACTGAGCAGCGATTTCCGGCAAACCAATGGCAAACGTAACGAACAGGCACAATCCGGAAGCATCCACCAGGGCAGTTAGATCCTGGAACAGCTTCAGCAAAGCCGGTTTGCCTTCAGTGTCATCCGGGTCAACCTTGACAGGGATGCCAAGTATTTCTGGTGAAGTCATATATCCGCGCACATGGCAACCGCCCCGGTTGGAAGTTGCATAGTTCAGACCGATGCCTTGCTGGGCCCGCGGATCGTAGGCCGGCATTTCCTGTTTCTTCACCGTCATCGAATACTCGGGATAACCATACTTCTCTGCCAAACGATACGACCCTTCCGCCAGTTCATCCCCAAATCCTTCCCGGTAGGCCGCTTTGGTTACCAGATCAACCAGCATGGCGCCATCCCCCCAGCGCAGATCGGCCGTAGCACGAGGAATAATGCCTTTTTCCACCAGTTCAATGGCACATGCAATCGTGCCTCCCAGCGTAATCGGATCCAAACCCAGTTCATTGCAAAGGAAATTGGCTCTGCAAATGGCTTCGAAATCATCCACCGCCAGGTTGGAGCCAAAGGTCCAGGTTGCTTCGTATTCCGGGCCTTCACCAGCACTCTTGAAAGGTCCTTTGGGAATGTCAGTAACCCTGCCGCAGCCGATTGTACAACCAAAGCAGCCTTTGTTTCTGACCAGATATTTTTCTGTCTGGTATTCTCCGGATATTTTTTCCGCGTTGGGAAACACTGCCGCTTCACTGAAGTTTTTGACCGGCAATCCCCCATGTTCATTCAGGATGTTGACAAGAATGTTGGTACCATAGGCCGCCAGTCCTTCTCCGCTGACGGGATGTTCCCTGAGTTTGGTGCGGGCGTCAATAGCCGCCGCCATAAAGGCCTTGGGATCCTCCACCACGATTCCCAGGGTGCCTTTGACCACGATCGCTTTAAGATTTTTCGAACCCATGACCGCACCAACCCCTGAACGTCCGGCAGCACGGTGGTATTCGTTCATAATACAGGCATATTTCACCAAATTCTCCCCGGCCGGGCCGATACAGCATACCTTGGCTTCCTCGTCCATAGTCGCCTTGAGCGCATCGGTCGTGGCAAAAACATCCTGACCCCAAAGCTCTGCCGCGGATTTCAATTCAACCTGGTCATTGTAAATTGACAAATAAACCGGGCTGTCCGCCCGTCCCTCAAAGATGATACCATCCCAGCCCGCATATTTCAGTTCCGGGCCAAATGTTCCCCCGGAATTGGATGCCGCAATCGTACCATTCAGCGGTCCTTTGGTCACTACATTGTAACGCCCGCCAGACCCGGCAAACGTTCCGGTGAGGGGGCCGGTCATAATGATAACTTTGTTTTCTGGACTTAATGGATCCACCCTGGGATCTACTTCTTCCGTAAAATATTTGGTTCCCAAACCCCGGGCACCAATATATTGCTCTGCATATTCCCGGTTTAGAGGTTCCGCTTTTATGGTTCCGTCGCTTAGATTTACCCGCAAAATCTTACCTTGCCAAGCAAACATGTTATCTCCCCTCCTCCATGACGTCTCTGAATTTTTCGGCATTCGCGCGGCGTTTATTGAAATTGGCGGTTTTCGCCTCACGATAGGAGATCGCGCCGGACGGGCAGTGTTTCACACACTCCGGATCGCCGCCGCAAAGATCACATTTAATAATTAAATCATGATCAGCATCATAGAAAGTCGCGCCAAAGGGACAGGCAATGGTGCACATTTTACAGCGCAGGCATATGGCATGGTTGACAATCTTGGCACCGGTCACATCATCAACACTGATGGCGCCCACCGGGCAGACCTCCATGCAGGCCGCCACACTGCATTGCTGACAAACGGCCGGAAATGAAAAACCGGTCTTTTCGAAAGCAATAATTGAGATGCGGGAACGCAAGGGATTAAACTCCCCGGCATGGATATATGAACAAATCAGTTCACAACTACGACAGCCGGTGCATTTTTCTGGTTCCACAAATAGCACTTTGCTCATACGTTGCTGATTTCACCCTGCACGGGCAAACCAGTCCTCACTCTCCTTTTGCTTGGATTTGAGAAAATACCTGTCTGTTGTTCAGCCGGACCATGACCCGCCAGGCAATACAGAGTCCGGATGGCAAAAAACAATCGCATCTTCTCTGTGAATTATTAAGAGCAAAATCTGTGCCAGTATTTGCATAACCATAAAAAAAGACGGGAACCCCGTCCCGTCCTGTGCCAATCCATTTATAAAAATACTTGCTTCATGCTCCACTGCTGCTCCAATTTTCACATCGTTGTAGCACACATGTTACATGGGTGTAGCATTTTTTTGAAACCGTTCCACACCCAGATCCAGCAAATCAACCATACCAATTTCATGAATAAGATCTGATTCGCGTTTTAACAACAGTTTAATGACCTCAGCCGCCTGCATCCCGGCGATCACCGCTGCAGTAAACGACAGCGTGCCCTGCTCCTCTTCGATGCCGGTTCGATCTGTATTACTGTACAAGGCATGGAGTGTCTTGTCCCCGGGCATAATCACCGTAACCTGTCCATACCATCCTCCTACCGCTCCGTGCACCATCGGCAGCGCGGCACGTCCACAGGCTTCTGCCAGTGCTAACCGGGAAGGAATGCTGTCCAACGCATCAACAATGACCTGCTGCTGTGCAAATATGACGGGATCACCCGCCTCCCAAAGGCAGGGCAGGGCCGTCAAGACAACCTCCGGGTTTATCTCCTGTACATATTGCCGACATACCTCCGCCTTCTTCTGCCCCAGCGTCTTGTAACTGGCCAGCAATTGACGATTGATGTTGCTTTCATGGAAAACGTCCGGATCCCATACGGTAATGCGCCCGACTCCCAGACGGGCCAAATAATTGACGACATACAAACCCAGGCCGCCGCACCCGCACACCCCCACCCGGGCATCCCGAAGCTGTGCCTGCTCGCTTGCACTGATGGCTTGCAGATTGCGCAAATAACGTTCCGGAACCGGTTCACCCTGCCCATGATGCATGCTATCCACCTCCCACCATGGGGAATATGGACAAAGTATCGCCTGCCAGCAATTGTTGGTCATCGCTGACCGATAAACCGTTCAGAAATACCACACCCAACTCTTTGCGCGGCAGGCGCAGACAATCAATTACCCAGCCGACTGTACATCCTTCGTCCAATTCCATTTCTTTTTCCTTGAAGCGGCCTTTGCGAAAGGTGGCAAAAAGCTTGACTCTGACCCGCATCCCGGCACCACTCCCTCCTAGGCTGAGAAATCTTCGGCACAGTTGATTTGTCCAAAGCACAGCACACGGTTGTCTTGATCCTGCAAACGGTATTCGTGATCGGTGTAATAAAGATAGACCGTACTGTCCATAAAGACCGGACGGCCAAAGGTAATCGTAAAATGCCGCAGCTTGATCCCGCCCATGCAAAGCCGGCTCATGATCAGGTTGGCTGAACACAGGCCCTGAATGAACGTCCTTTCATAACCAAAAAGCCTGGCCATCAAGGGGGAAGTATGTACAATATTGTAGTCCCCCGAGGTATCTCCGTAGCGTTTGGCCAAATCGGCAGGAATATAGATCTCCTCCATCCGTGCGCTGTCCAGTGGTTCAGCCGGCACTCGGGTAATGCCTTTAAATTGATCGCTGGTATCCTTTTGCAGATAAACCGCATCTCTTGGGGGCAGATCCTTGATAACAAAATGATCGCGCATTTTCATATACTGTTCTCCGTTGCGACTGATGGCCGAGCATCCGATCATCGCCGCTTTATCAGGCTTGATCTGCAAAACATCTTCAAATAAATAGTCAATGATATAGGCTTCCCCGGGAATCAGTTCCCGATAAAACCAGATCTCGCTTTTAAGATGAAGCAAATGTTTGAAATTGGACTGCAACCCTTCGATCACTTCCATAAAGCCGACCGCTCGGGAAAAATCGGAATAGGTAAAGGGGACTGTCACATCCTCGGGCACTCCGAAAAGTTTATACCATTTCTTTTGGCCCTGGGGATAAAGTACGAAATGATCGTCCCTGCCAACCCGGCGTTTTTTAAAAATGACCCGGTGCGGACGTAAAACACCTTTGATCGCATTTTTGTAAAAAAACTTCTTATAGGCCAGCGTTCCCGGGTGTTTACGGTTATAGACTGGTTCGACAACTGGTTCCATGCTGGTCCCTCCGTTACTGATATGATGTACAATCGTTTTGTTTTGGAACGCGTCTTCAAAAACCGTCCCCCTTTTTATAGCGGAAACGGTTTGCTGAAAGCAAAACAGCAGCAACAGCTCTTGCAGATGGGTTATTCGGCTACTGCGTAACAGTTGCGGCCATTTTTTTTGGCCTGGTACATGGCAAAATCAGCCGCCTGTACAATCCCTTCAACATGCGCATGCGCAGGGGTGTCGTTACAGGCCAGTCCCAGGCTGATGGTAACCGGTATTTTATGATTATTATACCGCACCGGCTGGGCGTTGATCGCATGCAAAATACGACCGGCGAGCAGCTGCGCCTCCTCAAGCGCACAACCAGGCAGCACCAGCAAAAATTCCTCCCCGCCGTAACGGCCAACACTATCATAAACACGCAGCGTATCTTTGAGCCGTTGAGCGGTTTCCACGAGCACTGCATCTCCGACCATATGTCCATACGTATCATTGATTTGCTTGAAATGATCCAGGTCTCCCATGATTACTGACAATCTTTCATGTTGACGTTCAGCCCGGATAAGTTCCTTTTCCAACATTTTGATGATCTCTCCCCGGTTCAAGATCCCGGTCAATGCATCATGCCGTGCCATATGCCGTTGTTTCTCCAGCGCCTCCTGCAGAGATTGCTGCAACTCCAATATGCGTTTGCCGGCCTTTAAACGCATTTCCAATTCCTGCGGTATGAATGGTTTGGTGATGTAATCATCGGCCCCGGCATTCAGACCCGCAATAATATTTTCTTTGCTGTTGAGTCCGGTAAGCAGAATAATATAATAGTAGTTTTCATCGTCCAGCAAGCGCAGCCGTTGACACAACTCGGTCCCGTCCATGCGGGGCATGATCCAGTCGAGAATCACCAGACGGGGCGAGTGCTCCTGCAGGACTTGCCAAGCCTGTTCACCGTCGGCGGCCTCCAGGACCTCATATCCCATGGAGGTGACCAGGTCTTTTACCAATAAACGAGAGAGTTTGTCATCATCGGCAACCAACACTTTCATCTGCTTCTTTCCCTTCACTCGCAAATATGCTCCGTATGGTATTTCCCTGAAGGGATCGCCACAGCGTTTTATCCTCTCAGGAAGATTGATGTTTCTGTTTGGTTATCAACCAATAAGATTATAAACCATCTTTCAAATATTTGGCTTTTTTATTTAAATTGATCTCCCCCACGCGCCGATCTTTCAACCAGGATTACGACCGGAGAGCCTGGAACAGATCACTGAATCCCGGAAAAACAAAAACCGCTCCCTTCATTTATAACGGAAACGGTTGCTCATAGACAAGGTAAAAAATATAAAAACAGGTTGTTTTAGAGATATGGTTCGGCGACCACGTAACAGTTGTGCCCGTTTGCCTTGGCCTGGCGCATGGCCGCAATGGCAGCCTGTATGAGGCTCTGCATATCCGCCTGTTCGGGATCGTCATGGCTGGCCAGGCCCAGGCTGATGGTTACCGAAATATCCTTGTTATAATACATCACTGATTGGTTTTTAACCACATTTAAAATACGCCGGGCGATCAGGCGGGCTTCATTCACAGAACAACCGGGCATCACCAGTAAAAACTCGTCTCCGCCATAACGACCAACGTTGTCATATATCCGCAGAGAGTTTTTCATTCTTTTGGCGACCTCGGCCAGCACAGCATCTCCGGCTGCCTTGCCATGCATTTCATTGATTTGCCGGAAATTGTCTACATCGCCCATGAGCACCGACAGTTTGCTTTTTTGGCGTTGCGCCCGGTGAATCTCTTTTTCCAGAACATTGATTATTTCCTTGCGATTCAAGATGCCGGTCAAAACATCGTGCTGCGCCATGTAACGCTGATCTTCCACCGCCTCCTTCATCGTTTGCCGCAATTCCAGTATCCGCCGGGCAATTTTCAAACGGATGGCAAATTCCTGAGGCTGGAATGGCTTGGTGATATAATCGTCAGCTCCTGCCTGCAATCCGGCAACAATATCTTCACTGCTGTTGCGGCCAGTCAACACAATGATATAGTAATCTTCTCCTTTGGAGGATCGCAGGCGTCTGCATAACTCGGGTCCTTCGATTTTGGGCATGACCCAGTCAAGCACCAGCAGCTGGATCGCCTCCTCCTGCAGAATCTGCCAGGCACGCTCCCCGTCTTCGGCTTCCAAAACCTCATAGCCCAGGGAGTTTAACAAGTTTTTCACCACTAAACGGGAAATTTTATCATCATCGGCGATCAATACTTTCATCGGTTCTCCTCCGCCTTGCCGGATCATGGTAAGGTTTTCCATCTTAATTTTATACTAGTGTACTTTATTTTCTGTCGCTAATAAACACCGTTTTCAATAATTTAACAATGACCTAAAGATTGCCGCGGTTCTGCCCTATGCTCTTCGGGCTTCCAACTGCGGGCCTTCGCGTTCGATAGCCCGGCGGGCAAAGATTTCGTCCCGCAGCCAATTGTTTTGCTCGTCAGGTCGTAAAATCACCGGCATCCGCTCATGAATGGGCTGCACGGAAGGACTGGCGGACGTCGTGAGAATAACAAAACCGGGCAGTTCCAGGCCCTCCTGCCGGTAAAGGGTATAGATGCCGGCCATGTAAAGCAGAGGGGTGCCCGGCAAACGCAGCAGATACTTTTCTTTTTGCTTCTGCCCGGCTCTTTTTTTCCACTCATAAAACCCATGGGAAGGGATGATGCAGCGCCGCTCCAAAAAGGCCTGGCGGAACATTTTTTTCTCCAGCACCGTTTCCCGGCGGGCGTTGATGATCACGCCGCTGCCCTGCCAACGGGGAAAGCCCCAACTGAACAAACGGGGATGCACGGCATCTTCTTCCCAAGCCAATACCGGAACCACATCGGTGGGAAAGATCTCTCCGCTCTTCATTCGGGCATGTTCAGGCCAGCCTTCATAACGCTGATTGATTTGCCGTATGATCTCCCGTGTCTCGATAATTTCCTCTTCGGTAGAGACCAGATATCGTCCGCAGATGGCTAACTCCCCCTTCTTTCCATAAACCAGCGGTCTTCCTCCAGAAATAGATGAATCGTTTGGCCGCTTATTCGACAAGTATAACGGATGCCTGTGCCACCGGCTTTGAGACTGGCAGCCCGGCGAATATCGGTGACTTTGTCGATGGGATATTCGCATCCGTCTTCCCAAATCAAAGAAGTTGGCTTGAATCCGCCATCCGGATAAAATACTGCTTTGACGCTGACGTAGACTTTATCCGGGTTGCAATAACGTCTTTCTTCCATTATCGTCATTAGCCTCCTTTACGGCAATCTGCCTTCCTTAAAAAATGCCACCGGATGAATGACATGATCTTCCTTGGGATTGATCGCTCCCAGTTTTTCATCCTGCAGCAACAAGGCCCGCTGAATGGAGAAATGTCCAAAGCGGTGCCGCAAGTCATCAACCGTGGCTTCGATTTTCTCTTGTTTGCGGCGTCTTTCTTCATCTTCAAAAAGAAACAACTGTTCACAACAGTCCGCTGCTACCAAATCAGTTCCCTTGACCCCCAAACTGCGGACGGGTTTTTCCCAGGCGTAATGGGCACGGAAAAGCGTCATCGCCTTTGCGGCCAGATCTGCAGCAAGTTGGGTAGGCCGGGGAAACTTGCCCTGGGCGCCGAGGCTGCAAAGATTGTTATCGCGAATATAAATCTGGGCGGTACGACATTTAAAGCCGTGCTGGCGCATACGCTCGGCCACACTCTCACTGAGCACATAAAAGGTCATCTCTACATCTGCATCCGTTTTTAAATCACGGGGGGTGGTAATGCTGTTGCCCACGCTTTTGATCTGGGATTCCTCCCCCATGCGAACGACCGGGGAGCAGTCCAGACCGTTGGCAAAGGCCCACAGCACCTCCCCCCACTTGCCCAGCAAAGAACGCAGGCCGGCAGGGTCAGCCAGGGCAATATCACCAATACTGGTGACGCCCCGGGAGGCCAGTTTGCGTTTGGTGGCCCGGCCTACATAAAGCAAGTCACCGGCCGGCAGCGGCCAGACCGTTTGTCTGAAGTTGTCGCTGGTGATGACGGTTGTGGCATCGGGCTTTTTCATGTCACTGCCCAGCTTGGCAAAAATCTTGTTGTAGCTGACACCGACGGAAGCAGTCACACCCAGTTCTTCTTTGATGCGGGTTCGGATCCGGTCAGCGATCTCCCGACCGTCTCCAAATACCTGGCAACTTCCGCCCACATCCAGCCAGGCTTCATCCAAGCCGAAAGGTTCCACCTGATCGGTATAACTGGCATAAATCTCCCGGGCCAGGCGGGCAAAGCGTAAATATAAGCCAAAATTGGGGGGCAGCACCACCAACCCCGGACATTTCTGCTGCGCCTGCCAGATGGCTTCACCGGTCTGAATCCCGGTGGCTTTGGCGGGATAGTTTTTCGCCAGCACGATCCCGTGCCGCAAAAGCGGATCCCCGCAAACGGCTACCGGTTTATCGCGTATTTCCGGACGATGCAGACATTCGACCGAAGCATAAAAATTATTCAGATCAGAATGCAAAATAACTCGTTCCTTCATATCGCTCTCACACCTTAAGGAACATTTGTTCTATCATGATAGCACTTTCAGGGCGTAAGTCAAGCACCGACCTGAACGGGCCGACAAAAGCAAGTTCCGTCCGTGAGCCTGGGCAGGGAGGGGATAAGATTTTCATCTTTTCAATCCGCAACCGCAGCCAGTAATCGTCCTGCTGCCTTCGGCTCGCTTTCAGCCCCAAAAACCTCCTGGCCAGTGCGTTCAGGTAAGTCTTCTCCATTGCCGGGAAAGTGTTAAAATAGAATTATCAAGAAAACATTTTCGTCCGCACAACCAGTCGCATGTGCTCAGCAAACAGCATTTCAACAGGAGGAGCAGAATATGAATCGATGGCAGCAGGATGAGCTTGATTACAGCGGACCAGTGCAGATCGCCGACAACATCTATTGGGTCGGCTTTTCCGATGAGAAAGCCGGTATTCATTGTCATCCTTATTTAATCATGGAAGGTTCGGAAGCAGTTTTGATCGATGGCGGCAGTCGCGATGATTTCAGCACGGTGATGCTCAAGATCCTGCGCACAGGCGCTGATCCCCGTAACATCAAGCGCCTGATCTATCAGCATTACGATCCTGATCTGTGCGGCAATCTGCCTCACTTTGAAGCAGTCATTAACGACCCTGAACTGAAAATCATCTCTCATCGGGAAAACAATCTGTTCATCAAATATTATTCTTCGGCCTCGCCCATGCAATGTATCGAAGAGCTGAATAATTCTTTCACCTTTTCCAGCGGCAGGGAACTAAAATTCATTCGCACCCCGTTTGCGCATGCGCCTGGCAGTTTTGTGACCTATGACAGCCAAACCAGGACCCTCTTTTCCAGCGACATTTTTGGCAGTTACGACAACAACTGGCAGCTGTATCTGCCATGCGCAGATGTATGTGCCGTTTGTCTGCCCCAGGCAATCTGCCCGCATAACGGACAGACCTGCCCCCTGCATCAAATGTTATATTTTCATCAGCGCATCATGACATCCGCCAAAGCTTTAGGCTATGCCCTGGAGCAAATCGAAAAACTGGATATCGAGTTGATTGCCCCGCAGCACGGCAGCCTGATCAAATCCAAGCAAGACTGCAAGATCATAATCGATCAGTTGAAAAGACTACAGCCGGTGGGCATCGACTTCTATTTTCAGGAGATTGGCCAATGAATACTGATTTAACACTTGTTCAGCAAAAACTGCTGGATGCCATCAAAACGTATCCAAATGAAGCAGCGTTGCAGCTTTTGCTGGAGGATTTTGCCGCCCGCATCGAAAACAAAATCCAAAACCGGCTCATGACCGACCTGATGCTGAAATATGCGGAGCTCTCTCAAAAACTGGAAGCAACCAACCTGTTCCTGGCCCAAAGTGAAACCCGGCTGCGCGAAGCGCAGCAAATCGCCCTGTTGGGTCATTGGGAACTGGATGTTGCCACCCGGGATCTGCGCTGGTCAGATACGATGTACCAGATCCTGCAGATTGACCCTGCGCAAAAGCCGCATTACGAATTATTCATGCAACGGGTTCATCCCGAGGATTGTGACATGGTTGCCATTCATTATCGGCAACTGCCGGTTAGCGTCGAACCCAATGAACTGCGTTATCGATTATTAATGCCTGACAACCAGTTGAAATGGGTACATATAAAAGCAACCGCCCACTTTGATGCCGACGGAAAAATACTGGCCGCACGCGGGACGATTCAGGATATTACCATCATGAAACTGACGGAGGAACAACTGCAGAAATTCAATCATCATTTGCAGGAATTGGTTGATGAAAAAGTGCAGGAAATCTCCGAGTCACAGATGGCGACCATCTTTGCACTGGTCAAGTTGTCCGAATCCCGGGATGATGAAACCGGCAATCATATCGAACGAACCGCCAGCTTGTGCCGGTTAATGGCCGAAAGAATGGGGTTGCTGTCCCGCTATGCAGGCAGGGTCAACGACGAGTTTATCGATAATATTTACCATGCCAGCCCGCTTCATGATATCGGCAAGGTGGGTATCCCCGACGCCATTTTGCTCAAACCGGGCCGATTGACGCCAGAGGAATTCGAGATCATGAAAACCCACACCACCATCGGATTCAACACGCTGGCCCAGGTGGAACAGCGTTACACCCAAAACACCTTTTTGCAAATGGGTATGGATATTGCCATCGGTCATCATGAAAAATGGGACGGAAGCGGTTATCCCCAGGGATTGGCCGGTGAAGACATCCCGCTGGCAGCACGCATCATGGCCATCGTGGATGTTTATGATGCACTGCGCTCGAAACGGGTGTACAAGGAGGCTTTTAGTCACGAAAAAAGCCGGGCGATTATTGCGGAGGGTGCCGGCAGCCATTTTGATCCCTATTTGGTGGAATTGTTCATGCAAATTCATCAGGAATTTGAAATCGTTCGCGACAGTTTATAATCCCGGACCGCCTGTGAGCCTTCTTTTGAATACAGAACAAGCCCAGACGATATAGAGGATTACAACCGGTACCATGGCCATGGCCGCAATCGTCATGACTTTCAGGATGTGGGAACTGGCGGAGATGTTATAGAGGGTCAGGCTGAAGGCTTCATTGACAGTGGATACCATAACCCGGGGGAACAAAGCCGTAAACAAAGCGACGATGATCGCTATGATGGACACCTCGTTCAAAACGAAAGCCAGTCTGCTGAGGCGTTTGCACACACATATATAAGAAAGCAGCAGCGCCAGCGCGCCGGCCAGGGTCAGGGCGATGGCAACGGAGGAAGTAAACATATTCGTGGTAATAGCAGCTACAACACCGACGGCAACAGCTGTTGCAAGGGACAGCAGGCCAGTGCGGCGGGCAGCTTGGCGAGCCTGTCGCCGCATTTTCCCTTGTAGTTTTATGGCAAGGAATACCGCGCCATGATAGAGGAAAAAGACCACCAGGTCCAAACCGTAAAACATTGCCGGCAGGGACATGAGATCAAAGAGACTGCCGGCATATTCTTTTTCCGCATTGATCGGCACGCCCACCAGGCAACCGGCCAGGACCACTGCCAGCAAGAAGGGAATCAGCAGGCTGGTCATCCCCAATAACCAGTTCCAGGTTTTGCGCCAGGCGGGCTGATGTAAGCGATGCCAAAAAGAAATAGCCACCCCGCGGATGAGCAAAGACGCCAAAATAAGGGAGAAAATCCCTCCATAACTGTTGAACAGGACGGCATACCACCCTGGAAAGACCGCAAATATAGCTCCGCTCGCGGCTAACAGCCAAACTTCATTGGCTCCCCACAAGGGTTCAGTGGAATGTATGATCATGTTCTTCTCTTCCTCATTATGCCCCAACCATTGCATCAGCATGCCGACGCCAAAAGCGAAGCCTTCGAAGAAGAAAAAACCTGCGAAGAAAAATCCGATTAGACTATACCAGAGTTCATTCAAGCCCATTCCGCCACCTCCTCTGATCCATCTGTTGCTTCGTTTTTATTGCTTTGATTCCCAGATAGATGACCTCGGCGAGAACGCCACAAAAGAGCATCAAATCTAAACATCGCAGGGATAGTTGGCAATTGATTACAAATATATCGTACCAGATTTTGGGCAAATTCGGATAGAATTCACCTAAAAATGATGCTTGGGTGCGGGTACTTATATCCTCTGCACCGCGCATAAATTCCGGCAAAAGCATAAAAGCTAAACCATAAGAAGCCGAAAGGAGTATGCTTGCATGAAAACACTCTGGAAAGGTGCGGTCAGTTTCGGTTTGGTCAATATTCCTGTAAGCATGTATGTAGCCACCGAAAACAAGGATCTAAAATTTCATTATTTGCATCAGGCCTGCATGGCGCCCATCAATTACAAAAAAATCTGCTCCAAATGCGAGCAGGAAGCAAAACCAGAGGAAATTGTCAGGGGCTACGAATTTCAAAAAGGCAGTTACATCATCATGCAGGAAGAAGACTTTGCCCGTATTCCTCAGGAAAATACCAAAACCATTGATATCCTGGACTTTGTCAGACTGGAGCAGGTCGATCCCATCTATTTTGATAAAAGTTACTATCTGGAGCCCTCTGCCGGCGGAGACAAAGCCTACACACTGATCGTGGAAGCCATGAAAAAAACCGGCAAGATCGCCATCGCCAAAATCATGATCCGTTCCAAGCAGTCTCTGGCAGCCTTGCGGGTCAAAAGCGAACACCTGGTGGTAGAAACCATCTTTTATCCCGATGAGATACGCTCCCCAGCCTCCCTAAGTACGGGGGTCGGAACTGACAAATTGCACGAGAAAGAGCTGAAAATGGCTGTGGATCTGATCGAAAACCTGTCCGTCGATTTTGATCCCGCTCGCTATGAAGATGAATACCGGCAGGCTTTGTGGGAATTAATCGAAGCCAAAATCGCCGGGCAGGAATATGTCAGCCCGACTCCTGAGCCGTCGGGCGGTAACGTCGTGGATTTGATGGAAGCCCTGAAAGCCAGTGTGCAGATGACCGAAAGTCAAAAGACCAAACCGGTCACGAAGAAAAAAGCTGCTGCCGGCGGCAAACGGGCCAAAACAGGAGCCTGATTGTGACGGACGAGCTGGGCAACATTCGGGCGATGGAGCCCATCAGACAAACAGCGGTGACGGATCGGGATGATTTTGTTTACCAGGTCAAATGGGATGGCGTGCGCATCATGGCCGGCATCACGAATGGCCGGGTTTGTCTGCTGAACAAAAAAGGCAGGGAACGAACGCTGCAATATCCTGAATTACAGAAACTGCCCGGGCTGCTCCAGGCCGATCGGGCGATTCTGGACGGTGAAATTGTGGTGATGAAAAATGACCGGCCCCATTTCCCAGCGGTTATGCAACGGGATCGAGCCCAACTGCCCAACACCATCAAACTACTGGCGCAAACCTTGCCAATCGAGTATATGGTCTTTGATCTTTTATCTTTGAACAACCAGGATCTGCGTAAACTCCCCTTGTTGGAGCGTGTGGCCAAGCTGGAAAAAGTGTTTGCCGATCAGGCTCAACTGCATCATGTACCCTGTTTTCTCCAGGGTTCGTCGCTTTTGGCAGCGGTGCAGGAGGCCGGCATGGAAGGGATTGTGGCCAAACGAAAAAATAGTGCCTACCATCCCGCCCGGCAACACAACGACTGGTTTAAAATCAAATGCAGCCAAAGCCAGAAGTGTATGGTGGGGGGCTATACGTTACACGGTCAGAAAGTGAATTCGTTATTGCTGGGGGTTTACCGCGATGATCAACTCTGTTACATCGGCAAAGCCGCCAATGGTCTGCGAGAAGAGCATTGGCAAACCCTCTCCCGGGAGCTGCCCGCTCTGGAGACAAAACGTTCGCCTTTTGCCGGGCCCGTTCCCAAAGAAGCTCACTTTATTGAGCCCCGCTTGGCGGTGCTGGTGGAATTCCTGGAATGGACCGAAGCCATGCAGCTGCGTTTCCCGGTGATTCAGGCATTTATTACCGCCAACGCTGCAGATTGCCGCATTTAGAGGAGGTTGACCCAATGGATAAGACAAACACGTTGGACATCGTTGGCCATGAAGTTTCCCTGAGCAATCTGGATCGGCTCTTGTGGCCGGAAGCAGGGTATCGCAAAAAAGATCTGATTGCTTACTACGGCGCAGTTTATCCCTACATGATCACCCATCTGCTCAGGCGCCCCCTGGTATTCACCCGCTATCCGGGCGGCATCGACGGTCCGTCGTTTTATCAGAAGAATGTCCCGGCCAATTTGCCGGAATGGATCCAAACCTATCCCTGGACGGAAGCCAACGGCCAAACCAAACAATATGTTTTGGTCAACAGCGCCGCTGATTTAGTCTGGCTGGCCAACCAGGCCTGCCTGGAAATTCACCCCTGGATGTCGCAGATCGATCGTATCGAAAACCCTGATTTCATCGTTTTTGACCTCGATCCTTCGGAAAACAATGACTTCACGGAGGTAGTGACGGTAGCCAGGCTGCTCAAGCAGTTGCTGAATGAACTGGGCCTCCGCACTTATCCCAAGACATCTGGTTCATTGGGACTGCATATATATCTTCCCGTAGTAAACCGCTATAGCTACGAACAAGTTCGCCAATTCGGCCGTGCCATTGCCGCCATCATTTGCAAGGTCCTGCCTGATACTGCTACCATCGAACGCTCCGTCCGCCGCCGGGGCCGCAAGATCTATATCGATTACCTGCAGAACGGGTTGGGCAAAACCGTCTGTGCGCCATACAGCGTCCGTCCCCGTCCGCAGGCCACTGTCTCAGCCCCCTTTGCCTGGGAGGAGCTGGACTGCCTCGCTCCGATCGAGTTCACCCTAAAAACAATGCCGGGACTGCTGGCCCGGCGTGGAGATTTGTTCAGCGAAGTTCTGACTGACCGGCAGGAACTCGAACCGGCCTTGAAAATGCTGGGTATTTCGTTTTAATAAAAAACTTTCCTGATGGCCGATGCGTGCTTGCCTCAGCGCCGTCCCAACAGATCATCAATGAATTGGCGGGCTGAGCGGCCCGAGCGGCCATGATGGCTCAGCTCCCACTGAATTGCCTGGTTGCGCAGTTCTTCCGTTTCCATTGGGATTCCCTCTTTTTCAGCCATCTCCGTTACCATCTGCAGATAAAGCTCCTGATCGGGTGACAAGTAGACCAGGCTGATGCCAAAGCGGTCAGCAAAAGAAAGCTTTTCCTGCTGGGAATCCGGAGGAAAAACCTCTTCTCCTGCAGACTGGCGGTCGCTCCAATTCTCCCGCACCAGATGACGGCGGTTGGAAGTAACGTAAAAGAGAATATTCCGGGGACGCGTTTCCAGACTGCCTTCCATGCTGGCTTTGATGTATTTGTAATCCACCTCGAAATCTTCAAACGAAAGGTCATCAATAAAGAGAATAAAGCGATAATTGCGGTAGCGCAGCTGATCCGTGATTTCATGAATATCCGCCAGTTGACGGCGGGTAATTTCCACCATCCGCAGTCCCTGTTCAGCAAAAATGTGCAGCAGCGCTTTGACAGATGAGGATTTGCCCGTGCCTTTGGCTCCGTAAAGCAGAATATTGTTGGCCGGCCGGCCTTCCATAAAGGCACGGGTATTGTCCAACAAGACCTTTTTTTGATAATCGTAACCGATGATCCCATCCCAGGTAATCGGATCAGGGTGGGCAATCGGCTGCAGACCATTGTCCCAGCGAAAAGCACTGAAGTGCCCCAGTTGACCGCAGCCGAATTGACGATAATATAATTCCAGGGCTTCC
>DAOTHZ010000007.1:0-8420 GCA_035447945.1 Syntrophomonas sp.
AATACCGGCTCTATGTAAAAGAAGAACTGGGGGCCATTATTATCAAAACAACCCCACCCTATATTATTTTTGCCATCAATGAAAGCAATCTGACGGCAGCTTTTTGGGATTATTTAACATTGCTCCACAATGAAACCCGGATGGATAAAAAAACCGTTATCAAACAGCTGCAAAAAATCGTAAATGCATTAACGTAACAGCCAACAGAGGGACGTTCCTTTTGTTGGCCTCACGAGAATATATAAGACCAAAAAAAGAACGTACCCCTGTTGGGTTTTATTCAAAACGCAGGGCGTCGACCGGGTTTAAACTAGCAGCCTTTCTGGCCGGCAAAATGCCAAAAATGAGGCCAATTACCAAAGAGAATATAAACGCGATGAAGACAATGGGCAGCGATATGGCAGTATTGATACCGGCAGAGGAAATCAGGCTACATCCTCCCCAGCCCAAAAGCACCCCGATGATGCCCCCCATCCCGCTGACCACCGCGGCTTCAATGATAAACTGGGTCAGGATATCCCGGCGCCGAGCCCCAATGGCCTTGCGAATACCAATTTCCCGGGTGCGTTCTGTCACTGATACCAGCATGATGTTCATGATCCCGATTCCGCCCACCAGCAGTGAAATACCGGCAATCCCGCCCAGCATCAGGCTCATGGTCTGGGAGATGCTGCTGACGGTTTCCAACATGTCGTCCTGACTGGAAACCCGGTAGGCATCTTCGTCTTGCTTGAATTTTTCATATAGCTCATTCTCAATGGCGGCCACAGCCTGGGTGGATACTTCCGCATTTTCCGCCGAGACATAGACCATGGAAATCCCGCTGCTGTTTAAAAAGCGCTGGGCAGTGGTGATGGGAATCAAGATGATCTCGTCATTGCTGGCACCCATCGAACTGCCGCTTTCATCCAGCACCCCGACAACGGTAAAATGAGTGCCGTTGATCTGCACCGTTTTGCCAACCGGATTGGTCCCGGCGGAAAACAGCTCATTGATTATATCCACGCCCAGGACGGCTGACTTCTGACGGTTCTCCACATCCAGGCTGAGAATGTCCCTCCCTCCCTGGATGGTGCGGTTTCTGACGATTTTGTAATCACTGTCCACCCCCATCAGGGAGATGTTTTCCATTTCATTGTTGCCGTACTTTATCGTCACACTGCCGGATGCAACCGGCGCAGAAGCGATTATACCGTCCAGTTCAGCAAATGCTTTGGCTTCTTCATAGGTCAGCGTCGTGGTCGCGCCTCGCCCCATGATGCGAACGGTGATCAGATTGGAACCCATTGATTCGATCGATTCCGTAATGGAAGCCGTCGTTCCCTGTCCGATGGAAACCAGAATAATAACTGCACACACCCCAATAATGACGCCCAGCATGGTTAAAAAAGACCGTAATTTGTTGGCCAGGATGCTGTTGACGGAAATCTTGAGCAGCATTTTCAGATCCACTCAATTCACCCCCCGATCAACGATCAAGCCGTCACGGATACTGACGAAATGACGTGCCTGTTGGGCAATATGCATATCGTGAGTGATTAGCACGATGGTAATGCCACTCTCATTCAATTCACGCAAGGCTTGCATGAATACCTCCCCGGACTTGCTGTCCAGCGCACCGGTCGGTTCATCGGCCAGAATAATCGGCGGATCGCCGGCCAAAGCCCGGGCCACCGCCACACGCTGCTGCTGCCCGCCCGACAGTTGTGTCGGTTTATGCTTCAAACGGTCGCCCAGGCCGACGCGATGCAGGGCAGCTTCTGCCTTCTCACGCCGTTCCCGGGGAGGCATCCCCCGGTAGATGAGCGGCAGTTCAACGTTTTCAAATGCAGTCAGCTTGGGCAGCAGGTTGAACTGCTGAAAAATAAAACCGATTTTGCGGTTGCGAACTTGCGCCAGTTCATCTTCGTCGAGACAATCAACTGCCTGACCGTCAAGAAGGTATTGGCCCTCGTCCGGTACATCCAGACAACCAATCATGTTCATCAAGGTCGATTTGCCGGAACCGCTGGGACCAATCACCGCAATCATGTCACCGGCCGGCACATGGAGTGACACCCCTTGCAGCGCATGTACGATTTCTTCCCCCATCTGGTAGGTTTTAACAATATTCTCCAAGCGGATCATGTTTAAAATCCTCCTGCGGGCGGCGGTCCGCCGGTTCTTCCGCCCGATCCGCCCATCATGCCGCCTTGCTGACGCTGCTGCGTGATCGAAGAAGATGTCTTGGCAGTGGCTTGCAGGGCGTTATACACTACATTATCACCTTCCTGCAATCCAGCTTTGATCTCCGCCGTAGTGGAAGTGACAATCCCCACCTTGACTTCGGTGCGTTTCTCCTCTCCATTGCTGCTTCTTATTTTGACGAATTTTTTATCACCCTGCTCAGTGATCGCATCCAGAGGCAACAGCAAAACATCTTCCTTGGCAGCGAGCAGAATTTCGGCATTGACATTCATCCCTGCTTTTAAAGCCCCGGGATCATCCAGCAATAGCAGCACATCAAACGTTGATACACCTGAAGAAACGGTTCCTTCTCCGGCAATTTCAGTTACCTTGGCGGTAAATACCTGCCCTTTGATGGCGTCGCTGCTAACCCGGGCCGATTGTCCGGTTTTGACGTTAAGAATATCCAGTTCATCGACCGGGATGGTCACTTGTAAAGTGTTCAGACAGGAAATGGTCACCAGATTGGATTGATTGTCCGTCACCTCTTCCCCCTCGGTCACGTTAACCGCTACCACTGTTCCGGCGATGGGCGCATACAGGGTCCTTTTCTCCAGTTCCCGGTTCTGCTGAGCCAGGCTCAGTTGTTTTTGCTGAATGGCGATGCGTTGATTGCTGATCTGTTCGTCCAGATCACTGCTCTCCAATTCCGCCAGGATTTGCCCCTGCTCTACCCATTGATTGGCAGTTACGTATAATTTGGCCACTGTACCGGCGCTTTTAGCCTGCACATTGGCGGCCGAAGGCCACTCCAGCGTCGTCCCCTGAATCGCGGCAATCGTACGCCCGGTGGTAGGTACCTCGACTTTGGTGACCGTCGTTCCGGAAGTCAACCGGCCCGGATTGCTGACCGTAATCAGCACATCACAAATGCGATTGCCGCCAGCGGCATTAATGGTGCTCACGCTGGTTACCGTGCCTTTGATACCGGTCAGGTAATCCGCCACAAAAAGATCCGCTTCCTGACCGGTGCTGATGTTCAATTCCGTGCCCAAATTGAAGGAAGCCCGTGCCTGCATATGGGTTTGATCGGTGATGGTGGAAAAAGAAGAACCTTTGCCCACATTGTCGCCTACCGCCGGCAAGCTGTCACCCAGCACGCCGGAAGCCGTGGCCACGATCTTTAAATTTTTCTTGTCTTGCTGCAAGCTGGCCATTTCCTGTTGGGCCTGCTGCAAATTCAGCCGGGCCGACTGCACCTGGCTGTCAAAATTATCATTGTCAAACGTCATCAGCAAATCGCCTTTTTGCACCTGTTGGCCTTCGCTCACATATAGTTTGCTAATCGTCCCGGTACATTCGGAAGCAATTTCCTTGCGGTCGATGGCTTCAATGGTTCCCGAGCCACTGATGGTTTCCTCAATATTGCCTTTCACCACCGCCACCGATTTCATTGTCTGCAAGGCGTCAGCAGTGCTGTTCTTATTTTCTGCCGCCGAGTACCATAGCGCAGCCAGCAATACGATTGCCACCGCCGCGATAATCAATCTCTTTCGGCCTGCTTTGGCAACAATAGCCGCCCAGATTTTTTTCAAAAGATACCCGCCTCCTCTGTTTGATCTATCTCTTTCATCTTACTGACCCTTGGCCTGCCAAACCGTGACTCAGGAATAAACAGGAGTTATTGCATTTCTTTACTATCATTATGCCGCTGTTGTATGAAGGAATGATGAAGAGTTCCCTTTTTTCGTAAAAAACAAATTCAGTCAAGAACTGATAATTTTTTCTGTATTAAATTGAGAATATTTTGTCAGTTAAAATTTAGATATGTTAGAATAATTATGTAAGCTTATAAGAATATCTCTGCCCAACATCTTCCTTTAAGTTCTTTGCCACAAAGGAGCGAATTTGATTTGTTGCATACCAAAATCATGGTCGTAGATGATTCCAATGTCGATATTGCCCTGATTAAAAGCATACTGACTGATTATGATTTGATAACCGCCGGGGATGGCGTGGAAGCCATGGAATTGCTGCAGGAATACCCCGATACCGAAATCATGATTTTGGATTTGAACATGCCGCGCATGAACGGTTTTGAAGTATTGGAAGCCATGCGTAAACACCCGGTTTACAAAAAAGTTACCGTTTTAATTCTCACCAACTACGACGAAACGGAAAATGAAATCAAAGGGCTGGATATGGGCGCATTGGATTATATCCGCAAACCAATCAATATTCAATCTCTGCGCAAAAGAATACAAGTCCATACCCATCTGCGCAGAGCCCGCCAGCAACTGCAACGGTATAATGAAATCTTGGAAAAAACCGTCCAGGAAAGAACCCGGGAATTGGTAATAACCCGTGATGTTTCCATTCATGCAATGGTTATACTATTGGAGAAACGTTCCATCGAGTCCAGCCATCATGCCAAAAGGACCCAATGGATTATGAAAGCCCTGTGCGAACATCTGAGCTCCCAGCCCATCTATCAAAACGTACTGACGGAAGAATACATCAAAGAACTTTTTGATACGGCGCCGTTGCATGATATCGGCAAAGTCGGCATACCTGACAGGATTCTGTTAAAACCCGGCCCGTTGGATGAACGTGAATTGGCAATCATGAAAAAGCATACCACATACGGCGTCGAAGCCTTGCAGTTGGGAAACGATGAAAACCTGTCTGTTTCGTTCATCAAAACCGCCATTGAAATCGCCGGCACCCATCATGAAAAATATGATGGCACCGGTTATCCAAATCAGTTAAAAGGCGAAGAGATTCCTTTGTCAGGCCGGCTGATGGCGGTTATTGATGTATATGACGCCATCATCAGCCAACGAGTTTACAAACCTCCTTATGAACATACCACGGCCCTGGCATATCTGCTTGAAGAACGCGGAAAATCATTTGATCCCACCATCGTGGATGCTTTTTTGCAAATCGAAAAAATGGTTGAATATATCAGCAAAACCTTCAAGCCATATTAATATAGGGGAGGTATCTACCCATGAAAATGATTCGGATTTTGATGATTGCCATTCTGATAACTTTTCTTTTTCCGATGATATCACTGGCGTCCTCTCCCAGTCTCGACCTGACCCCGGAAGAAAAAACCTTTATTGCGGAACATCCGGAAATTCGTCTGGGGGTAGACCCGAAATTCATCCCCTATGAATTTATTGATACGGATGGCGTTTACAAAGGAATCGCTGCCGATTATATCAAACTCATCAGCCAGCGAACCGGCTTAACGATGACGGTCGCTCCTGATCTGACCTGGCCGGAAGCATACGAAAAAGCGGTAATCAGAGAACTGGACGCATTGCCCTGTATCGCCCAAACCAGGGAACGGGAAAAACATTTCTTGTTTACCCAGCCTTATTACACCTTTCAGCGCGTCATTTATATCAAGGAAGACAACACTTCAATCAACTCCCTCGATGATTTAAAAGATGAAACCATAGCGGTGCAAAAAGACAGTTCCCACCACAGTTTCCTGCTCAGCTACCCCGGACTCAAGCTTCATCTGTATACCAATGTTGAAGATGCCCTGCGCGCGGTAGCTTCCGGCGAGGAAACCGCGTTCATCGGCAATCTGGCTACTTCCAATTACTTGATTAAATCCTATGGCTTCACCGATTTAAAATACATAAAAATGGCCGGCGAAGACGAAAAATCCCTATACTTTGCCGTACGCACTGACTGGCCGCTCCTGGTCAGCATTCTCGACAAGGCGTTGGCCAGCATTACGGAAGAAGAAAAACTGGCGATCACCGACAAATGGATTGGAATCAATGAAAATCCCGATTATGGCAGGTTGATCAGAATGGCCGGCATGGCCGGGGCGGTTATTGCCTTGGCCTTAATGGTTTCTTTTTTCTGGATCAGACGGCTGCGCAAGGAAATCAAGATAAGAAAACAGATCCAGGACGAATTAAATATTGCCAAAAATGAAGCAGAATCAGCCAATCAGGTCAAGTCAATGTTCCTGGCCAGAATGTCCCATGAGATCAGAACCCCTTTGAACGCAATTATCGGGATGGCTTATCTGCTGAGAAAAACCGATATCAATGCGACCCAACGAAACTATCTGCATAAAATCACCGAGGCCTCCAACAATATGCTGGCGATCATCAATGATATTTTGGATTTCTCTAAAATTGAAGCCGGGAAAGTCGAAATCGAAAACGTACCTTTTAACCTGGACAATCTTCTCAGTGAAATCATTAACATCATCTCCTTTAAAGTGGAAGAACAGGGCATCCATTTTACCTTGGAAAAAGATCCGGATATGCCGGAAATATTTAAGGGCGATCCCACCCGGATCGGGCAGGTATTGTTGAATATCGTCAACAATGCGGTTAAATTTACGCCGCAGGGAATGGTGTCATTATCCGTTCATCTAGCCAAAAAAGAAATGACCACATGTAGACTGCAATTTGTGGTCACAGACACCGGAATCGGCATGTCAGAAGAACAACTCAGCCAAATATTCAAACCGTTTGACCAGGGAGAATCCAGCATCAACAGACGTTTTGGCGGAACCGGCCTGGGTTTGTCCATTGCCAAAAATCTGCTGGATTTGATGGGCGGTGAGATTACCGTTGAAAGTACGCCGGAGCAAGGTTCCCGCTTCACTATTCAACTGGAATTGGAAGCTGAACCATCTTGCACGCGGGAAGAAAACCGAAAAAAGAACTCCGTTTTTTTCAAGAACTTGCATGCCCTGGTGATGGAGAAAAGTGCTATGGGCACCGAATTACTGAAAAAATATCTGCATTCCTTTGCCATTGCAGCCGACTTCGCTGCCTCAGACGCAGAAGCGATGCGCTTGATCGAACAGTCAGGCAATGGCAGCAAACCACCCTACAATCTGTTTATCATCGACTTTGAAACCCCCAAAGAAGGCGGTATCGGATTTTTTAACTTCTGGAAACAGGCCTGGTCTGCGTCAGAGGAAATGCCCAAATGCATCATGATGGTCCCTTTGACCCGAGCCGATCTGCACGAGGCAGCTGAAGCTGCGAAAATAGATTTTACCATCAACAAACCGGTTCTGCCTTCCGTCCTCTATAACGCCATCGTCGAAATTTTCAATCCGGCAATGCTCGAAGCACAAGGCAAGTCTCTGCTCACCTCCGACCTTGCAAAGCCGGTGACAGATTATCCCTATCATGTGCTGATCGTGGAGGACAACAAAACCAATCAGTTCATCGCCAAAACCATTCTGGAACAGTCCGGATTGCGGACTTCGATTGCTGAAAACGGTCAGGAAGGCTATGATTGTTTCCTCGCCCTCCAGGATGAACTGGATGCCATTCTGATGGATTTGCATATGCCTGTACTGGACGGATTTGAGGCGACTGCGCTGATCCGGACAAAAAACAAAAAGATTCCAATTATCGCGATGACCGCCGATGCAATTACCGGAATCGAAGAACAATGCCGCCGCATTGGCATTGATCATTATGTCAGCAAACCCTTTGATCCAGATCAATTTGTGGCGACGATCATCGAAGTGATTCAATCACAGCCGCGCATGGTCGCGGCGACGGAGAAGAGTAAGAAACAAACAGCCGCTGCCCGGGATGAAGAAGCTGCCCTGGACGTTGCTGCCGGGCTCAATCTGCTGGGCGGAAAAGAAGATCTGTATGATATGGTTTTACAGCAGTATTTACTTGAAAACGAATCAGTCCCGCAGCTCCTGCAGGCAGCCATCGCCAAACTCGATTACAAAAATGCCGTTCAGATCATTCATAAAATCAAGGGCAGTTCCGGCAATATCGGCGCCAAAACATTACATAAAACGGCGCGGGAATTGCAACAAGCGCTAAGTGAAGAGAATACTGCGGAAATAGACCGTCTGCATCATCGTTTCCTGCAGGAACTGCAGCAGCTCCTGCAGCAAATACAGCAACGTCTGCAAAAATAAACAACCGGGAGGATAACCGCCCGGCTGGCATTTATTCCAAGTCTCTGGCCTGCGTCTGGCAGGATTATTTATTTCTGATATACTTGAGCGTAATATGCGGACGGCTGGATTTGCGTGATTGAATCTCAAACTGCTTCAAGGAAGAAATCAAGGGCGTGAGTTTGGAATAGCCGTAGTTGCGGGTATCAAAGTCCGAATAGCGCTTGTTCAGCTTCTTGCCGACTTCACCCAAAAACGCCCAGCCATCTTCATCGGAACTCTCGGTCACAATGCCTTTGATGGCTTCGATCAGTTCATCCAGACTGGCCATGCTTTCCTT
>DAOTHZ010000007.1:8520-16729 GCA_035447945.1 Syntrophomonas sp.
TGAAAATGTCACGCTTGATGTAGGCGTGTTGAGGGGTCCCAGCGGCATCAGCATGATCAAAATGATCAGCGACAACCCCGTCTTGGGCGAAGGCGTGCAGGTCAATTATTCCATTGAACAGTCCCCCGACGTGTTAAACGCCAAGCTGCTTTCGGGTGAGATCGAACTGGCTACCATCCCTACCAATACCGCAGCCACACTGTACAATAAAGGGGTTCCCTATCAGTTGGCCAGCATGAACACCTGGGGCGTAATGTATGTGGTGAGCAACGATCAGGCCATCACTTCGTGGGCAGATCTCAAAGGGCAAACCATTGGCGCGGTTGCCAAGGGAGCTTCTTCAGATGTCGTCTTCAAATATTTGCTCAGCAAAAACGGTCTGGATCCCGACAAAGACGTGACCCTGAATTACAATCCCAGTCCGGTGGAACTGGCCCAGCTGGTCATAGCCGGCAAGGTTGCCGTTGCTGCCCTGCCTGAGCCCTGGGTCTCGGTCGTCCTGAACAAAAACCCGCAGATCAAGGTCGGCTTGGATCTGCAGCAGGAATGGCGCAAGATAGCGGGAGAAGATGTCCCCTTCGCCCAGACCTGTCTGGTCGTAAACCGCGATTTTGCAGCGCAGCATCCGCAAATCGTGGAGACATTCCTGGCTGAATACCAGCAGGCGATCGATTGGGTCAATGCCCATCCCCAGCCGGCAGCCGAGCTGATCAAGAACACCGACATCGGCATCCCGGCCGACGTTGCCGCGGATGCCATTCCCCGCTGCAACTTAAAGTATATGGGCAGTCAGGCAGCCAAGCCGGCGGTGACGCAATATCTGAACGTTCTGCTGCAGTTCTCACCTGAAACAGTGGGAGGCAAAATGCCCGATGATAAATTCTTCTACCAACAATAAAATCATCACGGCTTTATCGATATTGGCCATGCTCTTGACCTGGCATGGGTTGGCGCTGCTGATCGGCAAGGAATATATTCTGCCCACACCGGCCCAAACCGGGCTGAGCTTGCTGCTGATCATGCAATCGCAAGACTTCTGGCCGGCGGTACTGATGACCGTTGGCCGGGGGCTGTTGGGATTTTTAATTTCCATGGGACTGGGGATTATTCTGGGCATGGCGGCCGGGTTCAGCCGGGTAATCAACTGGCTGCTGCGACCCTGGGTCACAGTGATGCGAAGCACCCCGGTTATGTCTGTCATTATTCTGGCCATC
This sequence comes from Syntrophomonas sp., assembly GCA_035447945.1. Taxonomy (GTDB): domain Bacteria; phylum Bacillota; class Syntrophomonadia; order Syntrophomonadales; family Syntrophomonadaceae; genus Syntrophomonas_B. Next base: position 9,735 of record DAOTHZ010000007.1, read on the forward strand.
ATCTGGTTTGAGTCCAACCTGGTGCCGGTGGTGGTTGCCATTCTCATGCTTTTCCCGATCATCTACGGCAACGTGGTGGCGGGCATCCGCAACATCAATCAGGAATGGCTGGAGATGGCTCGCATGTATAAAGTGAAGCCGCGTCGAATCATAGCGGAGCTTTATTTTCCGGCCATCCTCCCCTATCTGCTGGCCGGTGCGACAACGGCCATGGGCATTGCCTGGAAAGTCATTATTGCCGCCGAGATCCTCAGCCAGCCCACCCGGGCAATCGGCACCGACCTGATGATCGCCAAATTCAATTTTGCGACGGCCCAGGTGCTGGCTTGGACGGTCGTCGTCATCATGATCAGCTTTGTTTTTGAATCCTTGCTGGGCGCATGGGAAAACAATCTGACCAACTGGAGAAGATAAGATGGCTTTTGTATTGGACAAAATCAATAAAGGGTTTGGCGGTCTCGAGGTCATCAAAGACCTGAGCATGCAGGAAGAAGAAAACCGGATTGTGTGTATCCTGGGGCCTTCCGGAGCTGGAAAAACGACACTTTTAAACCTCATGTCCGGAGTTATGAAGGCCGACAGCGGTCAGATATCAGGTTTTTCCGGGCACAGCATCAGCTATTTGTTTCAGGAAACCAGGCTGCTGCCGTGGAAGACGGTACGGGAGAATATCGATTTTGTCCTCAAGGACAAGCTGCCCCGTCACCAACGCGAGCAGACAATTGAGCGCTATCTGGAAATGGTGGAATTAAGTCCTTTTGCCTCCTATTATCCGGCCCGGCTCAGCGGCGGCATGAAACAGCGGGTCTCGATCGCCCGCGCCTTTGCTTATCCGGCGGATGTCTTGCTGATGGATGAACCCTTCAAGGGACTGGACACCCAGCTGAAAATGAGCCTCATCAAGTCATTCATCCGGCTCTGGACCCTGGACCGGCGCAGCGTCTTTTTTGTTACCCATGATATCCAGGAAGCAGTGTTGATCGGCCATCTGGTGTATGTGCTGACCGATCGCCCGGCCAGCATCAAAGGCCGGATCATCAATCCGGTTCCGCACGAGCAGCGCGATGACAGCAATGCCCCGGAATTACAGTCCATTGAGCAGGCCATCTATCAGCTGGTTACTCTTTAAAAGCAGCTTTGCCCCCATCAATCCTGCCGGCGCTGCTGCCAACCGTCCCGCCCGCATCGGGCACCCTTCGATTTCGCTTTTTTAAATATGACAAATATCTTCCACGATCTGCCCGTCACGCATGATCAGCAAGCGGTCCGTGCGCTCTGCCAGCGCGCGGTCATGCGTTACCATGATAAAGCTGGTCTTGAACTCTCGATTGATCTCCCGCAGCATGGCAAATACGTTTTCCGTATTGCTGGTGTCCAGATTGCCGGTCGGCTCATCAGCCAGAATCATGCGCGGCTGGTTGATCAGGGCACGGGCAATCGCCGCCCGCTGCTGTTCCCCGCCGGAGATGGCATTGGCCCGATAATCGCGGCGGTGGCTCAGCCCGACCCGTTCCAGCAAATCCAGCGCTCTCTTTTTTACCGTCGGGGTTGCCCGGCCGGCATAAATCAGATACGGAATCATAACATTTTCCAACACGGTAAACTGCGGCAGAAGAAAATGCGATTGAAAAATAAACCCCATGGTTTGATTGCGAAACAAAGCCAGGCCGTCATCATCCAACGTTCCCAAATCGGTGCCGTCAATGATGACTTTCCCTTCTGTCGGGCGGTCCAGCGCACCGATGATGTTCAGCAGCGTACTCTTGCCTGAGCCGGAGGCCCCGATCAGCGAAGTAAACTCTCCCCGCCGGATCTCCAGATCAACCCCGAACAGTACGCGGGTCTTGACTTTGTCCCCGAAATCCCGGGTAATACCCATAGTTTTAATGAGTACATCAGTTATTGCGGATCACCTCGATCGGATCTATTTGGGAAACCTGACGCGCCGGCAGATAAGCCGCCAACACTGCCGCCACAATCGTAGACAAGACAATGATGGCGGTCGTCATCGGTTTCAACAGTAATGTGTAATCCTGTTTGGCCAGGACGATGAAGGCCTTGCTCATCAACAAGCCCAGTCCCAGCCCGGAAAGCGTTCCCAGCGTGCCCAGCACCAGACCCTGGATCATGAACACCCGCGACACACTGCCGGTACGGATCCCCATTGCTTTGAGAATGCCGATCTGTTTGGATTTCTGTACCGCACTGATGGCCAGCACGGAAGCGACGCCCAAAATAACCGCCAGCATGACAAAGAATTGAATGGTATAACTGGAACTGCTCTGACTGCGCAGACCGGCCAAAAGAGAAGCATTGCTCTCCTGCCAGCTTTCCACCGCCAAGCCGGGCAGACGTTGACTCCATTCTGCGGCCAGCGCATCGGCCTGCAGCACATCATGGACCTGCACTTCAATCGTATTGACCCGGTCCCCCATGCCCAGCAGCGCCGCCGCCCGGCGCTGATCCATGACCATCCAGCGCTGGTTGATGGCGCTCACGCCCAGATCAAAGATGCCATCCACCACCACCGGCAATGAATCCCTGCCGGACAGTTCCAGGGTAATGGGCTCGCCCACACTGACCCCGAGATCAGCCGCCAAATCTTTGCCAATCAATACAGCCCCATCCGGCAGGTTGGGACTGCCTGCCACCAGTGAACCGGTCAGATTGTAAATACGGTCAGCCTGGTTCAGATCAAAACCCTTCAGGAGAATCGCCCGGCTAATCTGACCGCGCTCGATCAAGCCCGACCCTTCCACCACCGGCAGTGCTGTTTTGATCCGTTGGTCAGCGGTCAGCCCCGCAGTGATATTGCGCCATTCCACCATCGGCCGCATCGTCTTGCGGGTGGCATCCAGCACCAAGACGGGGTTGCCGTTAAGGGATTTGACAGCTTCGGCCGCCGCATTTTCATCGCTGCTGATCACAATATGCGGGGATCGCCCCACTGTTTTTTCAATCAAGTTGGCCTGCAATCCGTCAATCAGCGCCGACAGGAAAACCATCACCGAAACCCCGATGGCAATCCCCAGGATAATCAGAAACGTCTGCATCCTGTTCTCGGTCAGGAAACGACTGGCCAGACTGAATTCAAACCGGATACTGTTTTTTCGCATAAGCTATCCCTTGCCTGACCGAACCGAGACAGTTGCACCTTCGCGCCAACCGCTCGGTTCCAGCACCAGATCATCCGCCTTAAGTCCCTGCGTAATGATCACCCCATCCCCGGTGCGCAAGCCAATCTGCACCGGCGCAAAATGCGCCTGGCTGTTTACCGCCAGCCAAACCCCGCTTTGTCCCGCCTGCTCACTCAAATAACGATCCGGCAGAATCACGGCATCCGACTGCGTTGCGGCAAACAACTGTACCGACAGCAGCTGTCCCGGATAGAGATCGGGAGTCTCGCCGACAAAGTCCAGCTCGGCGGTGAAGGATCCCTGTTCGGCATTCCCCAGGGGGTCGGTGTAGACCACCTGCGCATCCCATTTTTTTGATTCCGCATTGGTGATCCAAACCTTGGCCTGATTGCCCAAGGCCGCCAGCGCCGCGTAACGCTGATCCGGCTGGACCTTTATTCTGAGCCCCTGTCCGGCTGCCAGCAAGACTGCCCGGCTTCCCTTGCTCAGCATTTCGCCCGGTTTCACGTACAAATCCAGCAACTGTCCGTCGGCAGGCGCCACAATTTTGTACTCGTTCAATAAAATCTCTTTTTCCTGCAGATCCAGCTGACGCTGCTGTAATTCGGCCTGCAGGATAGCCATGGCCGAACCCTGGCTGGCCAGTGATTCCAATTGCGCCCGGGCCGACCTGGCAGCCTCCTGCTTCACCTGCAGCTGATGCGCAGCCTCTTCCAATTCGGTCTCACTGACCGCACCGGAAGCATGCAAAGATTTTACCCGTTCATACTGGGCGGCGGCCTTCTCTGTCTCCAGATCCGCCTGAATGCTCCTGGCCCGCGCCTCTTCACGGGTTACCGCGGAGGCCTTCTGCAATTGTGCCCGGGCCATTTGGACCGCTGCTGCTGCCCGGTCACGATCCAAATGTGCCTGGGCATCGTCGATCTGTACCAAGAGTTGTCCATGCCGGACCAACTCCCCCTTGCCAATCGGACAGGCCAGCACCTTGCCCGCTGCCGTCGCCGACAACAGCGTGGAGCCGTCCGCAATCACCTCCCCGCTCAGCAGCAGGGAAGGAACGTAATCCTGTTGAGTCACTTTATAAGCATTGACCTGTGTCGGTCTCAGCCAGACAAACAGCAGCAGTGCCGCTGCCAGAAGAATCGCTGTGACAACGATGGTTTTTTTATGTTGCAGCATAGCTTGCGTTACCCTCCACCCTTTATTTTCACCATTATAATTGATTGCCGCGATATAAACCTACTACTAATTTTTCTCAAGCCCTGCCGTGATGTAAATTGTCAGAAAATTCAATAAGTTAATGCGTCAGGCGTATTAACTTATTGAATTTTCGAAATTTTCTGGCTCAATACGCCAAAAAAAAATCCCATCGTAGTGATGGGATATTGCTGTCTCCACGGCAGGTCCCCTTAAAAAAGGGGGATCTGCTGATAGGTTGCAATCGGACAACTCCTGTACGCCCGACCACCAGTTCATGCAAACGCTTGTGTCAGTCAAACAACCTTTTGTACGTTCCCCTGACCGTTTACTTTGAACCTGGATTTATTATAACACGAATCATGTGAGATGCAAAGCGATTCCGGTAAAGTTCTTGTAAATTTTTTGTAATGCAACCAGGTCGGGAAAAACTTTGCCCTTGCTTTTCCCTCGGCATTCACCGGCGGACAGCCCGCTGTTCGCTTGTCACCGGAAAAAGAATGCATTAAACTGATATCAGCCAAATGCAGGTCGGAGGAGGAATTATTTTGACCGCCAAATACAGCTACAATCCACGGGATGCCAAATTTTTGCTGAAAGAGTGGCTTCCCCTGGAAGATATTTTACAATACGAACGCTATCAGGAACTCAGCCTGGATGACATTGACGGTCTGCTGGAGCAGATGAACCGCATGGTGGCCAAGGTGATCGCCCCCACCAATGATGACGGCGAGATCAACCATCCCCGCCTCGTCAACGGACGGGTGGTGGGACCGCCCACCTGGAAGGACGTGTATGTATACCTGCAGCAGCAGGGCTGGGGCACCGGCAATTTTGACCGCCACGCTGCCGGCACGCTGCCTGAAGTTGTCTATGCGGCCCTGGCAGAAATGATGTGCGCCGCCAGTCCCGCTTTTATTTACTATCCGGCCCTTACCACCGGCGCTTTCAAAGTCATTCAAAGCTATGCCAGTCCCGCGCTGCAGGAGATATTTCTGCCCGGTATGATGGACGGGCGCTTTCAGGGCTGCATGTGCATCACCGAGCCTTCCGCCGGCACCGATGTCGGGGACGGACTGACCCGGGCCCTGCCCACCGATGAGCCGGGCATCTATAAAATCAAAGGCAGCAAAATCTTTATCAGTGCCGGGGACGGAGACCACGCCGAAAACTTCATTTATCTCACCCTGGCCCGCATCGCCGGCGCCAAACCCGGCACCAAAGGATTATCGCTGTTCATCATTCCCCGCTTCTGGATCAATGACGACGGCAGCACCACCCCCAACGACGTGGAGACCACCGGGGTGGAAAACAAATTTGGCATTCGCGGTTGTCCCACCGTTTCCCTGGCCTACGGCGACAATGACCAGTGCCGCGGCTATTTAGTCGGCCATCCACCTGATGAGCAAGGCAACGGCGAGGGCATGGCGCAGATGTTTCAGATGATGAACGGCAAGCGCCTGGAATGTGGTCTGACCTCCGCCGGCGTGACCGCCAATGAATACTGGAACGCCGCCGCCTATTGCCGCGAACGCATACAGGGTAGACCCCTCAACAATCCCCGCGCCGACCGCGTTCCGATTATGCAGCACGAAGATGTTAAACGCATGCTGATGCTCAACAAAGCCACCACTGAGGTCATTCGCTCCCTGGTGATGAAGGCTTACTTCTATCAGGACATCAGCGACTATGATCCCGATCCGGATCGGCGCAAGTGGGCCTTCGCCCGGCTGGAATGCCTGTTTCCGATATGCAAGGCCTACACCAGCGATGAAGCCTGGACCTTGATCTGCGAGTCCATTCAGATTTACGGCGGCTACGGATTTACCGAAGACTACCCCGCCGCCCGGGCCGTACGCGATACCAAAATCAATTCCCTCTACGAGGGCACCAATTACATCCAGTCCATGGACCTGATCACCCGCAAATGGCCGCTGCACAAAGGCCAGGCCTTCGCCGGCCTGCTGCAGGATATTGAGTCCTTAATAACCAGCGAACGCGCAGCTTATCCCGAGTTGGAACGCGAGTTTGCCAAACTGGAGAAAGCCCTGCGTGCCTATCAGGAATTGCAGGGCATCACCCTGGGCTATTTCCAGCAGGGCAAGATCGAGCTGGTGGCCAGCTTCGCCCGCCGCATCCTGACCGCTACCGGACAATTGCTGGGCGCCCACTTCCTGCTCGAGCAGGCCGTCATCGCCCAATCTCATCTGCGGGAGCTGGAGAAAGACCATTATGATTACAACTATTATCTGGGCAAGACCCTGTCGGCCAGGTTCTATCTCAACCAAATCCTGCCCAACGTCTGGAACACCACCGATCTGCTCCGCGAAGGCGACCCCACCGTCCTCCACTGCCCGGACGAGATCTTCGCCTTTTAATACTCGAAATCTTTGCTGAGGTTAAGGCATTGATCTTTTGCAGAGGTTTGTGCTTAAGATAAGCGCCAGGGGGTAAGGCGGCAGCCGTGCGATGGGACGTAACGACGCCAAGAACGCCCGCAAAGAGAATAAAGATATACGTTACCCAAAAACGAGACTCACGTAATTGAATAAAGACCCCTGGCATGCAGATGAGCGCCAATGCTGCAACTCTGGCAAATCAAGAGACCGGCCCCAAGCGTTCTTAAGTACAAACCTCACGCTAACGATACAAAAATAGCCA
>DAOTHZ010000007.1:16829-24993 GCA_035447945.1 Syntrophomonas sp.
AGTACCTTGCGGTCCGGTTTGCCCACCGAAGTCCGCGGGATTTCGCTGATAAATTCCACCAGCGTCGGCACCTTGTAGGGCGCCAGACTCTTGCGGCAGTGTTCAATGACCTCTTCCGCGGTCAGCACTTCGCCCGGTTTGACCACCACAAACGCCTTGGCCGTTTCACCCCGTTTGGGATCCGCCACCCCCACCGTGCAGGCCTCCATGATTTTAGGATGGGCATACAGCACTTCATCAATATCACGCGGATAAACATTGAAGCCGCTGCACAGAATCATGTCCTTTTTGCGGTCAACAATGAAAACAAACCCGTCTTCGTCGATCCTGACAATGTCGCCGGTATACAACCAGCCGTCCCGCAGAACGTTGTCAGTTTCCTCCTGATTGTTCCAGTATTCCCGCATAATCTGCGGCCCGCGGCCAATCAATTCACCCAGTTCATTGCGGGGGATGACCTGCGTGCCGGTATCGACATCGACCACCACTAGATCCGTATCCGGCCAGACAATCCCGCAGCTGCCCGGTTTTCTCAGGGTAAACACCGGGGTTACCGTCAGGATGTTGACCGTCTCTGACATGCCGTAGCCTTCCAGGATGCGTCCGCCGGTCAGCCGTTCAAACTCGTTCATCACTTCTACCGCCAGCGGCGCCGACCCGCAAAAGATGCCTTTCAGCGAGGTAATGTCAGCACTGGCAATTTTGGGATGATTGTTGAGACCGATAATCATGGCGGGGACCGCCGCCCAGATGTTGGGACGGTGGCGTTCGATGGCTTCCAGCAGATTGTCCGGGGTGGGCAGCGCCACCAGGACAATACTCCCGCCCGTAAACAAGCACACGTTGACGTTGGCATTGAAGCCATATATATGATTGAGCGGAATCGCACAAAGAGTACGAACCTCTTCCTTGGACACCAGCTTGAAGGCGCCTGACGTCCAGGTGGCGGTGCGGTTGGCCTGGGAGAATATTATGGCATTGGTCAGGACACAGCCCTTGGGAATGCCGGTGGTGCCGCCGGTATATTGCAAGCGGGCTACGTCATCGGCAAATACTTCGATGTCCGGTTCGGCATCACTGGCCGCCATGGCCAGCTGGTTGAAATCATAAATCCCTTCTCCGGGAGGAATTTCCACTGCCGCGCTGGGCACCTGGAAAACGATCACCCGCTTGACCGGAGAGGCAGCATCTTGCATGATTTGAATGGCCTTGTCGGCAAAGGCGGCCATCACGATGACGGTCTCCGTGCCGCTGTCTTTAAACTGCAGCGCCAGTTCGGGAATCGTATACAAAGGGTTGGTAGGAACTTCAATGGCGCCGATCTTGAAAAGCGCCTGCAGGGATAGAATGTACTGCGGAACATTGGGAGCCATGATTGCCACCCGGTCTCCTTTTTGCACCCCCAGGCCCAGCAGGGCGTTGGCGATTCTGCGGGCCAGGTTGTTGGCCGTGCCGTAATTGATGGCGACATCACCCATTAATATATAGGGCTTTTCAGGCGTTTCTTCCGCCCATTTGTTGAACCAGTACTTCAAGGGATAATCAGGATACTCAAAATTCTTCGGTACACCTTCGTCGTAATGTTTTTCCCACAGGGGGCGCCATTTGGCTACATCTGCTTCAAATTCCTTCAGCCACGGTTTCTCCATTGCCATCCCTCCGTATCGTTTTATTCATTTTTGTAATATTAACACTTATTAGACAAATGCATAAAGAATTCCTGCCAGGACATGACCTTCACAAGCGAATTATTTTCTCTTCTCTGTTTCCATGCAAAACGCCATCTTAAACGCCGGTTCTTTTATAAATTCTCCCTGTGATCAAGAAATATACCTGCCCTCCGGCAAAGGATAGCTATATCTAAACGTTACGGAGTTGTCAGGTTGAAATAAGACCGTCGGCAAGAGGGTTTAAGCAAAAAAAGGTGCAAGCTCCGCGGCCGCACCCTTGATTTTTTCTGAAAATGTTTTATTCGGAACAACTTCCCCGAACGTCGCAGCAATTGGTTTGAAGTGCATATTTTAAAACAGGTTATCGCGCTTCTCCTTGCTGCTGTGCCTGCTCTTGAGCAGCATGAAACCGCCTGCACGGCCATATCTCACCGCCTGAATCTCAGCGACCACCGACAAGGCGATTTCCACCGCCTTTTGTCCGCCCAGATCCAGGCCTATCGGCGCGTGAATCCGTTCCAGCCGTTCATCTTGGATCCCCAGGGCGGTTAGTTTTCCAAAGTAGGCAACGACCTGCTTTCTGTTGCTGAGGACTCCGATATACCTGGCCGGAGAAGCAATAACGGTTTTCAGCACCGCCTCGTCGAAGTGATGACGATGGGTCACAATCACAATGCTGTCGGTGGACCTGATCTCGTAGCTGCTGATATTCTCTACAATGTCACCGCCGATCCGTTCGCTGGCCAGCGGAAACCTGTCCGGGGTGAGCCTCTCCTCCTGGTTGTCGAAGATGACGATTTCATAATCCAGAAAACTGGCAAACTGGTATACATAAAAAGCCACATTGCCGCTGCCGGTAATGATGATTCTGTCCCTGTCTTCCATACTCTTTCCCCGCTTTCACCTGTCGTCGCGCCATTCTTTCCATTCGGGCCTGCGCCTTCCCGGAGGAAACCATCAGGTTGGCATCTGCGCTGCAAGCAGCGCCGGCATCTTTGCAAAACTTGACACGCTGGCCGTCCTGTCCGGAAAAGTTGTTGATGAACAATGTTTATGCCGGTTGGCAGCAATTCATACCTGCGCCGGCTCTCCTCACGGCCGATGGAACTCAGCAATATAAGGGAGGTTGCGGTACTCCTCGCGGTAGTCCAGGCCGTAGCCGACCAGGAAGAGATCGGGCATGGTAAAACAGCGATAATCGATTTTAACGGTGACAATCCGCCCAGCTGGATTGTCCAGCAGGGTACAGATTTTGAAACTGGCCGGCCCGGCATTCTCAATGTGTTGGATCACATAACCCAGCGTCAGCCCGGTGCCGATCACGTCTTCCACCAGCAGCACATGCCGGTCTTTGAGATTGATATCCAAATCCTTGGTAAAATGAACCCCGCCGCTGTGATTCTCTGATGGCGGGGACGCCGCGATCGCCAAAAAATCAATACTGAGCGGGATGTGCAGTTGCCGGGTCAGATCCGCCAGAAAATAGATGGAACCTTTCAGCACACTGATGATGACCAGTTTTTGCCCGGCATAGTCGCGGTTGATTTCCTCCGCCACTTCCCGCAGCCGGGTCTGGATTTGCTCCTGTGTATAAATCATTCGCCCCAGACCGGGAGCCGGCATCAATCATCCTCCCCTTTCCGCAAACCGAACCGCTCTGCCAGATGATAGAAATCGTTTTTAAAGACAATATTGATATTGATGTCCGGATACAGCTTTTGCAGCATCCGCACCTTTTTCTTTTTTTGCGAAACATACTTTTGATCCATGGTAGTCAGCTCAATATAGGTATCAAAACGCGGCAGATAAAAATCCGGCGCAAACGCCTGGGTCACATTGCCCTCCGTATCCCACTGCACCGGAAAGGTCCGCGGTTCATACTCCCACTGGATATGATGCATGTCCAGGATGGTGGCAAATTCCGCTTCAGAAGGATGTTTGAAAACCACCTGGCGAACGCTGTCCTCGTCTGCAGCCGGTGCCGGCAGCGCTGTCCCCAGTTGCAAGTGACGGGCCATAAAGGCCAGCACTTCAGCCCCCTCTTCCTCACTGATACAGTCGGTGTTGAGCATCAGATGATAAAGGGTGGGATCCGCCCAATCGCGCTCATAAAGGGTAGCGATATAGCGCCGGTGTTTGCGGTCGGTCAATTCCAGGAAGCGCTGCGCCTCTTTTTCTCCGATATGAAGGCTCTGCATCAGCCGCCGGTTTCTGATCTGCGGGGATGCCATGATTTTGACATGCAGAACGCCCGGCTGTCCGGCAAATATCATCTGGGCGCCGAGCCCAAACACAATCGCGGAGTGCTGCGCGGCATACGCTTTGAGGCGGTTTTCCAGATAGGCGGCATAGGTGATCCCCTCCGCCGACGTATTCAGAAAATAGCGCGGACTCTCAGACAGCATATGCAGCTCATGTTTGTCAGCGATTTCCGGGAACCATTGATTCATGACCAGGTCCCTGGTGATGACCGGCAGATCCAGTTTCATCGCCAGGAGATCGGTGATTTCCCGGCCCAGACTGCCGGTTTCCCGGGAAACGGTAATCAGCATCGCACCCACTCCTGCCCTGTATTTTTGAAAGGCGGCAGCACATCTTCCGGCACCTCAAGTCATCTTCATTATTGCTCTGTTGACTTTTATCCCTCTGGAATGCTGGCTGCGCCTCATCCTGGCACCTTTTCTTATACTTGAATTATAGCATGAAATTATACTTGATTTCGCAGCTTGTGATATAGTCCTGGTTCGTCCGGAGCAAAATATTTTGACGCGAAATCAAAAACCTTAAAAATTTTTAAAATTAGACGATTGAGCGAGATAAATCATCCAAACAGCTCATCAGGTTAAATTTTCAGAAAATTCACGCGTTTTTGCTGTTTGCTCTTGTTGTCATCGTCCTGTATGATGTAATCAAGCTCCAAGGAATTCCTAAGACGGAAACCTATCCGAGCCGGAAACAGGAAACGAAACACGAAAACTGAATATAAGGCTAGTGAAAGCGGATTTCACTATATCGAAACGGAATCAGGGAAAATGGTTTGTCACCGGGATTGTAAAACGGAAGTTCAGGATTGAAGATCTGCAAAGGTTTGAAGGCAGGAACAGAAGTCAGGCAAAGCCAGTACAGACGAGGAGTAACTGAAACCCGCAAGACGAAGGCCTTATAGGAAAGTGTAAGTGGGAAACGAAATGGCAAAGGCAAAGACAGGTGGAAATCGATAAAGGTTCGTTGGAGCTTTTATTACGGCAGGCACCCCGCTAGCGAGGCGCCTGCCGTTTGATATGGCTTTGTTTTTCGCCAGCAATGACCAGCATGACTGCCAGCCCCAGCAGCGTCCCGCCCAGGTCAAGACCCAGATCAACCATTTCAAAGGCCCGGCCGGCCACGAACAACTGATGCAGTTCGTCCGTCAGGGCGTAGCCCATGCACAGGAGCAGCGTGAGAGCGGCTTGCCGGGCCAGACGCCACGGATATTGCCGCAACGCGATCATGCAAAGCATGGCCAGGACAAAGTAGCTGCCGAAATGGGCGGCATTCCTGACCAAATGCTGCAGACTGGCGACCCATTGGGCCTGCTGCGCCGCCGTCATCTGCAGGAATTCCGGCCGGATAAAGACCAGCAGCGTGCGGATCATTTCTCCGCTCAAGCGGGTCGATTCATCAGCCGTTTGCGAAGAAAAGAAAAACAGCGATCCGGTCCAGATGAGAACCGGCAGCCAAAAAAACAACTTCTTATATCGAATCATTATACTATCCTTTTATACAGTTCCAGTACCGGAATCGGCACCAGCGCCAGTCCCAGACCGACCAGATACAGGGAAGACGGCAGTTGGACCATCCCAAAAGCATCCGCCACCGGAGGAATAAACAGGACCAGACAGATCAGGATCAGCGAGGCCAGCGCTGCCAGATTCAAATACCGGTTGGTAAAGAATCCGGTCGTAAACAAGGAATGCGGGGAACGCATATTAAACGCATGGAAGATTTGGGAGCCGGCCAGCACGATAAACGCCATGGTACGGGCGGCCTCGATGTTTCCGGTGCTCTTCCAGACACTCATAAAACCGATCAGGGTCAGCAAGGCAAACATGGTGCCTTGCAGCACAATGCGCAAGCCAAATCCGCCGGCAAAGATTGATTCCCCTTTGGGTTTGGGCCGGCGGCGCATGACGTCCTCTTCCACCGGTTCCATGCCCAGCGCGATCGCCGGCAGACTGTCCGTCACCAGATTAATCCACAACAGCTGCACCGCCAGGAACGGTGACACCTGCCAGACCAGCATGGCGATAAACACCACCAGCACTTCGCCGATATTGGTTCCCAGCAGGAAGCCCACGGTATGTTTGATATTGTCATAAATGCCCCGCCCTTCGCGGATGGCATCGACAATGGTAGCAAAATTGTCATCGGTCAGGATCATGTCAGACGCGCCTTTGGCCACATCCGTGCCGGTAATTCCCATCGCACAGCCGATATCAGCTGCTTTCAGGGCCGGCGCATCGTTGACACCATCCCCGGTCATGGAAACTACCGCGTCTTGCTGCTGCCAGGCCCGGACGATGCGGATCTTGTTTTCCGGGGAGACCCGGGCATAGACCGAGATATGATCAACCCGCCGCTGCAGTTCCTCTTCCGGCATAGCATCCAGGGCCGCACCGGTAACCGCCTCATATCCTTCCTGCATGATACCCAGATCCCGGGCGATCGCAGCCGCTGTCACCACATGGTCCCCGGTAATCATAACCGGTTTGATCCCAGCCGCGCGGCACACCGCCACCGCATCCCGCGCTTCCGGCCGGGGCGGGTCAATCATACCCAGCAGTCCCATAAAAGTCAGACCGTTTTCGAGTACCACCGGGGTAATCGTTTCCGGCAAAGCGTCGATAGCTTTCCAGGCCACTGCCAGCACCCGCAGCGCCTGACTGCTCAATTCATCGGTCATCTGCCGTCCGGCTTCCACATTGCCGGCCAGGCAGCGCTCCGCCAGAACATCAAACGCGCCTTTGACAATCACCACATATTTACCGTCTATTTGATTGACGGTGGTCATCAGTTTACGGTCGGAATCAAACGGCAGCTCACACTGCCGCGGATACAGACGGTTCAGTTCATCCTTGGGCAGACCGTTTTTATACGCGGCCAGCACGATGGCCGTTTCAGTTGGATCACCGATATGGGTTTCCCGACCGTTCTCGTCTATTTCCACACTGCCGTCCGAGCAGAGCGTCGCATACTGCAGCAGTTTTTTGATGGGCGCGGAATTGTCTGCATCAATGCTTTCGGTCAGTATTTCGGCGGCGCTGAAGGCCTTGACCAGGGTCATCTGGTTGAGGGTCAGCGTCCCCGTCTTGTCTGAACAAATCACCGAAGCGCTGCCCAGCGTCTCTACCGCCGGCAGCTTGCGAATGATGGCATTTTTCTTAACCATGCGCTGCACGCCGATGGCCAGCACCACTGTCACGATGGCCGGCAAGCCTTCGGGAATGGCGGATACGGCCAGCGCAACCGCCACCATAAAGATTTCCATCATCGGCATGCCGCTGGTGAGCCCGATCACGAAAATCACCGCGCAGATTGCCAGGGCGAAGAAACCAATGTATTTGCCCATTTCCGCCAGCTTGTGCTGCAGCGGCGTCTGGGTGTCCTCTGCCGTGCTGAGCAGGTTGGCGATTTTACCCATTTCCGTATTCATCCCCGTGGCCGCGATCACTGCCCGGCCTGTCCCGTAGGTGATGCTGCAGCCGGAATAGACCATGTTGAGGCGGTCACCCAGCGGTGCATCAGCGTTTACGATGACACCCGCATCCTTTTCCACTGGGACAGACTCACCGGTCAGCGCTGATTCCTCTGATTTCAAACTATTGCTCTCAATCAGCCTGGCATCGGCGGGAACGAAATCCCCTGCCTCCAGTCGGATCATATCCCCCGGCACCAGCGTCGCTGCATCAATCATCATTTCCCGGCCGTCACGGGTTACCCGCGCCTGCGGCGCCGACAGATCTTTCAGCGCCTCCAGCGCTTTTTCCGCCTTGCCCTCCTGGACCACGCCGATCACCGCATTCAGCACCACGATCAACAGGATCAGGAAAGGCTCGAAATACCCTTCCCCTTCATACATGGCAACCACGAAAGAAATCAAGGCAGCGATCAGCAAAATAATGATCATTACGTCTTTAAATTGCTCCAGAAAGAGCTGCAGCGTTGTTTTCTTTTGGCCTTCGGCCAGTTTGTTGGGACCCTGTTCAGCCAGTCGCCGGGCAGCCTCTTCGCTGCTCAGTCCGTTGGCGGGATCGACACCCAATTCCTGCAGGACGGATTGATCGTCCCGATTGTATGGCAATTGAATCATAAAACCTCCTGATTCCGGGCATATGCGATAAGGCATATTTCCCAGCCGCAACCAATTTCTTTTCATTATTCCCGGAATCAACTGTCAGGTCAAGTTTTTGTTTCTGATAACCCCCCCGTAGGCGGGAGTTGTTTTTTTATCTGTG
>DAOTHZ010000007.1:25093-44201 GCA_035447945.1 Syntrophomonas sp.
CGTCGGGGATGGTAATATCATATTCAGCGTTTGGTTTTGCTGCCGTTTTTCGTCTTTGATGATGGGATTGAAATCCCGCCTTGGGATCCACAAAAACAGGAGAAATGCTTGTTATGGATGAAAATTTGCTGATTTACGTGTTCGATCCGCAGGATCAATTGGTTTATCTGCGGGACGTCTTTAAAAAGAAGCTTCCCCTGTCCCATGCTTTGCTGGCCCGCCTCAAGACCCAGGAAAAGATCCATGTCAATGGTATGTTTGCTCATACCAATTACCGCCTGCAGCCCGGCGATGTGGTTACCGTGGATTTGAATCTGGCGGAAACCAATCCGATTTTGCCGCAGGACATCCCCCTCGAGATCGTGTATCAGGATGCCGATGTCATGGTCATCAACAAACCGGCCGGCATGGCCGTCCATCCCGTCAAAGCAAAAGCGGAAGGCACCCTGGCCAATGCCGTTACCCATTACTGGCAGCAGCAGGGCAGGTTCTGCCTGTTTCGCCCCGTCAACCGCCTCGACAAAGGCACCTCCGGTCTGGTGCTGGTGGCCCAAAGCCAGTATGCCCATCAAGCCCTGTTCCGACAGCAGAAACTCGGTCAGATCCAGCGCCGCTATTTGGCCGTGGTGGAAGGCGTGGTGGAAAAAGACCAGGAACGCATTGAACTGCCCATCGGCCGCAGCCAACCGGGCAGTTCTGTCTTTCGTCAGGTCGATGCTGCCGGCAAGCCGGCCGTGACCCATTATACCGTTATCCAAAGATATCCCCGGCACACGCTGCTCAGCCTGCGTCTGGAAACCGGCCGCACCCACCAAATCCGCGTCCATCTGGCCCATCTCGGCCATCCCGTGTGCGGCGACTCCGTCTATGGCCAGGCCTCCCCGCTCATCGCCCGACAGGCCTTGCACGCCGCCTGGACCTCATTCCTCCAGCCCCGCACCCAAACCCGCCTCGAGTTTGCAGTCCCCCTGCCCCCAGACATCCAGCATCTCCTCACCCTCATCTAATTGTCCGAATATTCCATAAGTTAATACGTCAGGCGTATCAACTTATGGAATTTTCTGATAATTTATCAGAAGTTGCTTTTTTGATTGGCGGTGGTCAATGTTCGCACCAGTACGGCGGCGGCTTCGCCGCGGGTGGTGTGATGAGCGGCGTTAAAGTTGACCCCGTCGCCTTTGATAATTCCCAGCCCCCAGCATAAGGCGGCATAGCCTTGCAGATTCGCATCCATACTGTTGAAATCCCGGAAAGGTGCTTGCAGAGCCGGGGACGGCATGTTGGCGATAAAGTCGACATCCAGCATCCGCACCATCAGTTGCGCCAGCAATCCGGTGGTCATGGGGGTTTGGGGATCCATTTTTTCCTTGAGCCATTGGCTGCGCAGAGCCTGGTCAATGATTTCCTCATCGCTGCCGCGGACGGGCTCATAATAGCCATTTCGCGCCATCACCATGACCCGCAGCATGGTCACCAGATTGATGGTTTCGTGGGGGTGGAAAGTTGTACCGTATTCCGTCATGATACCCGCCTGCCCGAGCATGGAGATTTCCTTTTCGGCAAAATGACCGGCGATATCCGTGAATGCCTGCGGCTGCAAAGCTTCTGCCACCGGTGTTCCGTCCCAGCTCAAGGGTTCGCCGCTGACCGCGTCAAACATGTTGCTTGACTGGTTTTGCACCTCGGCCCGGGGAATGTAAACCAGCTTGTATTCCCCCGAAGACTCATTGCGGGTGAGCAAATTCGGGTAGGTGAGCTCATAGCGCATGGTCAGGGGCTGATGCTGCAAATATACCTGATTGGCTTTTTCCATGTTCATCACCTGGGCCGGATCGGAAAATGTCAGCGTCGGCCATTCCAAACGATAGGAAGAGACCTGTTTGCTGCGACCGTCAACGGCGATGCTAATCCCCTGGTTCAGGCAGGGAATGCTGTTCTCCAGCCGGGTGAATTGGAACTGCCATTGAGCGGGATAAGGTGATTCCTTGACATATATTTCTTGATAAACATCTTTCTCCAGGCGCACCGAGTTTTGTTTTGAAGGCTGGATGCGGGCCAGGAAGTCACGGGCGATTCTTTCTGCGGCAGCCTTGTCCAGCATCGGTTTGACGTCATTCAAGTCGCCCCGGTCAATATAAAAATTGCGAATCTCGCCGCTCACGGCATCAACCTGCGCGCTGACATAAGCAGAACTGTTGACCTCCGTATCGTTGCGCCAGTTGAGGTTCCAGGTGCGCTTTTCCGGATCCTGATAGTCTTTGTATAGATTGGCTTCTTCCAGTTTGACATTGGCCGGTAAGCTCACCCACTGTTTGACCATGGAAACGGCCTTCTCCTGGGAGATCAAATTGAGCGTGCGCTCGACTTCCGCCTGTTCCTGCGGGCTCAAATCAGCCTGGGGGGCCGGGCTTTTTTCCATGGAACCCATGCCGCCGACATCGTTTATGCCGTAAATGCTTTGATTCTCGATCGGCTGTCCGCTGGCCGCATCAATCATTCCGCCGGAGTTGTGCATCAGGCGATACACCAGCAGCGGCTGGGCCTTCTCGTCACCCTCGCGCAGGATCGAATATTTGGGCGCGATATAATATTGCAGCTCCAGCATTTTGTTGGCCGCAAACACCTCGGCCGCTTTTTCTGCCGAGATGAATTCCGTTTTCGCGGGGATAATTTTGTCTGACCAGTTCAGGTCGTAGCTGTTGACGGTGCCATCGCCGGTGCTGATCTGGAGGGTGACTCCCTCGTTGCCCACCGGGATTTGGTTGGCCATCCGCTGCCAGCGCAGTTCATACTGTCCCCCCTGCCAGCTGCTTAAGGAAATGATCTGCTGGTTGGGCACATATTGCAGCTCGGCAACCCGGTCGGGAATCAACTTTTTCAGCAGCTCCAGGCCGATCTGCCGGGCCTGATCGATAGAAACAGCGGGAATCTCAGTGGTCTGACGCCCTTGTTTGTAGATATGCATGGAGGTAATCAACCCCGCCGTGGCATCGACCTCAGCGTTGAACGACCCCAGCCGGTTCTCCTTGTCGGTCCAGCTCAATGACCAGATTTGGATATTGTCCCGACTGCGGAAGCTGGACGTAAATTCGGTATACTCCGCCGGTATGGTGAAATTTTGTTTCACCTTTTGGATGGCCTGTTCCAGAGAAAGCGCCGCTTCCTTTTCCGCCGCCATGACCCCGGCCGGCAGCAGGGACAACAGCAGCAGGACCATCATCAGCAAACTCATACCCTTGCGCAATCGCTTCTTCATCCTCACACTCTCCTGTCTTTTATTGATGGTTGTTTTCCATCCCGGAGACCCCTGTCTCCCGGGTTCCGCCTGCAGAGAGGCGGCGGCCTGTCGAATTGACATTTTGCAGCTGCCAAAATGATCTTCTATTTGCATTTACGCATTACGGATATGTAGCTTACACCGGGGAAAGAATAAGATCGACCAAATTTTCTATTTCCGGCAACGGGCGAACGCTTTTAGAACTAACTCCTTAAGCGACAGATATAAAAACGGGAGCAGTTTTTTTATCTGCTCCCGCTCGGGTTGAACCTGGCGAGTGTTGCATCAATGTTCCGAAAAATATGCTCGATCAATTTTACCATTTCTTTTTCTATCGCATCCACAGGGCATCGCTGTGGAGCGACCCCAATGCTTTTCGTGCTACAACGCAGCCTGGTTTGACGATGCAGTTTGCGCCCGATCAAGCCCGGAAACGATTGCCCTGCCATCGTCCGCAGTGGGTGCTTCCCCACCCCCACACACCATGAAAACAGCGGTAATTTGGCTAGACGCACCGGTTGGCTAGACGCCTTCGAAGCCGCCCGCCTTCAGCTTTCTTTGAAAATACAGGAAAACCGGGAACGGAATAATGATCCAGCCCAGGCTCTTGATCAGGCTGTTTTTGGCCCGGTCGATCTGCCTTTGTTTTTCCGCCACGACCATGGCATCATAGTTGGCCTTGAGCTGTTCCTCCGTTAATTTGCTGACCTCCGTCGTCACTCCGCCTTCCTTGACCATTCTTTCCGTACTGTATAACTTGTAATCCTCAAAAGTCTGATGATAGGCAGTCGGAGCAACGATGTCGGCGGCGGCCATAAAAGCTGCCACGCCCCCGCCGATGGTCATCATCAAGGTTGCAAACAGCACTAGATAAACATACACCTTCTTGATCATATCTTCGCCTCCATTTTTCGATTCGCCGCGCACACCGACGATGAACAGAACGACCAGCGCCACGACACCTAATAAAACCAGCAGTGATACCGCCATACTCATAGGACACCTCTATTCCGTATAAGATCTGTACAACAACGATATATGCTGATTATATCCCATAACTTGCACCCACAACAAAAATAAGTCAAGCACCAGGCCGCTCACCTCGCTAAATGTTCAGAATATTCCATAAGTTAATGCGTCAGGCGTATTAACTTATGGAATATTCTGAATTTTGTGGATAAAAATCCAGCCGGGAAAATACATTCCCGGCTGGAAAAAGAGAGGGGTTATGGAAGACGAAAGGGCCTTCAGACTGTCACTATTTATCCCATTTACCTTCGGAACGGAGTCTGGCAACTACTTTTTCGGCCAGTTCGATCAGGGCGGGGACGTTGACTTTTCCGACCCGGGTTGCCGGGAGGGGTTCGTCCACCGGCCACAGTTCAACGTGAATCGGCCGCTTGTACGCAGCCATGTTTTTGCAATACTCAAGGATCTCTCCCGGGGTGAGTTCCACACCGGGTTTGGGCTGCACATAAGCAAACACACCGTCCACGAACACTTCATGTGGCATTCCCAGCACCTGGGCCTGGGCCACCTTGGGATGCCGGGAGATATAGTCGGTAACTTCGTCAGGGAACACCAGGAAGCCCTTGGGTTTGATGACAAACTTCCGGCGCCCGGCAAACTTCAGTCCCATATAGCTGCCGAAATCATGAAAATAGCCCATGTCTCCGGTATAGAGGATGCCTTCTTTGGAGATGGCAGCAGCAGTCGCTGCCGGGTTATTGTAGTAACCCAGGAATACGATAGGCCCATGCACGCAAATCTCCCCGACTTCTCCGGGGGGCATTTCCTCACCGGCGGTGCCGTCCTCATTCATGGGCTGCCGGATGGTAACTGGCGCATATTCCGGAAACACCTGTCCGACCTGACCGGCCATTTCTTCCAGGGAAATGCCGCGGGGGGTGGCGGTAAAATAGCCGGCACACTCGGTCATTCCCAAAGATGTCCCGAAAGTCGCAGCCATCGTCGACATCTTCTCCAGGAAGGGTACGTCCACCGCACTGCCGCCGTAGAGAATATAGCGCAGACTGCTCAGATCATAGCTGGCATAGTTGGGATCGAGCCACAGCATGCGGAACATGGTGGGCACGCCTCCCCACCACGTGGGACGGTACTTCTGGATGCAGCCCAGCACCGCCTGGGGGTTGTACATACTAAGGGAAACCACCGTGCCGCCCACGAACCAGACCGTCATCGGTCCCTGGCAGGTGCCCGCCACATGGCTGGTAGGCATGGAATTCAGATACCGGCTGTCCGTCCCGTACAAGCCAACTTCACGCGAGAATACCGCGTTGTTGGTGATGGTATTTTCATGACAAATCAGCGCCGGTTTGGGCTCCCCGGTTGAACCGGTGGTAAAAATAATAATGTGGGCATCGCGCTTTCCCAACTGATCGTATTCCTGGCGCAGTGACTCGATCAAAGCGCTGTCCTGTTTTAATTCCTCCAGCGCCGCGGGTGCGAAATATTCGTCAAAATTCAGGCAGCCCTCGAGAAAATCTCCTTCTTTGCCGCCGGGGGTATATTGTATATAATGTTTGACCGAAGGAACCGCCTGCTGCACTTCCTTGACCAAATCGCGAAAATCACGAATAGGCGTGTTGCCCAGACAGAAGAAGGCCACCGGGTTGATCTTGCTCATGTCACGAACGACTTCATGTCCCATCAGACGGACATCCAGCGGGGTCATCACCGCGCCGACGGTTGCGCAGGCATAAGTCAGCATGTAAAACTCCGGCCAGGCCAGCCATTGGGCCACCACGATGTCGCCTTTTTTAATCCCCATTTTCTTCAGACGCAACGCATACAAGGTGATCATCTCGTCAAACTCTTGGTAGGTATAGCTTTTGCCGGTATCGGCACTAACCAGGGCGGGATTGTCAGGGGTAATGGCGGCCCATTTCTTAATATAATCAGTCAGCAGCGGCAGCTTCCATTTCTCCATTAGATTTTCCTGCAACGGGATTATGCTCATCGTTCATCATCCTTTCTGTTTTGGCTTGTTACTTACTGTTAGATAAACTAGCAAAAACTATACCAGATGCCCGCAGAAAAACCTGTCCGCAATAAAAAGCCGACAGGTTGGGAATGTTTGGCTTGGACGCTTTATTGTTGGCACGGTCCAGGGCCTTGTTCAATTGTAAACCACTGTTCATAGTTTGAACATTTATGAACAACACTAAACAGTCTGGTCATCTACTTTGTACTTGCTCATTTTTTTGTAAAGGGTGGTGCGGGACATCCCCATTTCCCGAGCGATCCGGCTGATATTTCCGTTATAAAGCTGCAGCAATTCCAAGATCCGGGCGCGTTCCCGGTCCTCCTGTTGCTGTCTACCGGCCTGTCTGGCATCCCAAATGCTTTTTCCCTCCCCGTCTTCCTGCGCAGGCATGCTCTTCTGGACAGGGGTTTCGCGATGCAGTAATTTGGCAGCCAACGTCCCGGAAGGCAATTCCATATCGCTGAGCCGTCCTCCCCTGGCAGCGAGCAGCATGCTTTCCGCCACGTTCTGCAGTTCCCTGACGTTGCCGGGCCAGTCATACGCTTCCAGATGCCCCATTATTTTCGGCGCCAGGCAGTCCCGATCATTTTCCCGGAAAGCATCATTGCTGCGGAGAAAATGATGGAACAACAGCCGGATATCCTCACGGCGTTCCCGCAGCGGCGGGATGCGAATGGAAATCACATTGAGGCGGTAATACAAATCCTGGCGGAAACGTCCGTGCATCATTTCGGTATGCAGATCCTTGTTGGTAGCACAGATAATGCGCACATCCACCGGGATGGCCTGGTTGCCGCCAATCCGGGCGATGCTCTTGTCCTGGATCACCCGCAGCAGGGCCGCTTGCTGCTCAAACGGCATATCGCCAATCTCGTCGAGAAAGATGGTGCCCCCCGAGGCCAGTTCAAATTTCCCCGGGTTGCCGCCCTTGCGGGCACCGGTGAAGGCACCCTCAGCATAGCCGAACAGTTCACTGCCAATCAGTTCCCGCGGGATGGCCCCGCAGTTCAAGGCGATAAACGGACCCTTGCTGCGTCTGGAATAATTATGGATTGATTGGGCAAACAACTCCTTGCCGGTCCCGCTCTCTCCTTCGATCAGCACATTGCTGGTGCTGGCCGCAGCCATTTTGGCATTTTCAATCAGATCCAGCATAGCCCCGTTACCGGTAATGATATCTTCAAAGCGGAATGTTGCCTTGGCTCCGCTGAAACGGTTGACGAGCTGGCGAATTTCCTTGATGGGGCGCAGAATCAGCAGACCGCTGACGACCACCCCAGCCTCATTGACGATGGGTGTGCCGGATGCCAGGAAATGCACCTGATCGCCCGGCGTGCCATAGATGACCTCTTCGTCCTGGAACGAAATGCGTTTGTCAAACAGATCATTAATGAAGTGACTTTTGCCCGTCCGGACATCTTTTTGCAGTTTTGTCCGGATTTTTTCCAGCCAGTCACCCCAATTCTGTTTAAACACCTGGTTTAACAGCTCGATTTCGCCCTTGCGGTTGACCACTACCACCCCGTCTGACATGTTGGTGACAACATTGTTGAGGTTGCGGTTCAGCAGAGTCAGTTCATTGTTTTTCAGGCTCAGTTCCTCGGTACGCTGGCGCACCCGCAGTTCCAGTTCATCCCGCGCGGCTTGCAGCTGTTCTTTTAAAAGCTTTTTTTCAGTAATGTCATAGGCGCCCACGATGCCCAGGATTTCGCCTTTCATACGCGTCGTGGCGAAAAAGACGTCCACCCAGATGGCCTCGCCGTTTTTCTTGACAATCTTGAATTCATAATTGGAGGTGACCTCCTTGCCCTGCAAGCGGGCCAAACCCCTTTCCCGAATCAGGTCACGATAATCCGGGTGGCAGATATCCCAGAAGTCCTTTTGCGTCATTTCTTCAAATGTAAAGCCCAGTGTCTTCTCCACTGCCGGGTTCACATAGATGACCCGACTATTGCGGTAAACATAGACCAGCACCGGGATGTTTTCCGTCAGTTGACGGTAGGAGTCAGCATCATTGATATAATTCTTGATTTCCTCTTCCCATGAACGTTTTTCCCGGTCCGTTGCTCTATTGCTTTTTCCAGCCATTTCATCCACCCCCGCGCAAATCTTCTCCTAACAAAGATTTTACACGAAGCAATAAATAACGCAAACGTCAGGCCGCTCACCTCGCCGATTATTCAGAAAATTCCATAAGTTAATACGCCTGACGTATAAACTTATGGAATTTTCTGAACATTTTTGAGCTTATTGGTCAGGCACTTGCATTTTTTTATTGAACGTATATGCTCTGATATTGCTGCTGCGCTGCCTCCAACTGAGGTATGCCGCGATCACATCTTAAACTTAGCAAGGAGCAGTGTTTCTCACATGCATCACAGAACAAGCTGCCCAGATACTCATTCAGCGAAGGTTTATCGTTGCCGTTGTCGGAAGCGATATTGCTGTCCGTTGATGTTTCGTTGTTCTGATCCTGCTGGTGCAAACTATCACCGCTGCCCGGAACTGCAATTTTATCGGCGTTTGACGTCGAGCCCGGGGAACTTTTCTGATCATAGTAGGCATACTCTTGCTGCGCGATTCGGCCATGACCATGTCCGCGCCGGGGACGATCCGTATAAATTTCATCCTGCTTTTGCACAGATTGCCGGGCGATCATGTCATTTGATTCTGATGCCCTGTTATCGGAGGACACATCTTTGGAAACCACAGCGATCTGGGTATATAACAAACTTAGAATCAACATGACCGCCGCCGTGCTCAGCGCTGCTCTGCCCCATGCCGATCGGTCCGACGCTCTGAACAGTCTGGGTATGTTTTTGGCAATAAACTGCCAGTGCAATGCAATATGCAGACCAAACAAACCGACACATGCATAGGAAACCCATTTATGCACGTCGATCAGCGTATGACTGATCATCTCATCCGCAGGGAACAGCACCATGGAAATCTGCACGCCGGTAACGATAATCAACGCCACCGCCAGCAAAGATACCGTGTTGAGCAGATAAAAGAGCTTGGGTTTGGCCTTTAGACGGGGGTTGAACAGATTTTTGCCAATGCTTTTGATCCATGACCAATTGAGTACAATATGGTAAATAAGCAAAGCACCCATTGCCAACCCAGCAATTTCGTGAAAGGTAAAGCCGGTGTTCTCGGCATACAGCAAGGCAATAAACAATATGGTCAGAACGATATCTACGATCAGCCTGATACGGTTTCGTTCCTGCATTTGAATTCCTCCACCTCAGATTTTACTTTCACCTGTCGTTATTCTACCTGGTGAACATGAAAATCTTGTGAACAAATCTTTAAGATATTGTGGAGATAATGAAACTCGTTATGTTCAGAATATTCCATAAGTTTATGCGTCAGGCGTATTAACTTATGGAATATTCTGAACATTTTTGAGCTTGAAGGCGGCGACGACGGAGATGTTGATATGGGCGGCGATGTTTTGCAGCGGGTGCCCTTCCTGAAGAGCCAAATCGATAAAGATAGCTTTTAGCGGAGTCAATTCCCGTCTGCGAGAACCTGCCTTGATCAGCTCGAATGTTTCCCGTTTGATCGTAGCGGCTAGAAGGATTTCGTCGAGAGACTTGAGCTGTTTGGCTGCCGACGTTGATAGAATCGGGGCGGCGGGTTTTATGTCTGGAATCCAGGGGATTTTCTCGAAATTGTCATCGTAATCATTTTCCGGCTCAACGACGCTTTCCATCAGGTGCAAATACTCATTGCGGGCCTTACCTTGGTCAGAAGCCAGTAAATCCAGGACAAACTCCTTGTTGACAAAGCCCGGTTGCAGGTAGCGATAACAGTGATCACTACTCCAACGGTATTCGCCGACCCGGTCACAAATCCCGGCCCGCAGCGGGTTTTGATGAATATAACGCAGCACCGTGAGCAGGTGTCGTTCATCCTGAATCAACCCGGCTTGATAACGACCCTGAAAAACATGCCCGCTGCGGTTTTTGGTTTGGTTGTAATACATGCTGTATCGGGTATTCAACCGGTGCATCACCTGCCCCAGGCCGATTTCTCCCGTCCGCACCAGGAGATGGTAGTGATTGCCCATGATAACGTAAGCAAAGGTATCCGCTTCACAGAACCGCATTACCTTTTCCACGCTCTTCAGAAAATACCCCTTGTCCTGGGCTTGGTGAAAAACAAATTCCTTATTGTTACCCCGCTGAATCACGTGATAAACCGCCCCCGCGTATTCGATCCGCAACCTCTTGTTCATCCTCGCTCCCCCTGTGCAATAAAATAACGCAAACGCCAGGCACCCGTCGCACATTTTCAGAATTTTCCATAAGTTAATGCGTCAGGCGTATTAACTTATTGAATATTCTGAATTCGCCAGCCGGTAGCCCGCCCGTTGAATTTTGTCTCCATTTATTCCATTTTATCACATTTATAGCAGAATGGTGTTGCTGGTTTTTTTAAACTCGAAAACGCAAGCGTGAGGCCGCATTATTTTCGGAATATTCCATAAGTTTATACGTCAGGCGTATTAACTTATGGAATATTCAGACTTTTTCCAGGAGATCGAACGGGATGATGGCGATGTCGTTTTTATAATCGCAGTTGGCCAGTTGGATTTTAACGGCGGGGATGAATTCGCGGGGAACGATGATGGCTTCCACGTCCTCCGGCGCAAAATGAAAATCCCCGCTGATGCTGCGCCATTCCCTTTCACGGTAGAAGGTTTCATCGTCATTTTCGCTGAAGCGGGTGAACTTGATACACTGGGTCATGTGACCGAAGTAGCGGTTGAGAAAGTCGCGGTGGTGGGCGTTCTGGTCCAATCCCAGCAGATAGCGCATGTAATCGTACAAGGAACAGCGCCCGCCGCAGCGTTGGACCGTCTCCGCCAAAAGCGGGTCATCGAGCTCAATCGTTCCGTGGGCAGGAAAATCGCGCTCCAAATACAAGACCGGGTTGAAATGAGGGTAAATCGACCGGGCCGCAAAGCCGATACCCACCTGGCCGTAGTATTCTGCATGCCCAATCAGATCTTTGAATGGAATGTCACAAACACAACAAAATTCGCGGGTGGTGAGCCCGCCCATAATTCTTTCCGTGCAGGAGGCGAGCAGTTTGCGCGCGGCAATAATCTGGTTAAGAATCTGCACCGATTCAGCCGGCGACTTGGTTTTATGCTTGATCTCCCTGGGCGCGGTGACGTTTTCCCAATCGACTTTCGGGCCGCCCGTGAAATGCCAGTAGATTTTTGAAAAATAGCTCTGCATCGGACCCATTCCCCCTTGTTGTACGGGATTAGTGTCCAATAAAACCGCACCGCTTATACAAAAAATTCCGCCAAATCCTGTCTTTTTGGCGGAACGAAATGTTCAGAAAATTCCATAAGTTAATACGCCTGACGCATTAACTTTTGGAATATTCCGAATTTGGTGCGTCAGGCGCTTGACGTTGTTGGGATCAGCGTTGTTCGAGGACGTATTCGGCAATGTTGCGGCAGTGGTCGCCGATGCGTTCCAGGTTGACCAGTAAATCGAGGAAGACGGCGCCGTTGTTGCCGTTGCAGACGCCTTCGTTCAGCCGGCGGATGTGGTTTTTGCGATAGGCGGCCTGCAATTCGTCGATTTTTTCTTCGAAGCCGAGCACCTGGGTGGCTACCGATTTGTCCTGCTTTTCCAGCGCCCGGTAGGACAGCAGAATGGTATCCTTGGTCACCGAGATGATATTGTCCATTTCCTCGCGGGCCTCGCCGGATAATTGTACCTGATGTCTGGTCGCGTAATCGGCCTGTTCAATGATATTGTCGCAATGGTCGCCGATCCGTTCGATATCGTTCAAGGACTGCAGAATAATGGAGGCGCTGTTGGATTCCTCTTTCGACAGCTGCTTGCGCGAGGCCAGCACGACATAATCCGTAATCTCGCGCTCGAGCCGGTTGATGGCATTTTCCAACACTTCCCCCTTCTTCAGCAACGCTTCCTGGGGATTGTTGAAATAGTCAACCGCGTTGTTAAAAGCATTATACGCAATCAGCCCCATCTGCATGGTTTCCCGCTTAGCCTGGGCCAGCGCCACGGAGGGATTGTTGAGCAGACGGTGATCGATGTATTTGGGTTTGTAAGGATCATCCGCGTCCTCGTCGCGATCCGGAATCAGCTGGGTAACCAGATAAGCCAGCGCGGAAATCAGCGGGATCAGGATGATTACGTTGCAAAGATTGTAAGCCCCGTGGGTCTGGGCGATTTGCAGTTTGATATTCAAGGCCGCCCAGGTGCCGCCCAGCCCGGGAATCAGCAGAATCATATTGGTCAGCCAGACAATGAATTTTTCAAAAAATCCCATCAAAAACAGAGGTAGGAAAACCACCAAGCCGAAAATGTTCAGCAAAAAGTGAGTCAGGGCCGCTCTTTTCGCGGTTACACTGGCCCCCATGCCAGCCAGCAAGGCGGTAATGGTGGTACCCAAATTGGCACCGAAAAGGATCGGTACTGCCTGATGAAAGGTCACCACGCCATTCAGCGCCAATTGCTGCAGCACGCCGATGGTCGCGCCGCTACTCTGCACCAGCACGGTAAAGACGATTCCCATCACCAGCCCGGTCAGGGATTGGTTGTCGATCCCTGCCATCAGATTCATGATAAAGGCAACCTCCGTCAGCGGCTTCATACCCTCGCCCATCAGGTTCAGGCCGAACAGCAGGATGCCAAAGCCCAGCAGGGCCTGTCCGATCATTTTGAGATAATTCTGCTTGGGCGCCAGATACAAAAACGTTCCCAAGGCGACAATCGGCAGGACATAATCATAGAGATTGAAACCAATCAGGTAAGCCGTAATTGTCGTGCCCAGGTTGGCCCCCAAGATAACGCCAATCGCCTGGCGCAGCGTCAGCAACTGGGCGTTGACCAGCCCTACGGTGAGAACCGTGGTGGCGCTGCTGCTTTGGATCAAGGCAGTGACCAACGTCCCGGTCAGCACCCCCCGCAGCGGCGTGCGAGTCCCCTTCTCGAGAACCTTCCTTATTTTATCACCAGCCGCCGACTGCAGACCTTCGGACATAAAATGCAGCCCAAACAGCACCAGACCCAGACCGCCGATAAACAAAAATATGATTTCTGATGCAGATAACGTTATAACCACCCTCTCGAGCATATTTCACTTTATCCCTAGTATAACTGAACAAGAAAAAGTTAACAAAACAAATAAAACGCGCGAGCGCGTTGGCCGCTTTGCATTTTCAGAATATTCCATAAGTTTATACGCCTGACGTATTAACTTATGGAATTTTCTAAATATTCAATATGTTTGTTCGTCCGTCAGGCGTTGGCTTTATTCAGGCCGATTTCCTCGTCGGTCAGGTAGCAGGCCGGATCAGATTCCCAGAAGTCGCCGGTGACGGCCTCCGCCCGGGTGCGAAAGTTGCCGTTGCAAATGTCCAGGTACTGGCACCTGGCGCAGCGCCCCTTGAGCAGCGGCTGGCGGTTTTTCAAGCCGGCCAGAACCGGATGGGAGGTGTCCGTCCAGATGTCACCGAACTTGCGTTCCTGCACGTTGCCAAACGTAATGTGCTGGGTGAATTGATCCGGATGAACGTAACCCCTGGGATCAACCTCGCCGAACGCGATGCCGGAACGATTGCCGCCGTTCAGGCTGATCAGATCTTTGATCGTTTGCGCCTTGGCGGGATTTTCCTGCAGCGTGCGCAGATAAAGATAAACGCCGTCGCAGTGGTTGTCGACAGTCAGGATTTCCTTTTTCAGGCCGCGCGCTTCAAAATCCAGCGCCCGGCGGATGATGGTTTCCATCGCCTGACGGGACTGCTGCGGGGTGACGTCCTCCTCGACCATGCGGTTGCCCCGCCCGGAGTAAACCAGATGGTAAAAACAGACCCGGTCTATCTGCTCTTCCTCGATAAAATCAAATATATTGTCCAATTCGGCCAGATTGTGACTATTAATGGTAAAACGCAGTCCCACCCGCTGGCCAACCGCCACGCAGTTCTGGATGCCCTCCATGGCCGCCTGAAAAGCCCCGACCCGGCCGCGAAATTTATCATTGACCTCACGCAGACCGTCAAGCGAAATGCCCACATAACCCACGCCGATATCCTTGATGCGCTGCGCCACCTCGCGGGTGATGAGCGTGCCGTTGGTCGACAGCGTTGGCCGGATGCCATGCGCCGCGGTATATTCGGCCAGTTCGAAAAAGTCCGGTCGAATCAACGGCTCCCCGCCGGAAAACAGCAGCACCGGCACCCGAAATTCAGCCAAGTCGTCGATAAAACGTTTGGCCTCCACCGTCGTCAATTCGTCCTGGTATTTGCGGGCATCCGAGTCCATGTAACAATGGATGCACTTTAAGTTGCAGGTGCGGGTGGAGTTCCAAACCACCACCGGGCCCGAGCCGCTGGTCGCCCCGTTGGCCGCCCCCCGGGAATCATGGCTGTAGCGCAGGGAATCCCCGAAATACTCGTCATTAAATAAAAGTTTGGTTACACTGATCATTGCCCTTCCCCTTTAAAACAGGTATTTTTCATCTGCCTGTATTATATCGCATTTGCGCCGGGGACAGCAAAAAACTCAAATAAACCAAGACGCCCAACACTTTTGATATTTTCAGAATATTTAATAAGTTAATACGCCTGACGCATTAACTTATTAAATATTCAGAACATTCCATAAGTTTATGCGTCAGGCGTATTAACTTATGGAATGTTCTGAATATTTGGCGGGGGGGTGGCTGTGTTGTTGAATTCTGAATTTATTAATGCCTAGATATGGGCATTACGATATAATAGAAGATATCATCCGGTGTTGTTGCGGCGTAATGAGTTGCAGCCATTTGCAGTTGCAGTCAAACGAAAGCGGCGCCTTTCATCGGTTCACCGACAATATTGAAAAAAACCATTATTAAGGAGTGGATTTATGAGTCATGCAGTAGATGATTTCACGAAAACATACAGCCAAATTTGTTATGAAAACAGTTTGATTGACAACCGCCTGTATGCCCAATACGGCGTCAAGCGTGGGCTGCGGGATATCAACGGCCAGGGGGTGCTGACCGGCATTACCAACATTTCCATGATTCAATCGCAGGAAAAGGTCGACGGCAAGTTGGTCCCCTGTGACGGCAAGCTGTTTTATCGCGGCTACAATATTCTTGATTTGGTGCGGGGGTTCGTCAGCGAAAAGCGCCTGGGGTTTGAAGAAATCACCTATTTGCTGCTCTTTGGCCTGCTCCCCACCCCGGAACAGCTCACCGAATTCAATGCAATCCTGGCCAGCTGCCGCAGCCTGCCCAGGAATTTCGTCCGCGACGTGGTCATGAAGGCGCCCAGCAAGGACGTCATGAATTCCCTGACCAAAAGCATCCTCACCCTGACTTCCTATGACAAAAAAGTGTTCGATTTGTCGCTGCCCAACGTGCTGCGCCAATGCCTGACGCTGATCAGCGTTTTCCCCATGCTGTCGGTCTACGGCTACCACGCATACAACCATTACAATTGCGACGAAAGTCTGTACATTCACCGGCCCGACCCGAAGCTATCGACGGCGGAGAACATTTTACGCATGTTGCGCCCCGACAAAAAGTATACTGAGCTGGAGGCGATCGTGCTGGATACCTCGCTGGTCCTGCACATGGAACACGGTGGTGGCAACAATTCCACCTTTACGACCCGGGTGGTGTCTTCGTCGGGGTCGGACACGTATTCGGTCATTGCCGCGGCCTTGTCATCACTGAAAGGTCCCAAGCACGGCGGCGCCAACAATAAAGTGGTGGAAATGGTGCGGGACATCAAAGCCCATGTAAAGGATGTCAGCGACGAAGACGAAGTCAAGCGCTATCTGAGCAAGATCCTGAACAAGCAGTCGTTTGACCATAAAGGCCTCATTTACGGCATGGGACACGCGGTGTATTCCATCTCCGATCCGCGCGCGCTGGTATTCAAAGGATTCGTGGAAAAACTGGCGAACGCCAAGGGCAGAAAATCCGATTTCGAATTGTACGCCATGATCGAAAAAACCGCTCCCGAGGTCATCGCCCAGGAACGGCAAATCTACAAAGGCGTCAGCGCCAACGTTGATTTTTACAGCGGTTTTGTTTACAGCATGCTGGACATTCCCCTGGAGCTCTACACACCCCTCTTTGCCATGGCCCGGATCGTCGGCTGGAGCGCCCATCGCCTGGAAGAGCTGATCAACGCCGACAAAATCATCCGCCCGGCCTATCAAAGCAACGTCACCTTCAAAGATTACGTCGGCCTCGATGCCCGGTGATTTTTTAAATTGTGCGAATATTCCATAAGTTTATGCGTCAGGCGTATTAACTTATGGAATATTCTGATAATTGGCGGAGGGACGGCGGCGGCGCAGCGTGAGCAGCAAGCCCAGCAGAGCGGCGCTCAGCAACAGGGGGTGCTCCAGTAAATAAACCCCTAGAATAATTGGGGCCAGCAACAGGCGCACCAGGACTCTGAGGGCCGGGCTGTCAGCAATCGCAGCGGCGATGGGGGGAGAATTTTGATAGTAAAATTCTACAAACGCTGTCCCCAGGGAGTTGGTCAGCAGATACTGATCGCGGAAATGACGCAGCAGCTTCACCGGCCAGGTAAATTTGGAGCCGAAGGCAGCAGTGGCGATGAAGCATTCGTCGGTGGGGCCCGGTACATTCGCCTGAAAATGGGCGGTCAAATCTCTGTCGGCGCTGATACTGAACGTATAGCTGGCGCTCTGGCTGACCTCGCTGCCCCCTTCGGTCCAGTTGACAAACGTATAACCGGCCTGGGTCACCGCCTCAGCCGTCACACTGGCACCATCACTATATGTTCCGGCGCCGCTGACCGAGCCGCCCGCCGTCAGGGTGATCACATGCCGGCCTTCGTCCAGTGCACTTGTAAACACCGTCGGCCCACGGCCCAGCTCACCCACCCGGTCGGACGTCCAAACCAGCCGGCTATCGTCATAAATCTGCCCTTCCTGCGGATCATAGGCCAATCCCTGTAAGACGACCCCGCCTTCGGTCAACGAAAAACTGGCTTCTGCGGTCGGCGCTTCGATCGAAACCTGCGGAGCTCTCAGCGTCACTGAGAAAACCCCGCTGACAGCCGGCGTGCTGCTGTTGATGCCATCACTGGCAGTCACTCTGATTTGGGCTTGATGGCCGCCCGGCAGCAGATTGAAATCCTGCACCCATTGTTCATCCTCCAGGCCGAACGCCAGCAGTTCCCATTCAGCCCCGTCCGGGGTGTAGGCAACATTGTAGGTCAGATCATCCCCGTCCGCATCCTCGCCGTCCCAGGTAATAGTGCCGGTCCCGGTGAGGTTTTGTCCGGTGGTGGGGCTGGTCACCGTAACCGTTGGCGCATGGGCACTGACCGCGTACTCCGCCAGAACGGTTTGGCTCTGATCGACAATGATAAACTTGGCAGTAGCCGCAGGATAAGGCACCACGACTTGCACAAACGGGGCCGGGTCAAGCTCCCGTGGCGGATTGGTGCGGACAAAGAAATTTGGGGTAAACCCGTTGCCGGCCAATATATTGCCGGCGGCGTCGACAGCCTGAATCGTATAGGGGCCGCTATTGCTCACAATCGGTTCAGTCGTATAGCAGCTGCTCCAGGGCAGCGTAATTTCCACCGCTCCGGCCTGGCTGACCCAGCCATTCGCCTCCACTACCCGAATCCCCTCGCTGACTTCCTGAGCAACCATG
This sequence comes from Syntrophomonas sp., assembly GCA_035447945.1. Lineage (GTDB taxonomy): Bacteria > Bacillota > Syntrophomonadia > Syntrophomonadales > Syntrophomonadaceae > Syntrophomonas_B. The sequence continues at coordinate 43,066 of DAOTHZ010000007.1, forward strand.
CTCGGGCTGACTGATGCCGGCGTGTTTGAACCCGCCAGCGAAGAAAATAATTGTTTCCACACACTGGGGTTGATCCAGTTCTTGCTTTGCGCCGCACCGCTGCCCATAAACCCAATCGAGTCTTTCAGCAAACCGCGCCCGCCGGTATCATAAGGATGCAGATTTTCGGAGATCAAAACACCAGATGCGCCCGGGAAAGGTCTCACTTTGGGATCATTGGCAGTCACTGTAATACTATCATTATTCCAGTCCGTGCCCCGGTAGCCCAACGGCGGCGAGTTGATACCCAGGTTAAAGGAGCCGCCCCGGTATTCGTCGCCTACACTATAGTTATGGGCAACTTCATGGGCGATCGTGGCCGGCATATCCTGATCCGAATTGACCACGATATTCGAGGGTGCACCATAGGTATAGCCCTGCATCATCGAGTTATTAGGCAGCCTGATCCCCTTTTCAATGAAACCGATGATCTGGTCGTAGGGCTCACTGCTGCTCTGCAGTGAGTTCAGGGCCTGCCAGAGCTTCAACTGCCCGGCGTCGGTGGTAATATTATAACTCTCATCACTGGCATCAAAAAGACTGCCCTGCCGGTAGGTGAAATCATCATGGGCCACCGGATAAACCCGGCGCATGAAGGAACTCCCGTTCTTCCACTGGTCACCGGGCGTTTCAATGGTACCCGCATAGTTGGCTTTGACCGGCACGGCCAGCACCCGGAGCTTGCGTTGTTTCTGAAACTTGACATTGTCCAGGGTCAATTCCTCGCATTTTTCCCCCAGCTTGACGACAAACTTATAAATGCCCGCCTGCCAATTGCCGCAGCTGGAACGGCTGGACGGAATGAAAATCAGGGCGTTGTTGGCAAGGTCCCGGCGATAATTGCTGAGCGCAGCCACCTGGTTGCCATCGCGGTAGACCTCCACGGTTGCATCGAAATGATCTTCGGCCTTGACATCATCCGGCAGGAAGACTTGAATCACGGTATCCTTGCCGGCCACAAAGTCTTCAGCCGGGTCATAGTCGTCCTCGCTGCGGTACTCATAGCGTCCCAGCACCTGGTTGGGCTGGATTTCCTCCGCTACGGGCTTGCGGTTGATCGCAAAGGTGATTTCAATGGAGGACTGGCCATCGGGAGA
>DAOTHZ010000008.1:0-44093 GCA_035447945.1 Syntrophomonas sp.
ATTCAGGAGGGAGTTGATTTGCTGGTCATATCCTCAGCCGTTCCCCCCGAGAATATTGAAGTGAAAACTGCTATACAAAAGGGCATACCTGTCCTTAAAAGAGGGGAGATGCTGGCCCGGTTGGCCAATGCCAGCAAAGGGATCGCAGTTGCCGGAGCGCATGGGAAAACCACAACCACTTCCATGGTCTATACCGTATTGGAGCAATGTGGTGTGCAACCCACCTACATCGCCGGCGGAGAGTTGCAGGACAGTGCACTTAACGCCCATTTGGGGCAGGGAGAATATTTTGTGGTTGAGGCCGATGAAAGCGATGCCTCATTTTTAGCCCTGCAGCCATATATTTCGATCGTAACCAATGTGGAAAATGATCATCTTGATTTTTATCAATCATTTGACCGCATCAAAGCAGCCTTTCAGAAATTTCTCCAGCAAACCGATAATGATGGCTTTGTATTGTTGAACGGAGCAGATCCCTGCTTGCAGGAGATCAGCTGCTCAGCTGCGGGACGCGTTCTTTTATATGGAGAAGACAGCAGTTTTGATTACTATCTGCAGGATTGGCAGGTACAGGGGATGGGTTCCGTCTTTGAGGCCTACCGGGCAGGACAGCATTTAGGCAAAATAACACTGTCCGTACCGGGACGACATAATGCCTGGAATGCGCTGGCCGCATTGGCCGTCGCCATTGAACTGGGTCATCCGTTTGCTGCCGTCGCGGCCAGTCTCAAGGACTTCCATGGTGCCAAACGCCGTTTTCAAATCATGGGACATATCGGTAACAGTGTGGTTGTTGATGATTATGCCCATCATCCCACAGAAATTCAAGCCACGCTCAAGGCAGCCCGTGATTTGGATTTTGCTCGGCTGCTGGTCATTTTTCAACCGCACCGTTATACCCGTACCCATCTTCTCGCCGACCAGTTTGCCGTTTCATTTTCCGCGGCCGATCTGGTCATTATCACCGATATTTATTCCGCGGGAGAAAAACCCATTGAGGGCGTAGACAGTCATCTGATCTGTCGGCTTGCAGCCCAGGCCGGCGCCAACATCAAATATGCAAGTACCTTGGAAGAAGCAGAAAGCGCAATCCGTCAGGAAGTAAAAGATCATGATCTGATTATGACCATGGGGGCAGGGGATATTTGGAAACTGGGAGTCAAGTTGGTGGATGAAAAGTAATTAACCCGTGTCTGGACCGGAAATCAGCGGAGGTGTTGATTTGGAAGAGCACTTATTGGTCAGGGGGGGCAAGGCTCTCAAAGGCCAGGTCAGTATAAGCGGTTCAAAGAATGCCATTCTGCCGATTATGGCAGCCAGTCTGCTGTCAACAGGTGAGGTTATACTCAATGAAGTACCTGACCTGGAAGATATCAATGTGATGGCGCAGGCGCTCAAAATTCTGGGAGCTGAAATCAAACGTGAAGGAAAAAACCTGATTATCATTGGAAGCGGAGTCAACAACTGTGAACTCCCGGAAAGTGTTTCCCGGCGCATGCGAGCTTCCAATCTGGTCATGGGCGCTTCGTTGGGTCGTTTGCGGGAGGCCCGGGTGGCCTTCCCGGGAGGCTGTGCGATTGGCTCCCGGCCCATGGATTTGCATATCAAAGGATTTAAAGGACTGGGTTATGAAATCAGCGAAGGCAGCGGGTATCTGCTTGGCAAAGCAAAACATGCCCAGGGCAAGGAAATCATGTTGGATGTGCCCAGTGTAGGTGCGACTGAAAACATCATGATGGCAGCTGTTTTAACTCCTGGATATACGGTGATTAGAAATGCTGCACGTGAACCGGAAATCGTTGATTTGCAAAACTTTATGAATCGAATGGGAGCCAGAGTCAAAGGGGCCGGATTGGATACCATCAGAGTCGAAGGCGTTGAAAAACTAGGTGGGGTGGAGCACACGGTTATTCCAGACCGTATTGAAGCTGGAACTTTTATGGTGGCTGCTGCCATCAGTCGTGGTGATGTATGGATCGAAAATGTAGTGGTGGAACATTTGCAGCCGGTTATTTCCAAACTGACCGAGGTAGGGGTGGAAATACTGCCTTGGGCTGGGGGACTGCGATTAATTGGAAACAAAGACTATCGGCCTACAGATATTAAAACCATGCCTTATCCAGGCTATCCGACCGACATGCAAGCCCAGATGATGAGCCTTTTGGCGACTGTTCCGGGCACCAGCGTGATGGTTGAAACGATCTTTGAGAACCGCTTTATGCATGTTCAGGAGTTGCGTCGCATGGGGGCAGATATCAAGATTGAAGGCCGCGTGGCAATTATTAAAGGCGGGCAATACGAAGGGGCCACGGTGGAGAGTACCGATCTGCGTGCCGGTGCTGCCCTTATTATAGCTGGTCTTGCCGCTCATGGTGAAACCAAAATAGGGAAACTGGAACATATTGATCGGGGTTATGAAAAAATCCACGAAAAATTCCAGAACCTTGGCGCAGAAATTACAAGAATATGACGACATGGAACAGATGAATAATCCCGTTTTTCCGGCCTGCCCTGCAAGTCTTTTAAAATTGCTTGCTGGGGTGGGTTTTATTTTGCAAGAAACGAGAAAATTTTGTGTACATTATATTAAGAGATAATATCCAAACCGATTACAATTTAACTTGCAACCGGAGTCAATCACGATTATCCTTAATTTGTGTGTTATATTGTAAACATGAATTTTGATATAATTGCGCTGAATGAATTGGAAAATAGCGGAGTAAATCGATATGGCGAAGAAAGCTGGAAAAATGTCATTGCTGCTCCTTTTGGTTATGGTATGTATTTATCTTTTCTTGCACAGTTCAGTTTTTAATATCAGCAAAGTTTATGTCAGCGGACAAAAAAAAGTAACCAGTGATGAGGTAAAAGCACTTGCCGGAGTAACTCCCGGTGAAAACCTGTTTAAAATTGATGGTGATCTGATTGAAAAATCGGTCGAAATCCATCCCGTAGTAAAAAACGCACAAATGATCAGACATTTGCCGCATAGCGTAGAGATTAAAATCGAAGAGCGTGTCAGTTGGGCGGTCGTTCCTTATGAAGATTTATTCCTGCTGATTGATGATGAAGGCCATTGTCTCGATAAACTAAACAAACTTCCTGATGGGAACACCCCCATTATTACCATGGAACAAATGCCGGCCAGGGTGAATCTGGGACAAGCGGTCAACCCGGAAGTCATAAAAATGATCAAAACTGTCTGGAAATCGATTGACGCTGAAGGAAGAGCCCAAATATCCCAATTCCACTATGCCAACACACAGAAGTCATTGCTTATTTATACCCTGGAAGGAACAGAAGTGCGTTACGGCAACCTGGAGAGGGTGGAGGAAAAAGCCGCCAACTTTACCGAAGCATTAAAAATCGAAGCCAGTTTGCAAAAAGAGGGCAAAGACCAGCTGGAATACGTAGATTTAAGATTTTCCGGCCGTCCCGTGGTGAAAACCAAAACATAGAAAGGTGATACAAATGCGCAGCAAAACAGGACAAGTATCGATCATGCTGGTTTGTCTGGTATTAGGGATCATGCTGGCAGTTCAATTTAGAAATACGCAAAATACTGATGTTAACCTCCGCGGAGCCAGAACAGACGAAGTCTATGTACGGCTCATGGAAGTGACTGAGGAAAGAGATGCATTGGCCAAGGAAGTATTATCGTTGCGGGAAAAAATGGTCAATGTCAGCAACAACAACGATGCCAACCGGGAACTGCAGGAAGAAATGCAGAAAGCCAATATGGCAGCAGGGTTGTTGCCGGTTCATGGACAAGGCATCGTGGTAACGTTAAATGACAGTGCTAGAACTGTACAGATAGGCGAGGATCCCAATGGCTTGCTGGTGCATGATGTGGACATACTTAATGTTGTAAGTGAACTCAAGGCTTCCGGGGCAGAAGCCATCTCTGTCAACGAGGAGCGCATCATTGCCATGTCCGAGGTACGCTGTGCCGGAACCACAATCCTTGTCAATACCAACAAGATTGCACCGCCCTTTATCATTAAAGCCATCGGTGATCCGCAAATGCTGGAAAGCGGACTGACCATCAAAGGCGGCGTTGCCCAAAAATTAAAAGATTACGGTCTGCAGGTACAGATACAAAAAATGGATGATGTCGAAGTCCCTGCTTATACCGGGGTTATAAAAACCAAATTCAGTCAACTGAAAAAGTAAAGATTATCAGTGCCGCTGCCTTGACACAAAATGCGTTTCTTATTTCTGCGGTGGCACCTTTTTCCCTTTAAAAATCAATGCAAAGGCGGCATGAATTATGTGGCTGTTGACCCTGTTTTGTCTGCTCATCGGTTTGTTTATCGGTTTTCAAATCCCCATATTATTACCGGCAGTTTTTGTAAAATACATGTCAATCGGGGTTTTGGCAGCACTCGATTCAGTGTTTGGCGGGATTCGTGCCTATATGGAAGATTCTTTTGACAGCACTATTTTCATCAGCGGTTTTATCACCAATACTCTGTTGGCCGGTGGACTGGCTTATCTGGGGGATCGTCTTGGCCTTGAACTTTACTTGGCAGCGGTGGTGGTTTTTGGGGTAAGACTTTTCCAAAATCTAGGAGTTATTCGTCGATATCTATTGAAAAAATACTGATAAAAATTCTTCGTAAAAAGAGGGATTGCCAATACGTTTGTGGTATTTATGACACATGTAAACAAAGGGGTGTTCAAGTATTAACAAACGCAACGTGGTTGTAGGGCTGGATGTTGGTACGAGTTCGGTAAAAGCAGCGCTGGCGGAGGTCGTATCTCCCGGTGCGGTCAATATCCTGGGTATCATCCATCAGCCCTCCGCAGGCCTCCGCAAAGGAAATATAGTGGATATTGAAGCGACTGCCCAGTCGATTGACAGTTGTCTCAATGAACTGGAAAGACTGACCGGTGTGGAAATTCAGAGTGCTTTCTGCGGCTTTTCCGGCATGAGTGTCAGTGCAGTCAGTAATCATGCCGTCATTGCCGTTGCCAACCCCAATGATGAAATCACCGAGGAAGACAAACGCCGGGTTTTGCAATTGGCGCAAAACGTTGCGCTTCCCCCCGATAAAATGATTGTTCAGCTGATCGAACAGCAGTATATTGTAGATGGCTATGACGGGGTCAAGGATCCGGTAGGCATGATGGGCAGCCGTCTGGAAGTGGAAGTAATGATTATCATTGCCGCCGCGGCAGCGCTGCAGAATCTGCAAAGATGCGCTGACCGCATCAATCTGCATACAGAAAGATTTGTTTACAGTCCAATTCTGATGGAGGAAGCGGTTTTGATGCCGGCTGAAAAGGAAATGGGCGTCGCGCTGGTCGATCTGGGCGGAGGGACTACTGAAATCAGTGTCTTTGAACAGGGAGTTCTTTTATCAACCAGCGTTTTACCGATTGGCGGTGAGTATATCACCCGCGACCTGGCCATAGTCCTTAGAACGTCGATTGAAGAAGCAGCCCGAATCAAAGAAGAAAGCGGCGTCGCTGATATCTCGATGGCCAGCTCGGAAGTCATGATCAATGTTCGCAATATACAAGGCAGCGAGGTAAAACAGGTATCCCAACATGTGATTGCTGATATTGTAGCTGCGAGGGTAGCAGAGATAGCCACTATGGTTCATGCCGAACTAATGCAAACCACCGATCTTGACAAGCTGCCCGGCGGATTGGTTTTGTGCGGGGGTGGTGCCCAGTTAAAAGGGATTGCCGAGGTTATGGAAGCGTATTTGAACATACCGGTACGCATTGGCAGACCGGACAATATAAGAGGATTGCAGAGGGAATACAATCTTCCCGGAAATGCCGTCGTACTTGGCTGTATAAATTATGCATCCCGGCGCGCAAGTTTCAGTTTAATCGATCATAATCACAAATTTGGTAAAGCTTTTGGCAGGATAACATATTGGCTCAAGGATTTATTTGGTTAATAACAGAGGAGGTTACGCAATGCCATTGGATTTTGATGTGGAAATGCAGCAGTTCGCGGATATCAAGGTTATAGGAGTAGGAGGAGGCGGCAACAACGCCATCAACAGAATGATCGAAGCAGGACTCAAAGGAGTCGAGTTTATATCGGTCAATACTGATTCTCAGGCATTGTTCCTGTCCAAGGCGGAAAAGAAGATTCAAGTCGGAGAAAAGCTTACCAAAGGCCTGGGTGCCGGTGCTGATCCTGAGATTGGCATGAAAGCTGCCCAAGAAAGCGAAGATGATATCCTGCGAGCCCTTCAGGGTGCTGACATGGTGTTTGTAACCGCGGGTATGGGTGGAGGTACCGGCACAGGCGGTGCGCCGATCATTGCCCGTCTGGCCAAACAGGTCGGAGCCTTGACAGTTGGTGTGGTCACCAAGCCCTTTTCTTTTGAAGGCCGCAAACGCAATCAGCAGGCTGAAACCGGTATTCAGGAATTAAAAAATGAGGTCGACAGTCTGATCACCATACCCAACGACAGATTGCTGCAAGTAGTGGATAAAAATACGGCATTTAACGATGCCTTCCGCATTGCTGATGACATATTGCGCCAAGGTGTACAGGGAATATCTGATCTGATTGCTGTTCCTGGGGTAATTAACTGCGATTTTGCAGATGTCAAAACAGTTATGAAAAATACAGGTTCGGCATTGATGGGAATCGGTCGTGCATCCGGAGAAAACCGTTCAGCGGAAGCCGCCCGTATGGCAGTTTCCAGTCCCTTGCTGGAAACGTCAATCGAAGGAGCACGCGGCGTCTTGTTTAATATCAGCGGCGGAAGCAATCTGACTTTGTTTGAGATCAATGAGGCGGCTGAGATCATCCATCAATCTGCAGATGTGGAAGCCAATATTATCTTTGGGGCCAACATCAATGAAGAGCTGGCAGATGAAGTGATGGTAACGGTTATTGCCACCGGATTTGATGCCAAAAAGCCGTTGCTGAGTGAACCCTCCCTGCGTTCCGCCAGACCGGTGGAAAGCGCCCAGAGCATTCTGGACAAACATGATCTTGATATTCCTCCGTTTATGCGGCGCAGCCGGTAGGTTTTAAGCAAACTTCACCTACCTTTCCCTTCGATTTTGTCGATGTATCCTAAACCGGGCAGGAAATGGCCCGGTTTATTTCTTTTTCTGCAGGAAGAAGGAGAGGGGCTGTACCACAAAACAACAATTTCTTGATCCCCCATTTACTATAATTTGGAATACATACTTGAGCAAATTGATCATATTCCTGTTGAAAGATCCATTTTGCCTGGGGCAAACCAATTGCAACAGGGAGCAATGATCCCCGCCGGCAAGGAGACTGTATGTCTGACAATAAAGTATATGCAGATCTGACATTTCTGCTCAATGTGAGCATGGATTTTTTGTTGCTCTGGTTGACCGCCAGATTATGTCATTTATCCATAGCGTACCGTCGCTTGTTGCTGGCAGCTTGCCTGGGCGGTTTTTATGGCGTCGGCCAGCTCATATCAGCAGGCAGTATTCTCTATACCTTGCCCGCCAAACTGGTGGTATCCTGCCTGCTCTTGCTGGTCGCTTGTCCATCGAAGGCCTGGGCGCAATTTGGCAAAGCCTTCATGGTATTTTACGGTTTGAGCTTTATCACTGCCGGAGCCAGCCTGGCTGCAGCGTCTCTGGTGCCAACCGGAGAAGACGCTTCCTGGTCAATGTATTATCTGGTGGCAGGGGTGAGCGCACTCATTAGCATTGCAATATTTGCCGAACGCTTTTTTCGGCAAACGTTGCTGCCGGTGTTGTTGAAATACCAGGTGCGACTCTGTTTCGATAACAAGTGCTGCCGGGGACAGGGATTTCTGGATACCGGCAATGGACTGCGCGATCCACTGACTCATCGTCCAATTGTGGTAGCAGAATTCGCCCTGGTACAATCCTGTTTGCCGGAAGAGATTTGTTGTGCCATGGAAGATGATCTGAATGAAGAGCAACGTTTGGAAGCGTTAAGCCACAGCCAGTGGGGAAACCGGGTAAGGTTGATCCCGTTTTCTTCTTTGGGGAAAAAAAATGGAATGCTGATTGGACTGCGCTGTGACGAGTTGGGGATAAGAGTGGGACAGCGGGAAATGCTGCATAAAAACCTGGTAGTGGCCATTTATCCATATAAACTGAGTGCCAATGGTGATTATCAACTGCTGATACCGTCTGAAGTTGTGCAACAAGCATGAGGGGGGAGCGAGCATGAACCTGAGGGAAAAATGGGAAACCCTGAAACTACGTTTATTAAAATGGTACATCAAAAGAAAACTGCCTGGATACATTCATTACATAGGGTCTGCCGAAGTGTTGCCACCTCCCTTGAAGGAAAGTGAAGAAAGCAATCTGATTTCCCGTCTGGACAGCGGTGATGGCGCAGTCAAATCAACCTTGATTGAGCACAATTTGCGCCTGGTCGTGTATATTGCCAAAAAGTTTGAGAATACCGGCATTAACATCGAAGATTTGATATCGATAGGTACCATTGGCCTGATCAAAGCGGTGAATACATTTGAACCCAGTAAAAAAATCAAATTGGCAACCTATGCCTCCCGTTGCATTGAAAACGAGATCCTCATGTATTTGCGCCGCAATTTAAAAAACCGGGCCGAAGTATCTCTTGATGAACCGCTCAATGTGGATTGGGACGGAAATGAATTGTTGCTCTCGGACGTGCTGGGCACAGAAGCCGATATGATTTATAAAACCATCGAAGGAGAAGTGGAAAAATCCTTGCTGCAGCAGGCTATGCACAAGCTTAATCCCCGGGAAAAAATCATCATCCAGCTGCGTTTCGGGCTTAACAATGGCTATGAGAAAACCCAGAAAGAAGTAGCAGATATCCTTGGCATATCCCAATCCTATATTTCAAGATTGGAAAAAAGAATTTTAAAACGACTGCAGCGCGAGATACGCAAGATTGAATAATCATGTCTTTCCATTACTACATGTTCCGCTGCCTGCTGGGATGCTCAACAGGCGGCGGTTTTTTTATGCGTGCCGGCAGAAAAACCGGGCACAACGTTCGAGGGCCGGACAGAGAATAATTAATCATGTAAATGTAAATAATGAATAAAAATCTGTACGCATCAATGCCTTGCTTACAGGCATGCTTTTGAAAAAGCGGGATGAGCAGGAAGGAGGCACTCCTTGATCAACAAGGTGGAAATTTGCGGCGTAAACACTGCCCGGTTGCCAGTTTTGAAAAATGAAGAGATGCGCAAACTTTTTGCTGCCATGCAAGCCGGCGGGAGTGATGCCCGGGAAAAATTAATCCAGGGCAATTTGCGGCTGGTTTTAAGCGTCATTCAACGTTTCAGCAATCGCGGCGAATATGTGGATGATCTATTTCAGGTCGGTTGTATTGGCCTCATCAAGGCAATCGATAATTTTGATCTGGCCCAGAATGTTCGCTTTTCGACCTATGCGGTGCCTATGATCATCGGCGAGATCCGCCGCTATCTGCGTGACAACAATGCCATCCGGGTTTCGCGCTCGCTGCGCGATATCGCTTATAAAGCATTGCAGGTCAGAGAAAAGATGTTGGCGGAAAACAGCACTGAACCATCGATATCACAGCTGGCCGAACAGCTTGAGGTGCCCAGGGAAGAAGTAGTTTTTGCCTTGGATGCGATACAGGAACCGGTCTCTCTATTTGAACCCATTTATAATGACGGGGGAGACCCGATTCTGGTGATGGATCAGATCAGTGACGACGTAAATGCAGACGATCACTGGCTGCAATCCATAACCATCAACGAAGCCCTTAAACGCTTGAGCGAGCGAGAAAAGCATATCATGGCACTGCGTTTCTTCTATGGACGCACCCAGATGGAAGTCGCTGATGAGATCGGGATCTCCCAGGCGCAGGTATCACGGTTGGAAAAAGCTGCGCTCAAGCAATTGAAAAAATATGTTTAACATCAGGAGGCCCAAGATGAATAAAAACCTGCTGGTCATGGTATTGCTGGTCATTATTCTCAGCATGGCCGTGCCTTTGACCAATTATCTTCAGCAGAGTCACTATGCTTTCACCTGCAACAATGTGATTAGTGTCCGCCCGGGACTTGATTATTAAACATTGTGCTAATTTGTTGCTGATTCCTGCCGTGGTTTTAGGGTAGAATGAAAAGAAAGAAAAGCAAAGGCAGGACACAATGAGCAGGCAAAATTCGATCAAATTGGAATGGGCAGGGAAAGACAGGCCTTTTATGCAAGAAGAACCTGTTGTTTTGTTGCCGGAAATACAGCATGTTTATCCTTTTCCTTTGTTTACTGACAGCAACCTTTTGGCCAGTCCTGCCCCTACAGATACTCCAATGATGAACCAATATTACCAGGCTGACAATCTGCATGTCCTGCAAGCCTTGTCCCAGGCTGAGAACAAGCCATCGATCCAACTCATCTACATTGATCCGCCCTACATGAGCCAGATCCACTATCGTTCTCTCAAAGAAGACAGACAACAGCCGGCTTTTGCTGATGTCTGGCAGCCGGAAAGTTATCTTGCCATGTTATACCCCCGTTTGCAGCTTATGAAAGAAGTGTTGGCTGACAACGGCAGTATTTTTGTACATGTCGACTGGCATGTGAGCCATTATGTACATTTGCTGTTGGATGAAATTTTTGGCCCGGACAATTTTATCAATGAAATCGTTTGGTGTTACAGCGGCGGGGGGAATTCCCGACGTCATCTGCTGCGCAAACACGACCTCATCTTTTGGTATGCGAAGAGTTCTGCCTATACGTATCATCCCCAGCATCGTCCCTATACCAAAGGTACTTTGGCAAGAGGGCTTACCGCGGTAAAAGGAGATAAATACAAATTGGCAGCGGAGGGTGCCCTTCTGCAGGACTGGTGGACCGATATCAACAAAATCTTAAGCCCCACTGCCCATGAGAATCTCAAGTATCCCACCCAAAAACCCCGCCAGCTGTTGAAACGAATCATCACCATGGCATCGAACCCGGGGGATCGGGTAGCAGATTTCTTTGCCGGCTCCGGGACAACAGGAGAGGTCTGCAATCAATTGGGCAGATCATGGATCATGTGTGACAATAGTTCTTTGGCCCTGCAAACCACGCTCAGCCGTTTGGTTGTGACCAACTCACCACCTTTTGCGATCCATGCCTGTGCCCTGTCCGCAGAAGATACTTGCGGGGGAGAAAAAGATGCTGCCGCTGCGGCGTTGCGTCTGCAAGACGTTGCCCTGCAACCCCAAGGCACGGATCAAGTATGGTTGAGTATGGGCATCGATCATTTTATGCCCCAGGATTTGCCGGAGAGCAACGTGTTAAAAGATTTTTCCGAAACGATAGAATTTTGGGAGATCGACCCCGAATACGATGGCAAGATCTTCCGTTCCCGTTATCAAATCCTGCGTTCCCATCACCAAAGAAGCGGAGACCTGCCGTTAAATGTTCTCTTATCCCAACCACTCCGACAACAATACCGGATTGCAGTAAAAGTACACGATATTTTTGCCCGTCAATACCTGCGGGTCCTGGCGTTTTAGACAGGTTGCCGGGGTGCAATCCATGCTGGGAAAAACAAGAAGCGCTTGCATTGAGAAGGTATTTATGTTATCAATGGCTTTAGAACTTATTTCCAGTTTCGCCCGGACATATTTTCGGTGAGCTGAGTGAGCTGAGGTGAGCTAGATGGAGACAAACGAGTTAGCCAGTCTCTTTTGTTTGCATAGCCTGGATCGCATCGGGACCCGCACCTTATGGAAGATCAAAAGTTATTTCGGCAGCTTTCAGGCCTGTTTTGAAGCTTCAAGGCAGAATCTGCAGGCCTCTTTTTTAAGTGAAGAAATTATCAGCCGGATTCTGACTGCCCGGGCATCCATCGACAGACAACAAATGCTGCAGGATTTTATGCAAACCGGGGGTCGGATCAGTTGTGTAGAAGATGAGGATTACCCAAGCTGGTTGGGGACAATACATGATCCGCCCTATTTGCTCTATTACCAGGGGGAGTTGGCATGTTTAAACCAGCTTTGTATAGGCATCGTGGGGTCACGTCGGGCCAGCAGTTACGGCAGAACCCAATCCCGGCGTTTTGGGCGGGAATTGGCAGCAACAGGCATTACGGTGGTAAGCGGCATGGCCCGCGGCATTGATACGGAAGCCCACCGGGGAGCATTGGAAGCAGGCGGAAAAACTGCTGCTGTACTGGGCAGTGGTCTGGACGTCATCTATCCTGCGGAAAACAAAGCACTTTATCAGGAAATTGTTGCCCACGGGGTAGTCCTCACAGAATTCTCCCCCCATACCCACCCCGAACCAGGCAATTTTCCCGTGAGAAATCGCATCATTTCCGGACTGAGCAGAGGCATCCTGGTTGTGGAAGCCCAACAGAAAAGCGGAGCCTTGATCACGGTTGATTTTGCCCTTGAACAGGGGCGGGATGTTTTTGCCCTGCCCGGCCCCATCAACATCAAGACCAGTGTCGGGAGCAACCACCTGATCAAACAGGGGGCTTGCATGGTAACGGAAATCAATGATATATTATCCGAATACGGGCTTGTTCAAGACAATACGGCGATGATGCAACAGGGAGATATATTTGCCCTGAACCACGCCGAGAAAGTGGTCCTGAACCTGCTCGAGTTGGATTCGCAGCACTTTGATGAACTGGTTGGCCAAAGCAAACTGACCATTGGCGAACTCAGCACCGTGCTGTTGCAGATGGAATTAAAAGGAATAGTTAAAGCCCTCCCCGGTAATTACTATGTAAAGATATAAATCCCACGACAGAGCGAATAGACCCAATACTAAGATGAGGTGATATTTTGTCAGAAACAACACTGGTAATCGTTGAATCGGCAGCCAAAGCCAAGACCATCAGCAAATTCCTGGGCAAGAATTATAAAGTGAAAGCATCTGTCGGCCATATCCGTGATTTGCCCAAGAGCAAGCTTGGCATAGATGTAGAAAAGGATTTTGAGCCTCAATATATAACGATTCGCGGCAAGGGAGAGCTGCTGCGCGAAATCAAGACCGAGGCCGCCAAGGCGGATCGGGTATTGCTGGCCACTGACCCGGACCGCGAAGGGGAAGCCATTGCCTGGCATCTGCAGACCGCCATGAAGTTGGCTCCAGGTTCAAAATGCCGTATTGAATTCAACGAAATCACCAAAGACGCGATCAAAAAAGCCGTCAAGAGCGCAAGACCCATCGACATTGATCGGGTTGACGCCCAGCAAACCCGACGCATCCTCGATCGCCTGGTGGGCTATAATTTAAGTCCGCTGCTGTGGAGCAAGGTGCGCAAGGGATTGTCGGCCGGACGCGTACAGTCTGTGGCGGTAAAACTGATCTGCGATCGTGAAAAAGAGATCGATGCTTTCGTCTCTGAAGAGTATTGGAGCATAGAAACCATTTTGCGTGCGGGGAAAAAAGACACCTTTACCGCCAAACTCAGTACTTATAAGAATAAAAAAATTGAAATTGGTTCTGGCGGACAAAAAGACAAGATTGTCAACGATTTGCAGAAAGCCCGGATATCCGTGGTCAATATCGATACCAAGGAAAAACGCAAGCGTCCCTATCCGCCTTTTATCACCAGTACGCTGCAACAGGAAGCTTCCAAACGCCTGAATTTTTTTTCCAGCCGCACCATGCGGGTCGCCCAGGAATTGTATGAGGGCCTGGCTTTAGGCAAGGAAGGCACCGTAGGTTTGATCACCTATTTGAGAACCGATTCTACCCGAATAGCTGCCGGTGCTCAGCAGGAAGCACTGCAGTATATCGCCGAACATTTTGGACAGGCGTATGTACCCGCAACCCCCAATCAATATAAAAGCAGAAAATCCGCCCAGGATGCCCACGAAGCGATTCGGCCGACTTCGATTTATCGAAGCCCTGAAGCCATCAAGGCCTACCTGAGCAGGGATCAGTACAAACTGTACAAACTGATTTGGGAACGGTATGCAGCCAGCCAAATGAGCCAGGCTGTTTACGACACCATCACGGTGGAAATGGCAGCGGGGGACTATGGACTGCGCGCCTATTCATCCCAGTTGAAATTTTCGGGATATAAAAAAGTATATAACGATTATGATGAAGAAGAAGCCAAAAATCCCATACCGGCGCTGCAAGAAAAACAGGAACTGAAACTGCAGGATATTCTGCCGGAACAGCATTTTACCCAGCCGCCCCCCCGTTATACCGAAGCCAGTCTGGTTAAACTGCTGGAAGAGAAGAACATTGGCCGGCCCAGTACATATGCGCCCATCATTGAAACCATTCTTAAACGGCGTTACGTGGTACGCGAAAACAAGCAGTTTAGTCCAACGGAATTGGGATTTGTTGTAGTAGAGCTGCTCAATGAACATTTTGGGGATATTCTTGACGTGGAATTTACGGCCAAACTGGAAGAGAACCTGGATGCCATTGAGGAAGGCGAAGCCGGTTGGAAGCAAGTGATCCGGGAATTCTATGTGCCCTTTAAGGAGGATCTGGACAAAGCCCAGGACTTGATTGAAAAAATCGAAATCAAAGATGAGGAAGCCGGCCGGGATTGTCCCCAATGTGGCCGCCCCTTGTTCATTAAATACGGGCGCTTCGGCAAGTTTATCGCTTGTTCGGGATTTCCGGAATGCAGATACACAGAGTCAATTAATGAAGAAATCGGCGTTGACTGCCCGTTTTGCGGCAGTCCCATCATTGCCCTCAAATCCAAAAAAGGCAGAAAATATTTTGGCTGCAAGGCCTATCCCGAATGCAGTTTCCGATCCTGGAACAAGCCCACCGGAGAAAAATGCCCTCATTGCGGCGATGCCATGGTGGAAAAGACCAGCCGCGGCAAGGAAGCCCAAACAGTGTGCCAAAATCCGCAATGCAAAGCGCAGCAATAGCAGGGGGCGATATGGTGATAAAACCTGTAAATGTAATCGGCGGAGGGCTGGCAGGCGCAGAAGCAGCCTGGCAGTTGGCCGAGCGGGGAATCCCTGTAAAGCTTTGGGAAATGAGACCGCAGATTAAAACCGCTGTACATCGCTCTGAGAATCTGGCCGAGCTGGTATGCAGCAATTCGCTGAAATCAAATCTGGCTGACACCGCACAGGGTCTGCTGAAAAATGAAATGGAGCAAATAGGCTCCCTGTTGCTGGCCTGTGCACGGGCGACCCAGGTGCCTGCCGGCTCAGCCCTGGCGGTCGACCGGGAACGGTTTTCTGCCTTGGTCACCCGTCGCCTGCAAGCGCATTCCCGGATAGAAATCATCAGAGAAGAAATGACCTCGATTCCTGGTGAGGGGGTCAGTATTATTGCTACCGGTCCGCTCACTTCAGAAAAGATGTTTCAGGAAATTGCTGCGCTGGGCGGCGATGACAACCTTTACTTCTATGATGCCATTGCGCCCAGCGTGACGTTTAACAGTCTTAATCAAAATAAAATATTCAAAGCCTCCCGCTATGGTAAGGGCAGTGATGATTATTACAACTGTCCCCTCAACCGGGAGGAGTATGAAAAATTCTGGCAAGAGCTGACGGCTGCGGATATCGTTGAAGGACACAGTATCGACCAAAAGGATTTTTTTTCCGGTTGCATGCCGGTTGAACTCATTGCCCGCCGGGGATTGGATACGCTGCGTTTTGGTCCCATGCGCCCGGTGGGACTGACAGATCCCCGTACCAATCAACGTGCCTGGGCCATTTTGCAATTGCGCCAGGAAAACCATGAAGGCACGGTTTTCGGGATGGTCGGATTCCAGACCAGACTGCGGTGGAAAGAACAAGACCGGATTTTCCGTATGATCCCCGGCCTGGAAGCAGCTGAATTCATTCGATATGGTGTCATGCACCGCAATACCTACATCAACAGTCCCCGTCTGCTGTTGCCGACCCTGCAGAACAAAAATCATCCCGCCCTGTTCTTCGCCGGTCAAATCACCGGGGTGGAAGGCTATATGGAATCAGCCGCCACCGGCATCCTGGCCGGGTTAAATGCCGCCCGTTTCGTTGCCGGTCAGGAACTGCTGGTGCTTAGTCCTCTGACCATGATCGGCGCCCTGGTTCATTTCATCACTTCTGCTGCGGCTGAACATTTTCAGCCCATGAATGCCAATTTTGGCATCCTGCCTGCGCTGGAGCAAAAGATCAAAGACAAAAAAAGCAGATATCAACACTATGTTGAAAGATCACAAAAAGAAATGTGCAAAATTTCAGAATTGTTTCTGGAACATGTTGTCAAAGAATTCTAAGTATGCTAGCATTTCATTAGTAAGAAATCGGAGGAAGACCCCATGCTAATGAAATATGAGCAAGAATTTTTAACCCACATGCGGGTCGAGAAAAGCGCCTCGAATTTAACACTGCTCAGCTATAGAACTGATTTGGATCAGTTTTTTGACTTTTTATCCAGGGAAAATGAACAGTTATTGGAAGATTTATCAACAGACATGATTAATCATAAAACGGTTCGTAAATACCTGGCGCAGATGCAAGCTGCCGGATTGCAGCGGGCAACCATCGCCAGAAAACTGGCTGCCCTGCGCTCCTTCGTGAAATATATGTGCAGGGAAGATATCCTGCCGGGCAACCCCATCGCCAACGTTTCCACCCCCAAACAGGACAGACGCCTGCCGCGCTTCCTATACCCGGCAGAAATCAATCTGCTGCTTGATGCACCTGATACCGCCAGCTATTTGGGGCGCAGGGACAAAGCGATATTGGAAACCATGTATGCCTCCGGGGTGCGGGTGAGTGAGTTGGTTGCCATCAATCTGGCTGACATCGACTGGGGGGGAGAAACCATTCTGATCAGGGGCAAAGGCAACAAGGAGAGATTGGCTCCCTTGGGGCGACAAGCCCGGATTGCCTTGCGGACCTATTTGGATAACAGCCGCAGTCTTTTCATACAGGCCGGCAAGCCGGTTCCTGAAGCAGTATTTTTAAATCGCTTCGGCGGACGTTTAAGCGGGAGAAGTATAAGAAATATTATTGATAAATACGTTGATGAAGTTGCCCTCACCCAGAAAGTAAGTCCCCATACCCTAAGGCATTCGTTTGCCACCCATTTGCTTAACGGCGGGGCTGATCTAAGGTCGGTGCAGGAATTGCTTGGGCATGTGAAATTATCCACGACCCAGATCTATACCCATCTGACCAAAGAGAATATTAAAACCATCTACGATAACAGTCATCCCAGGAGGTGAAGCAGTGTTTGAAGCCACAACCATCATTGCCGTCAAAAAAGGCACGCAGATGGCGATTGCCGGAGACGGGCAGGTAACCATGGGACAAAATACCATTATGAAAAACAATGCGGTAAAAATTCGCAGACTGTACGATGGCAAAATACTGGCCGGTTTTGCCGGTTCAGTTGCCGACGCCTTTACCCTTTTTGCCCGTTTTGAAGAAAAACTCAGGGAGACCGGCGGAAACTTGACCCGCTCAGTCATCGAGTTAGCCAAGGATTGGCGTAGTGACAGAGTCTTGCGGAAATTGGAAGCGTTATTGATCGTTGCCGATCTTCATACCATGTTTATCGTTTCCGGCAACGGGGAGGTCATAGAACCTGAAGAAGGGATTGCGGCCATTGGCTCGGGAGGCAATTATGCCCTGGCGGCAGCCCGTGCCTTGACAAGGTTTACTGATTTGCAAGCAGCGCAAGTTGCTCGCGAATCGCTGTTGATCGCTTCGCAAATCTGTGTTTTCACCAATGATCATATTAGTGTGGAAATGCTGGAATAAAGCCGGGTTAAAAGCAGAAAAGGAGAACCGTTTTGAATAGACAGTTGACCCCGAAAGAAATCGTGGAAGAATTGGATAAGCATATCATTGGCCAGAAGGAGGCCAAAAAGGCGGTTGCCATCGCTTTGCGCAACCGGTATCGGCGCAAGCTGCTGCCGGAAGCGTTAAGCGAGGAAATATACCCCAAAAACATCATTATGATCGGACCAACCGGCGTCGGCAAGACGGAAATTGCCAGACGGTTGGCCAAGCTGGTCAAGGCACCATTTGTCAAAGTAGAAGCCAGCAAATTCACCGAAGTTGGCTATGTTGGCCGCGATGTCGACTCAATGATTCGCGACCTTTTGGAAACTGCCATAAGAATGGTAAAATCAGAAAAGATGGAGGAGGTGGAAGATAAAGGCCGGGTGCTTGCCAATGAGAGGATTGTTGATGCCATCCTGCCCATGCCTCGAAAAAAGAGCAAGGGCTTCAAGAATCCTTTGGAAATGCTGCTGGGGCAGAATCAGGAAAACAGTTTTCATGATGACGAGTTTGAACAACGCAGCAAGGAGATTGAGCAAAAACGGGCAATTATCAGCCAAAAACTTGACCGCATGGAACTGGAGCAAGAAATCATCGAAATTGAAGTGGAAGAAAAATCCCCTTCGTTCATGGAGATCTTCTCTGGCTCCGGAGTTGAGGAAATGGGTATTAATATGCAGGAAGCTCTGGGGGGATTAATGCCCAAAAAAACCAAAAAGCGCAAAGTGACCGTGGAAGAGGCCAGGAAAATTCTCACCCAGGAAGAGGCGCAGCGATTAATTGACATGGACGGAGTCAGTCGTGAAGCTATTCAGCGAGTTGAAGAAAACGGCATCGTATTTCTGGATGAGATCGACAAGATCGCCAGTCAAGAAAACAATCACGGTCCGGATGTATCCAGAGGCGGAGTACAGCGCGATATATTGCCAATTGTAGAAGGTTCTACCGTAATGACCAAGCATGGACCGGTCAAGACCGACCATATTTTGTTTATTGCGGCAGGCGCATTTCATGTTTGCAAACCATCCGACCTTATTCCTGAACTACAGGGAAGATTTCCGATCAGGGTCGAGCTGGAAAGCTTGCAAAAGGATGATCTGCAAAGAATTCTAATCGAGCCGGACAACTCTTTGTTGAAACAATATAAAGCTTTGTTGTCTACCGAAGGTCTGGAATTAGGATTCGCTGCTGACGCGGTTGAATACATCGCTCAAACCGCCTATGAAGTAAATGCCAGAACCGAAAACATTGGGGCACGCAGATTACACACAATAATGGAAAAAGTGCTGGAAGATCTTCTCTTTGAATCTGCCTACATGCAGGGACAAAAGATAACGATTGACCAGGACTATGTGCAGCAACGGCTCAAAAAGATTGTGGATAATGATGATCTGAGCAGATATATCCTGTAGGAGGTTGTTTTAAATGAAAAGTATTTTGGAAAAATCTCGAGCCATTAATCGGATTTTAAAAAAAATCTCATCCAGTGCGGTAGACTTTTATGAAATGGCCGAGGTTCTGGCTGAGAACATGGAATGCAGTGCTATAATCGTCGATCGTAAGGGGAATATCATGGGTTATGCCTTGGTTGGCGAAGAACATTGTCCGGAACTGGAAAAACTCATTAAAGACAAAAAACCTTTCCCACCCATTATCAATCAGGAAATCTTGAATATTACCGAAACCAAAAGCAACACAATTTTAGGAGACAACCGTACTTGCATGTTTAATGTGGAAAACCCAGAATGTTCATGTGCCACCCGTCTCTGGACGATATGTCCCAATTTTGGGGGAGCAAGCCGCATCGGCACCTTGATTCTGACCAGAAACAACGGTCAGATATTTACCGACGAGGATATTGTTTTGGCCGAATATGGCACCATTGTCGTAGCCAATGAAATCATGCGGATGAGAACGGAACGCATGGAAGAGGATGCCCGCCGAAAAGCGGCCGTGCAAATTGCCCTTGCCACCCTCTCTTATTCAGAGCGCGAAGCCATTGAGAATATTATGGTTGAATTGGATGGTTCGGAAGGGTTGCTGGTTGCCAGTCGCATCGCCGATAAAGTAGGCATTACCCGCTCTGTGATTGTGAGTGCCCTGCGCAAGTTTGAAAGTGCCGGAGTGATAGAAGCCAGATCCCTGGGGATGAAAGGCACCCACATAAAGGTTTTAAACGATTATATTTTTGATGAACTAAAGAAATAATCCAGTTAGCCGGGAAGATAATCTATGAATGGACTAATCAACAGAGATTAGTCTATTCTTTTTCCAATCTTTTTGGAGGTGAACGCTGCGCAGGAAAACGATTCATATGATAGAATAATGGTGAATTGTTTATGCGATCAAAGTCATTTTATTTTGTTTCAACATGAAACAAACAGAAATAGGAGGTTAACGATGGGCAAACGGGTATTGATTGTCGATGATGCTGCTTTTATGAGGATGATGATAAAAGATATTCTGGATAAAAATGGTTATGAAATTGCGGGTGAAGCCGTTGATGGCATGGGTGCCCTGCAAAAATACAAGGAATTGTCCCCCGATCTGGTCACAATGGATATAACCATGCCGGAAATGGATGGGGTTGATACGGTAAAAGCAATCATCGAATTTGATCCAGATGCCAAAATCATTATGGTGAGCGCCATTGGGCAGCAGGCCATCGTCATTGATGCAATTCAAGCCGGAGCCAAAGACTTTATCGTCAAACCGTTTATGCCGGAAAGAGTGATTGAAGCAATCAACAAAGTATTAAGGTGATAAACCCTGGAGCGGAATCTTTGCTGCAATAACAAGGGGCCAGCAGGGGGTGGAGAGTTGGAGTTCATTTCAGTATTGGTCGTAGACGATTCTGCCTTTATGCGTAAAGTGATCAAAGACATTATTAACAGTGATCCCTTGATGCAGGTTGTAGGGACGGCCAAAAACGGACAAGAAGCCTTGTTGAAGGTTGAGCTGCTTTGTCCTGATGTAATCACCATGGATATTGAGATGCCGGAAATGGATGGTTTAACTGCCCTGGAGATCCTCATGGAAACCAATCCTGTGCCCGTTGTCATGTTGAGCAATCTGACTCAATTGGGAGCAAAAGCAACCATTAAAGCTTTACAGTTGGGAGCAGTTGATTTTATTCCCAAACCTTCCGGAGCAATATCACTTGATATAGCCACGATCAGTGAAGAAATTATAAATAAAGTCAAAACAGCTGCGTCAGCGCATGTAATTCCCTCCACCAGAACAGCAGCCCATTTAATTACCGAACGGGTAGACAAGACATCCTTTAAGGGAAACAGCGGTGAAAACCAATTGGACAAATTGGTATTGATCGGTGCCTCTACCGGCGGGCCCAAAGCACTCCAACAAATCATATCTGCCCTGCCCGGCGATATTGATGCAGCCCTGTTGCTTGTTCAGCATATGCCGGCAGGCTTTACCAAATCCCTGGCTGAAAGACTGAACGCCAGCAGCAGCATCAGCGTCAAGGAAGCGGAAGATGGGGAACCCATTTTGACTGGCCATGCCTATGTTGCGCCAGGCGGCTATCATATGCGGGTTCATCAACAAAAACTGCCGCTGGGGGATCGGATGGTCATCAAGCTGCAGCAGGATGAACCGCGGGCAGGACATCGACCTTCCATTAATGAGATGTTTCTTTCCGTGGCGGCGCAATTTGCGGGAGAGGTCACAGGGGTCATTCTGACCGGAATGGGAAACGATGGTACGGCAGCCTTGCCGGCGCTGCGGAACAAAGGTGCCTGGATTATTGCCGAAGACCAATCTTCCTGTGTTATATATGGCATGCCCAAATCTGCTATCGAATCAGGTTATGTCAATGAAGTCCTGCCCTTGTCGGAAATAAGCGCAGCGATCGTAAAACTGCTGCAGTAGGAAAGAATCACTTGTAGTGACGGCGGAGGTGCTCGTGCATGGAACTGGATATGAACAAGTACTTGGATGTTTTCCTGGAGGAGAGCCGCGAACATATCAGAACTTTGAACAGCAGGCTTTTGCAGTTGGAGAAAAATCCTCAAGAAACATCAGGCCTCAACGAGATATTCCGCTCTGCCCACACACTGAAAGGAATGTCTTCGACCATGGGCTTTATTGCGTTGGCCGATTTGACACATCATATGGAAAATTTGCTGGCTGAACTGAAGGAAGGAAAAATGCAGGTTACCTCCCGAGCGATAGATATTTTGTTTGCCTGTATCGATCGTCTGCAAATCATGATTGATGATATTGCCGGAGGAAAAAAGCCACATGAGGATAACGCAGATCTTATCCATGCGCTGGAAACCATCCGCAGCGCTCAGGCGGAAACTGCTGCCGGCACAACACAGCATGCCGAAGCAGTTGTACTGACTGTTGATGATGCCCCGGACACACGCGCGCATGGAATGATTTATAACGATTATGACATCACCATCCTGAAAGAAGCTTTAAGCCGGGGTTTTAATGTTCAATATCTAAACATCGGGGTTGCTCCCAACAGCATGATGAAAGCAGTCAGAGTATTTATGGTGTTCAAAGCCCTGGAGGAGAGCGGAGAGGTAATCAAGACAAATCCTTCCGCCCAGGAACTTGATGAAGGCAAGTTTGATGACCAGTTTGAACTGATCTATATTTGCGAAGGTGATTTGACCAAGGCGCTTGCGCGTATCAACCAAATCAGCGAAGTTAAACTGCTGGGCAACCATGCAGTTGACCCAAGTGAATTAACGGTAACCGAACCTGTCATAAAAGCTGGGCCCCAGAGTTCGGCCGGTGCTGCTGAGGTAAAAAAGAATGAACCGGACATGGTCGCGCCGGTCAGACACACGGTCAGGGTAGATATTGAAAAACTTGACCTGCTTATGAATCTGGTCGGGGAATTGGTCATGCATAAAGGACGTCTGGAACAGATTGGAGTTCTTTATAAAATGGAAGAACTCAATAATGCCATTGAACAAATTGATCGGATTACTTCAGACCTGCAGTCGGTTGTTATGAAAGTACGCATGGTTCCGATCGAGCAAGTGTTCAATCGCTTTCCCCGTATGGTCAGAGACCTGGCCAAAGAACTGGACAAGGAAGTTGATTTCTACATGGAGGGCAAGGAAACCGAGTTGGATCGTACGGTGATTGATGAAATCGGGGATCCCCTCCTGCATTTGCTCAGAAATGCAATTGATCACGGGCTTGAACTTCCCCAACAACGCTTATCTCTGCAAAAAAAACGGCAGGGGCAGCTCTATTTGCGGGCACGACATGAAGGCAATCATGTCTTCATCGAAGTGGAAGACGATGGCGCCGGCATAAATCCGGACAAGGTAAGGGAAAGAGCAATTGAATCCGGACTGCTGGGAATACGGGAAGCTGAACAATTAAGCGATGAAGAAATCATCAAGCTGGTTTTTGAATCCGGCTTTAGTACGGCAGAGGTGGTCACCGACATTTCCGGCCGCGGGGTAGGCATGGACGTAGTGAAAAGCAAGATCGAAGCCTTGAGCGGAGAGATTATTGTCAACTCCAAACCAGGATACGGCAGTCTCTTCAAGATAAAACTCCCGCTTACCTTGGCCATTATTCAAGCCATGATGGTAACTGTTCAGAGTGAAACCTATGCGATACCTTTGACTTCTGTAGATGAAACAACCATGATCAGCGCCCGGGACATAAAAGTAATCCAAGGTCAGGAGTTTATTACGTTAAGAGGCAGCATATTGCCTCTGCTGCGTCTTAATCGTCTGGTCGAACTTCCCGAAACCGACCAGACAACCGATGAAATATATGTGGTGGTGGTTCACAAGGGCAGCAAACAAGTTGGTCTGGTGGTAGATACGCTGATCGGGCAACAAGAGATCGTCATCAAGAGTTTGGGCAAGATACTGGACGGTATTCCGGGGATTGCCGGAGCGATTATTGCCCGGGATGGCAGTGTATGTCTGATCCTGGACGTTGCAACATTGTTTTAAGGGGTGAGGGAATGAGCCTTTCCAAAGTCCCGCTGGAAAAGAATCAGTCGCCTGGCGAGACGATGCAAGTGGTAGTCTTTTTTTTAGCGGGGGCCGAATATGCAGTGGAAATCAAACAGGTTGAGGAAATCAATCGGCTCCTCAATATTACGCGCGTTCCCCATGCCCCTTCCTATATCGAAGGTGTCATTAATTTGCGCGGCAATATCATTCCGGTCATTAATCTGCACAAGAAATTCAATTTATCCGGTCAGGA
The DNA here is from genome assembly GCA_035447945.1 of Syntrophomonas sp. Classification (GTDB taxonomy): domain Bacteria; phylum Bacillota; class Syntrophomonadia; order Syntrophomonadales; family Syntrophomonadaceae; genus Syntrophomonas_B. The sequence continues at coordinate 23,895 of DAOTHZ010000008.1, forward strand.
ATTTGATCCACAAACCCGTATCATTGTACTGAAAATAAATGATCTCAATGCCGCCATTATTGTTGACCGGGTTTCCGAAGTGATTTATCTGGAGGTTGATCATATCGTTGCGGATACTCAGTTTTTCAGTCCCATCAATGCGGAAGTGATTGAGGGAATGGTAAAAAGAGAAGACCGACTCATCATTGTACTGGATTTGCTTAAACTGCTGAATAAGGAAATAAACTGATCGGGGTGAGCGTTTTGCACGAGGGATGGGACAAAATATCAAAAATGCAACTGGATGTGCTCCGCGAGATTGCCAACATTGGAGCAGGCAATGCGGCAACCGCTTTGGCTACCATGCTCAAATCCAGAATCGAAATCAGTGTGCCGCACGCATTAATCATGCCGTTTGCCGATGTGCCTGGCTTTATGGGGGGAGCTGAAGCTCATTCCGTGGGCATTTATTTTCATGTGAGCGGACCAGCCCAAGCCAGTATCCTGCTGGTCATGCCGGTTGAAAAAGCAGCGCAGTTGTTGGAAATGCTGTTGGGTACCAGTCCGGCATCAATGAGCGGCCCGTTTTCCAATTTGGAGTATTCTGCTTTAATGGAGCTGGGCAATATTCTGTCTTCATCCTATTTAAATGCCTTGTCGTCATTTACCAGGATATCCTTTAAACCTTCTCCGCCGGCGCTGGCCGTTGATATGGTCGGCTCCATTTTAAACACCATTCTGAGCCAATACGGTGAAGTGTCGGAGATGGTTCTGGTGATGGAGACCGGCTTTAAAAAAGATAAAGTTGATGTGGTTGGCAATATCTTTTTACTGCCGGAACCGGACTCACTGAATACGCTTTTTAATGCACTTGGAGTGGTTGTTTAATGGGAGAATTGATCCAGGTAGGCATGGCAGAATGCAAACTGGCCAGACCACCTGACAAGCTGATGACTGCCGGCCTGGGTTCGTGTGTTGGCATATGCCTGTTGGATCCGATAACCAAAATCGCCAGTATGTGTCATATCATGCTGCCGTATTGCCACCACGACAAACCTGCAGTCAATCCCGGCAAATATGCTGATACGGCCATCCTTGCTGCCGTTGGCGCCATGCACAGGAGCGGCGCAGACACAGATCATTTGATTGCCAAGATTGCCGGAGGTGCACAGATGTTTCGCTTTTCCGGGAACAGCGATATTTTTAAAATCGGCCAACGCAACGTTTTATCAGTAGAAGAGAACCTGGAAAAAAACAAAATCCAATTGCTGGGGAAAGACATTGGCGGAAATGTGGGTCGTACCATTGTTTTCGATCCGGCTACGGGGAACCTGGCAATACGCACCATTCACGAGGGAGATAAAATTATTTGATTTTACAGCCTGGCGCTGACACCCTGACAAAAATGACTGCAAATCTTGCCAACGCCCGGGTTGATATGCTATAGTATCTGTTGGTGATTACACACGTTGCTGGATCGGATGGGGTTGTGCTTAAAAGTCCCCCACTGAAATGAAACAACGGAGGCAAAGAAAAACAAGGAGGCATTGGAATGGCAGTTATTACCATGAAACAATTACTTGAAGCCGGGGTCCATTTCGGACATCAAACCAGAAGATGGAACCCCAAAATGAGTCCCTACATCTATATGGAAAGAAACGGGATCTATATCATCGATTTGCAGCAGACCGTCAAGAAATTTGATGAAGCGTATGCCTTCGTCAAGGAAGTTGTGGCAGATGGCAAAGGAATCCTGTTTGTTGGAACCAAGAAGCAGGCCCAGGAAACCATTAAGGATGAAGCTGCTCGCTGCAATATGTATTTTGTCAACCAGCGCTGGTTGGGAGGCATGCTGACCAACTACAAAACCATCCGTAAAAGAGTCATGCGGCTCAAAGAACTTGAGCGCATGGAAACAGACGGAACTTTTGATGTATTGACCAAAAAAGAAGTAGCCCATCTGAGAAACGAAGCCGAACGGCTGGAGAGATTCCTGGGCGGGATCAAGGACATGGATAAACTGCCCGGTGCCGTTTTCGTCGTCGATCCCCGCAAGGAGAGAATCGCTGTAGCTGAAGCCAGAAAGCTGAATATTCCGGTAGTTGCCATCGTCGACACCAATTGCGATCCAGATGAAATTGATTACATCATACCTGGAAACGATGATGCCATCAGAGCCGTTAAATTGATCTCAGCCAAGATCGCTGATGCAGTATTGGAAGGCCGCCAGGGAGAACAAGTTACCGCTTAAAGATCAGGAGAAGGGGGTGGGGTTTACAGCAAACACACCCCTTTTTTGTCTGCGCAATACAGCAAGAAAAAACAACAGGAGGTTATGGCATAATGGAAATCACAGCCGTAATGGTAAAAGAACTGCGCGAAAGAACCGGCGCAGGAATGATGGATTGCAAAAAAGCACTGGTAGCCATGGAGGGCGACATTGAAAAAGCGATTGATGAACTCCGGACCAAAGGGCTGGCCAAAGCTGCCAAAAAAGCAGGCCGAGTTGCCAGTGAAGGGGTAGTCATATCCTATATTCACGGCGGAGGCCGGATCGGGGTCCTGGTGGAAGTCAACTGTGAGACTGATTTTGTGGCCAAAACAGATGAATTCAAACAATTGGCCTATGATGTGGCCATGCAGATTGCTGCCACCAACCCGGTATGTATCTCCCGCGAACAGGTATCGGAAGAATTGCTGCAAAGAGAACGGGAAGTATTGAGAGCCCAGGCAATTGAAGAAGGCAAACCGGAAAAAATCATTGAAAAGATGGTTGAAGGACGTATCGAAAAATACTACAAGGAAAACTGTCTGCTGGAGCAGGGTTATATCAAGGATCCCGATAAAACCTTGCAAGAGATGATTCACGAGAGCATCGCCAAAATCGGTGAAAACATCGCTGTAAGAAGATTTGCCCGTTTTGAATTGGGTGAAGGCATAGAAAAAGAAGAAACGGATTTCGCTGCCGAAGTCATGTCCCAGATCAAGTCCTAACCCCGTACAACATAGCCAAGAATAATGGGGGAGGTATTCATCATGCATGAACCCAAATATAAACGCATCATATTGAAGCTAAGCGGGGAAGCCCTGGCCGGCGACAATGGGTATGGAATTGAACACAATACCATCACCTCCATTGCCCGTCAAATTGTGGAACTAACCGAGATTGGCGTGGAAGTAGCCATTGTTGTCGGGGGCGGCAATATTTGGCGCGGGGTTGCCGGCAGTGCGCGCGGCATGGATCGTGCCACCGCCGATTACATGGGAATGCTGGCTACGGTTATCAATGCCTTGGCTTTGCAGGATGCCTTGGAAAGTGAAGGAGTCGTAACCCGCGTCATGTCAGCCATTGGGATGCAGGCGGTATGCGAACCGTATATCCGCCGACGGGCCATTCGTCATTTGGAAAAAGGACGTGTGGTTATTTTTGCTGCCGGTACCGGCAACCCATATTTTTCGACTGATACCACCGCGGCGCTGCGTTCTGCTGAAATTGAAGCCGATGCCATTCTGATGGCCAAAAAAGTTGATGGCGTATATGATGCTGATCCCAAAACCAATCCCAATGCCCAAAAATATACCCGGTTGGATTATATTGATGTGCTCAATCAGGGCCTGGCAGTTATGGATTCAACCGCTGCTTCTCTGTGTATGGACAATAAAATTCCGATTATCGTATTCAATCTGACCGTAGAAGGAAATATATTAAGAGCGGTGATGGGTGAAGACATAGGCACATATGTAGGGAGGTAAAATAAATGATCAATGATATTTTGCAAGATGCTGAAGATCGAATGAAAAAAACCATTGAACATATGTTGGGCGATTTCGCCAGTATGCGTGCCGGCCGCGCCAACCCTGCCATGCTGGATCGAATCATGGTCAGCTACTATGGTGAACCGACTCCCATCAACCAGATGGCCAATATCAATGTGCCGGAAGCCCGCTTGCTGGTCATCCAGCCTTGGGACAAGAGCAGCATCGCGGATATTGAAAAGGCCATCATGAAATCCGACTTGGGAATCACACCCAACAACGACGGCAACGTGATTCGTCTGGCGGTTCCTCAGCTGACCGAAGAGAGAAGAAAAGATGTTGTCAAAACGGTAAAAAAACGCGCTGAAGAAGCCAAAGTGGCCATTCGCAACATTCGCCGCGAAGGCAATGATCTCATCAAGTCCAGCGAGAAAGACAAACTCATCTCCGAGGATGAGAGCAAGAAAGGCCTCGACAGTATTCAAAAAGTGACTGACAAATATATCAAAGACATCGATGCTGCCCTGCAGGTCAAAGAAAAGGACATCATGGAAGTATAACTATTTGCGTTACCCGGGGGCCTCTTGTCGGCTGCAATTACGTAGCGGTTGCTGGTTGTTGATTGCAACCTCGATGGGATTGCTTTTGCCCCTGCTGCGTCCGGCAAAAAATTCTCGGGCGGACAACCTAAAGCGATCGGGGATACAGAATGCCAGTCTTAAATTGCTGCTGGATTATGGCTCCTGAAATGGTTATAATAATAACGAAATGCCCCCATCGTATTGGGGGTTTTGTTATATGACCGAGCAGCCTGGGCTGAGTCCTTGCACAGACAAATCGATACCGGGAATGAGTGCAACCATAACGGCAGAGAGAAGGGATAAAATGGCTCGCAAAACCAGTCAACAGACCCTCGATCCCAGGAAAATGCCCCGGCACGTAGCCATTATCATGGACGGGAACGGGCGCTGGGCGAAAAAAAGATTCATGCCTCGGACCATGGGACACCGCGCCGGGATGAGTTCCCTTAAAAAAGTGGTGCGCGCCTGTGATGATATGGGTATAGCCATCCTGACGGTATTCGCCTTCTCTACTGAAAACTGGAAAAGACCGGGCGATGAAGTGGGTTATCTCATGCAGTTGCTCACCGAATACCTGCACAAGGAATTGGATGAATTGCATCAAAACAAGGTTCGTATCCGGGTGCTGGGGGATTACCAAATACTGCCCCTGGAATGCCGTGTCGAAATCCAACGCGCGTTACAGATGACTCGAGACAATACCGGACTTGTCTTTAATATCGCTTTGAATTACGGAGCCCGCCAGGAAATCATGGAGGCCGCCAAAAAGCTGGCAGAAAAAATGGCTGTCGGTGAAATCAAAGCAGAAGATCTAAGCGAAGAAATATTTTCCGGCTTATTGTATACTAGTGGTATGCCTGACCCGGATTTGCTTATTCGCAGTTCAGGAGAGATGAGAATCAGCAACTTTTTGCTCTGGCAGATCGCTTACACCGAATTGGTTGTGGTGGATACCCTCTGGCCTGACTTTAGCGAGAAGGACCTGGTGCAAGCGGTGTGGGAATACCAGCAGCGGGATCGTAAATTCGGCGGTCTCAGCAAATAACCGGAAGGATTAAACCGTATGCTTAAAACCAGGATCATTACTGCTGTTATCGGCGTTCCACTGTTGCTTGCCATTTTGTATCTGGGCGGACTGGCTTGGAGCGCGCTGTTTGTCCTCCTGGCGGTCGTGGCTTTATACGAATATCTGGCCATGATGCAGCAGAACGGACAGAGCCCGCAGTATTTGCCGGCATTTATGCTGCTTTTCCTGTTGCTGTTTCAGACGCAGACCGGTCCCTGTTTCACCCCTCTGCTGATGGCAGTGATCATGCTGATCGTTTTGGAAGGTGTATTCTTCTATCCACAATTTACCTTGGCAGATACGGCGCAAAGTTTCCTGGGCGCTTTTTATATTGGCTTTTTATTACACTTTGCCCTGCTGATACAGGATCTTCCCAAGCCTTTCCTGACCATTCTGCTGATCTTTCTGGTGACCTGGGGATCTGATATTGGTGGTTATGTTTTTGGCCGGCTGTGGGGGAAAAGGAAAATGACCCCCTTGTTAAGTCCCAATAAAACATGGGCTGGAGCAATGGGGGGAGTGCTGATGGCTACGCTGGCTGCAGTTGGTTTTGAATACTTTGTGCCCCTTGCAGGCTTCAGCCTGGGCAAAATGATCTTCCTGGCGGCCATCGCTTCGGTTGCCGCCCAACTGGGTGATCTTTTTGAATCGGCCATGAAAAGATCTTTTGGCGTCAAGGATTCCGGATGGATTATTCCGGGCCACGGCGGTGTGCTGGACCGGTTTGACAGTTTTATGCTGGTCCTGCCGGTTTTTTATTATTTTCTTTCTTTGGCCTGTTAATATGTTTCGCCAGCAGACTCATAAATCCAATCATACCTAATAAAATAAAATGAGGTGAGCGATTTGGATCAGGAAATCAAGAAAAACCTGCTGTTATTACTCAAAACAAGCAGTATTGTGATCGCCATGTTTGGTCTTTATTTGCTGCTGGTATATCTATTTCCGGTTATGGGCCGGATATTGGGTTATATTCCCAATCTGTTCCTGCCCTTTATTTTTGCGATTCTGATTGCAATCCTGGTGGAACCGGTCGTTAATTTTTTTGAGACCAAATTGCGCTTTAAACGTGTGTTGGCGGTTTTAACCAGTTTACTGCTGGTGATCGGCGGCTTCGTTTATCTAGTTTCCATGCTGGTTACGGCCATCATCAAACAGCTCACCACCATCTATCGGGCAACCCAGTCCAATGCAGATTCAATGATCGCAGACATGATCGGCACAATCAGTGAGGTGCGTCTTATTTTCCTGCGCCTGGATTTGCCGCTGCAGATTCAGAATACCTTGCAGTCAAGTCTGCAACAGGCGATCGAATGGGCGCAGCATTTAATCAGCGCGATCATTAACAGCCTGGTTACCTTTGTCACCCTGCTGCCGGGATTGATGATCTTTTTAATGATTGCCACGGTGGCGACATTTTTCATTATCAAAGACAGGGCCTTGATCAGAAGTTTCGTTCTGCACATTATCCCCCCCGGTATGCGCGACTCGGGCCAGGATGTTCTCGGCAAACTCATCAAAGCCTTTGTCGGCTTTGTTAAAGCATACAGCATCTTGATATCCATTACGTTTATCTTGACCCTGGTCGCCATGAAGATTCTGAATGTGCAATATGCTCTTACCCTGGCTTTAATCATTGCGCTCGCAGACATCCTGCCGGTCTTGGGACCGGGTGCCATCTATGTTCCCTGGATTATCTGGGAGTTTATTTCCCATCATTTGGCGATGGGCATTGCCTTGTTGGCGGCTTATGTTATCATTTCAGCCGTTCGGCAGTTCCTGGAGCCCAAGATCGTGGGCGATAATATCGGTCTGCATCCGCTCGTTACTTTGATGTCTCTCTATGTGGGACTAAAGCTGGGCGGAGTCGTGGGCATGATTATGGGACCGGTTTGCGTTGTCATCTTTATTGCCATTTATCGGACCGGCGTGCTGGACCGTTATGACTGGAGGGATACCGGTGAATAATACAGTTGTGAATCTGATTGTATTGGGATCGACGGGTTCCATCGGCCGACAGGCATTGGAAGTGGTTGATCTGCACCCGGAAAGATTTCGCGTGCTGGGACTGGCTGCCTATGATGAACTGGATTTGTTGGAAATGCAGGTCAGGAAATACCAGCCGCGTATGATTGCTTTGGGCAACGCTTCTTTATATAATGAGTGTCGGGCCAGAATCGGGGACCGGGCAGAGACCCTGACCGGTGTGGAGGGGCTGTGCGAATTGGCTGCGATGGAGGGTGCCGACACGGTGCTGGCAGCCTTGAGCGGTGCGGTAGGCATCAAGCCCACCTTGGCAGCGATAAAAAAATCACGGCGCATCGCTCTGGCCAACAAGGAAACCCTGGTTGCAGCCGGAGATATTGTCATGCAGGCTGCGCGGGACTACCATGCTGAAATTATTCCTGTGGATAGTGAACATTCCGCGGTTTTTCAGTGCCTGCAGGGAGAGCGGCCTTACGTGCAAAACATTTGGCTGACGGCTTCCGGGGGACCTTTTCGTGACCATACCCGCGAGCAGTTGGCTGAGGTTACGGTAGAAATGGCCTTAAGTCATCCCAACTGGAATATGGGCCCCAAAATAAGCATTGATTCGGCCACCATGATGAACAAAGGGCTGGAAGTTATCGAAGCTCATCATCTTTTTGCCATCGCCTATGATAATATCAAAGTACTGGTTCAGAAAGAAAGTGTGATCCACTCCATGGTGGAGTTTGTGGACGGATCCTTTATCGCCCATCTGGGAGTGGCCGATATGCGCATCCCCATCCAGTATGCGCTGACTTATCCGGAAAGAAAGATATCGCCGGCGTCCCATCTGGATTTTACCGCGCTGCAGGCCATTCATTTTGCTGCGCCTGACCAGCAACGATTTCCGGCGCTGGCTTTGGCGATCGCTGCCGGACGACGCGGAGGAACGCTGCCGGCAGTGATGAATGCTGCCAATGAGGTTGCGGTGGGTGCATTTATTCAAAAACAGATCAAGTTTGATCAGATTGCCGTTATTGTGGAAAGAGTCATGCAGAATCATGTTGTCAGCGATCAGCCCGGACTGGATCAAATCCTGAATGCTGATCGATGGGCCCGTGATTATGCCGGACAGTGCGTTTTAAGGAGGAAATAAATTGACAGTAGTTTTAGCCCTGATCATCATTGCGGTTTTGATCTTGGTTCACGAAGCAGGTCATTTTGTAGCAGCCCGTAGAATTGGAATTCCAGTCTATGAATTCAGTCTGGGATTTGGCAGCAAACTTTTTTCCACCAAAAAAGACGGGGTGGAGTATTCGCTGCGGTTGATTCCGCTGGGGGGCTATGTTCGCATGGCCGGTGAAGAACCCGGTGATGCCGACAATCCCAACGGCTTTAACCATCGTACGCCGTTGGAAAAAATGATTGTATCCTTTGCCGGACCGTTTATGAACTTCGTGCTGGCCATCCTCATCTTTATTTATACGTTTGCGGTGATAGGCATCGCCCAACCGGTCGATGATGCCATTCTCGGCGAAGTCATCAAAGACAAGCCAGCCTATGAGGCGGGACTGCAAAGCGGTGATCGGATTTTGGAGGTCGACCGGCAGAAGGTAAGCAGTTGGCAAGACTTTGTGGGGATCATCCAGGACGAACCGGCCGGTCAGCCCGTTCTGCTGACGGTTCAACGGGAAGGGAAAAACCTTGCGCTTTCGGTTACCCCAACGGTCAATGAAAGTAACGGCAAATCCATGCTGGGGGTATACAGCCAGATTGAATATGAACGGCAAGGGATTATTACATCAATTAAAATGGGCTTTATACAGACGTATCAGATGACGGTGCTGTTGTTGCAGGGCTTGGGCATGTTGATCAGCGGCGGGGCCTCTACTTCTGATTTGGCCGGGCCGGTGGGGATTGCCAGCATGGTTGGCGAAGCGGCCCGCGGCGGGATTGTATATCTGCTCAGTTTTTCTGCGTTTTTAAGCATCAATCTGGGGATTTTAAACTTGCTGCCCATCCCTGCCCTGGATGGCAGTCGTTTTGTATTTGCCATTGTGGAAGCAATCCGGCGCAAACCCATGGATCCTGAAAGGGAAGGTTTTATTCATTGGCTCGGATTCCTGTTTCTCATGGGATTGATTGTACTGGCTACCTACAACGATATTCTCAGACTGATTAAAGGATGATGATGATGATGAGACGTAAAAGCAGAGTTGTTAACATAGGTTCCTGCCGCATAGGCGGGGACAACCCGGTGGTTGTCCAGTCAATGTGCAGTACTGACACCCGCAACGTAGAAGCAACTGTTGCCCAGATCAGGGCATTGGAAGCTGCCGGATGTCAGATTACCCGCGTAGCCGTAGTTGATTCCGAGGCTGCCGCCGCCATCCGTCGGATCAAGGCGGACATTGCCATTCCCTTGGTGGCAGATATTCATTTTGATTACCGGCTGGCTTTGCAGAGCCTGGCAGCCGGGGCGGATGCACTGCGTATCAACCCCGGCAACATAGGAGATCGCAAGCGGGTTCAGGCGGTGGTCAGCGCCTGCAAGGAAAAAAACATCCCCATACGCATCGGGGTCAACAGCGGGTCGCTGGACAAGCAAATGCTGCAGCGTTACGGAGCCGTTTGCGCCGAAGCCATGGTGGAAAGTGCCCTGGAAAACGTAAAGCTCCTGGAAGATATGGATTTTCGGGAGATAAAAATATCCCTCAAGGCCTCATCGGTCAGACTTACCCTGGAAGCGTACCGGTTGATGGCCGCCCGGGTGGACTATCCTTTGCATATTGGCATTACGGAAGCCGGAACCAAGGATCGGGCCTTAATTAAATCCGCTTTGGGTCTGGGGATGCTCTTGCATGAAGGCATTGGTGATACCATCCGGGTATCCCTTACCGGGGACCCGGTGGATGAAGTTTGGGCAGCGTATGAAATTCTGCGCAATCTGGGCTTAAGCCAGCGCGGGGTGGAACTGATTTCCTGTCCTACTTGCGGGCGTTGTGAAATTGATATGATACCGTTGGCGGAAGCTGTCGATCAGGCCATAAGGAATCTGGAACAACCGCTGAAGGTAGCGGTGATGGGCTGCGTTGTCAACGGACCCGGTGAAGCCCGGGAAGCCGATGTAGGCATTGCCGGCGGGCGAGGCTTTGGCTTGTTGTTTCGTCAGGGCGAGATCATCAGGAAAGTACCTGCGGCGGAGATGCTGTCAGCCTTGCTGCAGGAGATTGATAAATTGAGTAAAAAGTAATAGGAGGATGGTTCTTTGAAAGCATCACAGTTGTTTTTTCCAACCCTGCGGGAGCTTCCCAGCGAAGCCGAGATTGTTAGCCATCAACTCTTGCTCAGGGCAGGCTACATGCGCAAGACCGGAGCCGGAATATACAGTTATCTGCCCTTGGCCGTCCGCGTATTGAAAAAGATCGAGCAGATTGTCCGTGAAGAAATGAACCGGGCGGACGGACAGGAAATCCTCATGCCCATCATACAGCCCCAGGAATTATGGGAAAAGTCAGGCCGCTGGTCGGTATACGGTGATGAAATGTTTCGTCTGCAGGACCGGCACAAAAGGGGCTTTGCCCTGGGGCCTACCCATGAAGAGATTATCACCACCCTGGTCGATGCCGATGTGCAATCTTACCGTGATCTGCCGTTGATGCTCTACCAGATTCAGAACAAATACCGGGATGAAATCCGGCCGCGTTTCGGTTTGATGCGGGGACGCGAGTTTATCATGAAAGACCTTTATTCCTTCGACCTCGATGAAGAAGGGTTGGATGTTTCCTATAAAAAAATGTATGCCGCCTATTGTGCCATTTTTCATCGCCTGGGACTCGAGTTCCGGGTGGTAGAGGCGGACAGCGGGGCGATCGGCGGCAATGAAAGCCATGAGTTTGTGGTGCTGGCCGACAGCGGTGAATCGGTGATCGTCTATTGTGACCGGTGTGACTATGCGGCCAATGTAGAAAAAGCGGAATGCGTGCTGCCGGAGCCGGCGAAAGAAGCACCGCCCTTGCAGGAAATGGAAAAAATTCATACTCCGGGGGTCAAGACCATTCAGGAACTAGTCGGATTTTTAGGCCATCCTGCCCATGAACAGGCCAAGACATTGATGTATATGGCCGATGGGGAGCTCATTGCGGTGATCCTGCGCGGAGATCGGGAATTAAATGAGATCAAACTGCAGCATGCCCTGCAGGCAAGTGAACTGTTTATGGCTGACGAGATGACGGTGCGTGAACAATGCGGGGCAGGTTTTGGATCACTGGGACCGGTCGGGTTGCCTCTTAAAGTTTATGCTGATCCGGAGATCACCCGGCTGTATAATTTTAGTGCCGGTGCCAACCAGGACGATTATCATCTGGTCAATATCAATCTGGGCCGGGATTTTGTCCCTGAAGAAATCATTGATGTTCGCAATGCTGAGGCTGGTGACATCTGTCCGCACTGCGGCGGGACCCTGCAGTCAACCCGGGGCATTGAAGCAGGCCATATTTTTAAGCTGGGAACCAAATATTCCGATGCCATGGAAGCCTCCTATCGTGATCAGAACGGACAGGATCAGCCCATTGTAATGGGCTGCTACGGCATTGGCATCTCCCGCACCATGGCCGCGGCCGTGGAACAGAAAAATGACCAGGACGGGATCGTTTGGCCTCTGCCCATCGCGCCTTACCATTTGATCATCGTTCCGGTCAACAGTAAAAAGGAAGATCAAATGGAAGCGGCAGAACGTCTTTATCAGGAATTTTCCGCCCGCGGCGTGGAAGTTCTCCTTGATGATCGAGATGAAAGAGCCGGGGTAAAGTTCAAAGATGCCGACCTGATCGGCATACCGGTTAGAATTACAATTGGTCCCAAATCTCTGCAGGAAAACAAGGTCGAAGTGAAGAAACGAATGGATAAAGAGAATCTTCTGCTGACCTTGGATGAAGTTGTCGACAAAGTACTGGCCATGTTGAACGCAGAATAAAATTGCAGGAAAGATGAGGACAGGTGATCATGGAAGCTCTGGAAATCGTCTTTAGACTGGCGCTGGCGTGCATACTGGGCGGGATTGTAGGATTGGAACGGGAAAGTCTGAACCGTCCGGCCGGTTTTCGCACCTATACCGTGGTGTGTGTCGGGTCTGCCCTGGCCATGATTGTTTCAATCGACATGTATACCCAATTCCATCATTATGTTACGGCTGACCCCGGACGAATTGCTGCCCAGGTAATCAGCGGCATCGGCTTCCTGGGTGCCGGTACGATCATGAAGGAAGGCGCTACCATCCGCGGCTTGACCACGGCGGCGGGGCTGTGGGTGGTTGCCTGCATCGGCCTGGCAGCAGGCGCCGGCATGTATTTGGCGGCAATTGTGGCAACCGCTTCAATCCTTTTTGTCCTCATTTATTTTGCCAGATTTGAACATCGTTTCACCGGCATGCGACTGTACAAAGGCATTGTCATCCTGGTGGATGACCAACCCGGACAAGTTGGAATCATTGGTTCCATTCTGGGGGATATGAATGTTCTTATTAAAGAAATCAACCTCGACCGGGAAGAAACGGAAAATCAACTGGAAATCGAACTGTTGCTGCAGTTGCCTCCCGAAATTAGCATCATGGAAGTCATTGAGAGACTGTCAAACATTCAAGGCCTGCATCATATTGACCGTTTGAATTAGATCAAGCCATCCGATTTCAACCTGTCTTGGCAGGAATAAACACGATTTTGGCTGACACACAGGAGGATTATTTTTATGGCCATTTCTTTTTACAGTTTTGTCATGGATAAACTGGAACCGGAACTGGCTTGCCTATGGGAATCAACACTTATCCAAAAAGTGGAAGTGTCCGGCACGCAACGGTTTTGGAGGTTCTATCTGCGGCTGCCCGAACCACTGCCGGAAAACGCCATTCAGGCCACAGAAGCTGCCCTGCGCAGCCGATTGGTGTTTCTTGATCAGCTTGAGATTGTTCCCGCTCTGCATGATTATGCCGGCAGTATAAAAGATATTTTGCAACGCCGCAAGGCCGATTGGACAGCCGGATGTTTTCCCGGGTATGCCCAGCATCAAGAGTATCAAACCATCGATTGGCAGATCGCTGATGACCGGATCGATTTACTTGCTGATCAGCTGACCTGCTACCAAAAGATCATCGATGCAGATGTTTGTTCCCGGCTGGCAGCCTGGTTCTGGCAGGAATATCGTCTCGGTATTCTGGTGCGGGTCGTCTGCCGCCAGCTCCAAAATCCAAACAATCCTCCGGTTACGCTGATCGGGCAGGAACGGCCGGAAATCATTTCCCTGGCACCCGAGGAAAACAAGAAAAAGCGCAACTTTGGGCAGAATAAAAAAGCTGTCTCCCAGGTTATCAAAGCACCGGCAATGGCAATTAATGAATTGCAGGAAGGGATGAAAGCAGCCGTAACCGAGGGAGAGGTTTGGTTTAAAGAAGTGAATGTGCTGAAGGATGGACGACTGGTTATCAGCTATTATTTGACTGATCATACCGATACCATGATCATCAAGACCTTTGTCGATGCAACCAAAGACGACAAAATTGAGATCGGTGATTATATCAAGGTCAAAGGCGCGATCCGCTTCGATCCGTTTATCAAAGAAGCCGTGCTCTATATGGATGACTGCAACAAATTGGAACGTCGGCAACGCGTTGATCAAAGTGATAAAAAACGAATCGAACTGCATGCCCATACCAAAATGAGTTCCCTGGATGGGTTGTGTGAAGTCAAGGCATTGATTAATAAAGCTGCCGCCTGGGGACATCCCGCGATTGCCATCACCGATCATGGCTGCATTCAGGCCTTTCCATTGGCTTTTGCTGCAGTCAAGGCCCTGCAGTCAGCCGGAAAAGAGCTGAAAATCATATACGGGGTCGAAGCTTATCTGATCGAAGAAGACAAAAAAGAACGCCCGTATCATATTATTCTGTTGGCCAAAAACCAGACCGGGCTGAGAAATCTCTACCAACTGATCAGCCTGTCCTATCTGGACTATTTTTATCGCAAACCCAAAATGCGCCGGGCTGATCTGGAGCTATACCGGGAAGGATTGTTGCTGGGATCAGCCTGCGAGGCCGGAGAATTGTATCAGGCCTTGCTCAATCACGCCAGTGAGGAGCAACTCGATGCCATCGCCCGCTTTTATGACTATCTGGAAATACAGCCCTTGAGCAACAACCAGTTTCTCCTCAAGGAAGGCCGGGTTCAGTCCGAAGAAGAGTTGATGGACTTGAACCGTCGCATCATTGCTTTGGGCGAAAAGCACAACAAACTGGTTGTGGCTACCGGGGATGTTCATTTTATTGAGCCGGAGGACCAGATCTACCGGACGATTATTCAGGCCGGACAAGGCTATGAAGATGCTGATGCCCAGGCGCCCCTGTATTTTAAAAACACTGAAGAAATGCTGCAGGATTTTGCCTGGCTGGGAGCAGAGACCGCCCGGCAGGTAGTCATTGACAGCCCCAATCAAATTGCAGCCATGATCGAAACATTACAACCGGTGCCGTCAGGGTTTTATCCACCCCAGATCGACAGTGCGGAACAGGAAATCACCGATCTGACCTGGGAAAATGCCCGCCGACGCTACGGACAGCCCTTGCCGGAAATCGTGGAGGCTCGATTGCGCCGGGAACTTGGCTCCATCACGACCCACGGTTTTTCCGTGCTTTACCTGATTGCCCACAAACTGGTCAAAAAATCCAACGAAGATGGCTATATGGTCGGTTCACGTGGATCGGTGGGCTCTTCCCTGGTAGCATTTCTGACCGGAATTACGGAAGTCAATGCACTGCCCCCGCATTACCTGTGTACCAACTGTTACTTCAACGAATTTTTCTGCCAGGGGGAAGTCGGTTCGGGGGCGGATCTGGCAGACAAAACCTGTCCCCATTGCGGTGCGGTGCTCAACAAAGACGGCTTTGACATCCCCTTTGAAACTTTCCTGGGCTTCGACGGAGACAAGACCCCGGATATTGATCTGAATTTCTCCGGTGACTACCAGAGCCGCGCGCATCAATATGTGGAGGAACTGTTCGGCAGCGAAAATGTTTTCCGGGCCGGCACCATCTCGACCGTTGCGGAAAAGACAGCCTTTGGCTTTGTTAAAAAATATATTGAAGACAAACAACTGCAGCTTAAAAATTCGGAAATCACCAGATTGGCCGGCGGCATCACCGGGGTACGCAGAACCACCGGACAGCATCCCGGGGGGCTGATCGTTGTTCCCCGCGATCACAGTATTTTGGAGTTCACACCGCTGCAGCATCCTGCCGATAAAAAAGAATCCGGCATCACAACTACCCATTTTGAATATCATGCCCTCGATGAGCAGTTGATCAAGCTGGATATCCTGGGGCATGACGATCCTACGGTAATCAAGGAACTCGAAGACTTGACAGGAATACAGGCCCGCAGCATCAGTTTGTCCGAGCCCGAGACCATGAAACTGTTTTCCGGTGTGGAACCGCTCAAAGTGAAACCGGAAGACATTGATTCCAGTGTTGGTACCTATGGCATTCCCGAATTCGGTACCCGTTTTGTCCGGCAAATGCTGGAAGCCACCCGCCCCACCAGTTTTTCGGAATTGGTCAGAATCAGCGGACTGTCTCACGGTACCGATGTTTGGACCCATAATGCCCAGGATTTAATTGAGGCCAGAACAGCTGCCCTCAGCGAGGTTATCTGCACCCGGGATGATATCATGACCTATCTCATCCAGAAGGGACTGGACAAGAAACAATCCTTCAAAATCATGGAGAAGGTCCGCAAAGGTAAAAAACTCAATCAGGAAGAAGCCGATACCATGCTTGCACAAGGCGTGCCCCGCTGGTATGTGGATTCCTGCAACAAGATTGAGTATATGTTTCCCAAAGCCCATGCAGTCGCCTATGTGACCATGGCTTACCGTATCGCCTGGTTCAAGGTCTATTATCCGCTGGCCTTCTATGCATCCTTTTTTGGCATTCGGGCGGAAGATTTTGAAGCCGCCACGATTTTAAGCGGCTATGAACCCGTCCGGCAAAGAATCAAGGAAATAGAAAAAATGGGTTACAACGCCTCGCAAAAAGAGAAAAAACTGGTCACCATTCTGGAGCTGGCCATGGAAATGTATGCCCGCGGCTATGGATTTCTGCCGGTCGATATATATGAATCCGATGCCCGCAAGTTCATGGTCAAAGGCAACAAGCTGCTCTTGCCTTTTGCGGCTTTGCCCAATATCGGCGAGGCTGCTGCCCAGGGAGTAGTTGGCGCCCGTGCTGATGGACCCTTTATCTCCGTGGAAGACTTTCAGGTCCGCACCCACCTTAATAAAAGTGCCATGGAACTGCTGCGCCAGGAAAACTGCTTTGCTGATCTTCCGGAGAAAAGTCAGATGTCTTTATTTGCCTAGCCGCAAACGTTTTTATGTTGCCCGGCAAGAAAATCATCCATAAACTTGTATAATTATATTCAGTTTGCTATACTCTATTTTAGTGAACGAATATGGACGCAAAAGAGTGGGTAGCCAACCCACTCTTTCTATTGTAATATAACCGGAGAATGATGAGCAGGGGGCGAAATGATGGCCAAAGCAACGGCTCAGCAGGTTGAAGCAATGATCACGCCGATTCTTGCCGCGATTGGCATTGAATTGGTGGAAGTTGAATACCGCAAAGAACATGGCGAGCAAATGCTGCGTATCTATATCGATCGGGAGGAAGGGGTGGACCTCAGCACCTGCACCCAGGCTACCCGCGCCGTGCAGGATACAATTGATGAGGCCAACATCGCCTACGATCATTTGGAAATGTCTTCCCCCGGTTTGAACCGTTTACTGAATAAAGAGCTTGATTTTATAAGATTTCAGGGGGAAAGAGTCAAAGTCAGGACCCGGCAGGCCTTGGCAGGGCAGAAGAATTTTTCAGGACGTCTCGGCCAGGTTGACCAGGCGCACTTGAATCTCGAGATAGATGGACAAATACAATCCATTCCCCGGGACATCATTTCAATTGTCCGGCTGGACCCGGAAATATAAGGAGGAAGAACAATGTCTAATGAGTTGATGCAGGCATTGATTGATTTGGAAAAAGAAAGAGGCATTCCCAAAGCGGCCCTTATCGAGGCGATCCGGATGGCACTTAATACGGCCTATAAAAAGAACTTCGGCACCTCGCAGAACGTCAACGTCGAGATGAATGAAATCACCGGTGCCGTACAAGTCTACTCGCAAAAGATGGTGGTTGCCGAAGTCACCGACAAGTCAACGGAAATATTGCTGGAGGAAGCCTTGCAGATTGATCCCGATGCCCAATTGGACAATCTGATCAATATTGAGATCACACCGTCCAATTTTGGCCGTATCGCTGCCCAGACCGCCAAACAGGTGGTGGTGCAAAAATTGCGCGAAGCCGAACGCAGTATGATATTTGAAGAATTTGCTGATCGCGAAGGCGAAATCGTCACCGGCACCATCCAGCGTATCGAATCCAAAATCGTGGTGGTCAACCTGGGACGCACTGAAGGCATTATGTTGCCCTCCGATCAGATCAGCAACGAAAGGTACGAAGTCGGTCACCGGATAAAGGGCTATATATATGAAGTAAAAAACAGCACCAAAGGTCCCAGCATATTTATTTCCAGGTCTCACCCGGCTTTTTTGAAAAGGCTTTTTGAATTGGAAGTACCGGAAATCTATGACGGACTGGTGGAAATTAAATCCATCGCCCGCGAAGCAGGAGCCCGCTCCAAAATCTCCGTGCATTCGCTGGAGGAGGGGATTGATTCTGTCGGTGCCTGTGTGGGGCCGCGGGGCATTCGGGTCCAGAATATCGTCAACGAATTGAATGGGGAAAAGATAGATATCATCAAATACAGCAAGGAACCGGAAAAATTTATCGCCAACGCGCTCAGTCCCTCCAAAGTCATCGCGGTGGAAATTAATGAAGCCGAGAAGAAAGCCCGGGTCATTGTGCCGGATTATCAGTTGTCACTGGCCATCGGCAAGGAAGGGCAGAATGCGCGTCTGGCTGCCAAACTGACCGCCTGGAAAATTGACATCAAGAGTGAAAGCCAGGCAGAGGAGGAACTGTACGAGGATGGCGAAAGTTCGTAAGATCCCGCAGCGCATGTGCGTGGGATGCCGGGAAATGAAAAACAAGCGCGACCTGATCCGGGTGGTGCGCACGCCCGAAGGCAGCATCGAAGTCGATCTGACCGGCAAGAAATCCGGTCGCGGAGCTTATTTGTGCAATAATCCGGAATGTCTTGCCCAGGCGGTCAAAGGCAAGCGACTGCAAAAAGCGCTGGAGCATGAGATATCCAACGACATCCTGGACATAATAAAAACACAGTTAAAAGGATAATCGGCACTTTAAGGTGTGTGATAGATTGAAAAAGGTATATAATTTACTGGGAATTGCACAGCGCGCCGGGAAACTGTCATCGGGCACCATGGCGGCCAAGCAAAGTCTGACCAGACACCGGGCCGTCTTGTTAATCCTGAGTGACGACATCGCAGCCAACAGCAGGGAAGATTTACTGAACTGCAGCCAAAGACAGCGAATACCCGCCATTGCTTTAGGGAGCAAATTCGATTTGGGTACAGCTCTTGGCAAAGCCTATCGAGTGGCGTTAACCATAAATGATATCGGGATAGCAAAAGCAATTATGCAGGAACTGGCGGAGAGCGGAGAAGAGATAAAAACGATGGGGGTGGTTGAATGGCCAAAATAAGAGTACATGAACTGGCTAAAGAACTTAACATACCAAGCAAAGAGATGGTCGTGACATTACAGAATTTAGGTCTGGACGTTAAGAATCACATGAGCACCATGGAAGATTCCCAGGCCAGCTGGGTCAGAAAAAAACTGACGGAACCTCCGGTTCGCGAGCATGCGCAGAAAAAAACGGAGGCAGCGCCCCGGCAGAATGTCGCACCTGCACAAAAGACACCCGAACCACCGCCCCGGCCCAAACCCAAACCGCCAGCAACTGACAGCAGTGCAACTGTAACCCGCGGCAAAGAACCAATAAAGCGTACCGATGATGGCAGGAAGCAGTCACCGCTGGATGCTGCCCGCCCCCAGGCAGGCAAAGAGCCCAGACCGGCGCCCTCAACTGGGCAAGGTGGCATGCGGGATAGAAGCGGGAGACCCACACCCCCGGCGCAGACCGGTCATACGCCTGCACCCGGGATTAAACCCCAGGGTCAATTTGAGAACAGACCTGCACCCGGGATTAAACCCCAGGGTCAATTTGAGAACAGACCTGCACCCGGTGCCAGACCGCAGGGTCAATTCGACCGCAGACCGGCACCCGGGGCAAGAAATGATAATCGTCCCCGGCCCCAGAACGCACCACCGCGGACGGAACAGCGTCCCCAATCAGGGACTGCGCCGCAGCGCCGACCGGAAGGCCAGCAACCCGGTAAACCCGGTCCTGTTCGCACCGATGCCGGAGGCAGACCCATTCAGCGCCCGCAGCCCGGACAGAATCAGACCAACAACCGCCCTGCGGCACAGGAAAAATCGAACCGCGTTGCGCCCGCCAACAAACCAGGCGGTGATAATAAAGGACGCGCTGCTGCTCCCGGCAAGGGTTTTACCCAGAACAAAGGCGGACCAACCGTAAGACGTGACTACAGCCGGCCCCAGCGCAAGGGCAAACATAAACGCAAAAAAGAAGACAACGTTATGCTCACACCGGAGTCAATCACCATCGGAGCTTCCGTTCAGGTACGTGAATTGGCTGAAGCCATGGGCAAAACTGCTGCCGAAGTGGTTAAAAAATTAATGGAATTGGGCACCATGGCCACCATTAATCAGGAAATCGATTATGATACAGCGGAGATCGTCGCCAG
>DAOTHZ010000009.1:0-39281 GCA_035447945.1 Syntrophomonas sp.
CGCCACCATCATTTAGTCCGGATGCATTGCCGGCAGTAACAGTTCCCCCGTCTTTCTTGAAAGCCGGCTTTAACTTGGCCAGTGCTTCCAAACTGGTATTGGCATTGGGATGCTCATCGGTATCAAAGATTTGGATGCCTTTCTTGATCTTCACTTCGACCGGGATGATTTCATCTTTGAACAATCCGTCAGTGATCGCCTTACAAGCTCGCTGATGACTGAGCAGTGCATATTCATCCTGCTGCTCCCGGGTAATGCCGTACATTTCGGCAATATTTTCGGCGGTGATGCCCATATGGTAACCTTCGAATGGACAAATCAGACCGCCCAACATCAAACTGTCCTGTACGCGTTCACCGTCATTCAGGCGATAGCCCTTTCTGGCATCCATGAGCAGATAAGGGGCATTGGACATGCTTTCATAGCCGACGGCGGCAGCGACGTTGACCCGTCCCAGCATGATTTCCTGGGAAAGAATATCAGCCGCCCGCATGGAAGAGGGGCACTGCTGATGGACCGTTGTGGAAACACACTCTATGGGCAGACCTGACTTTAACGTCACCCAGCGGCCTGAATTGCCGGGAGATCCATATTGATTGCACTGACCGGCAATTACTTCTTCAATGGTGTTGGGATCAATGCCGAATTTCTCCATCGTTCCTTTAAGGGCGACAACCCCGAGCTCATGGCCTTTCAGACCTGTGAGCGAACCTTGGAAATCTCCAACGGCGGTTCTGGCGGCAGCAACAATGACTACATCATGCATATTACAGGCTCCTTTCAATGGGCTATTTACCCATAAAATTTGGTTTGCGTTTTTCGGTAAATGCTTTCATGCCTTCGTATTGATCACTGGTGGCAAAACAGACGGAAAACGCGATCGATTCAAATTCAATCGCCTTCTGCGCGTCAGTATCAAAGGCCATGTTGATACACTGTTTGGCGTGCTTTAAGGCAACCGGTGGTTTGCTGGCCAGCATGCGAGCGGTATTTTTGGCTTCTTCCAAAGGATTGTCAACGATTTTGTTGATTAGTCCGTATTGCAGGGCTTGCTCTGCATTTATGGGCATACCGCTGAAAATCATTTCCTTGGCACGACCGACACCGATTAATCTTGGCAAACGAATGGTACCTCCGGCGCCGGGGAAAATGCCCAGATTGATTTCCGGCAGACCGAATTTGGCAGTATTGTCGGCGATTCGCAAATCACACACCAGTGCCAATTCCATGCCGCCGCCCAAGGCGAAACCGGAAACAACACCGATCAGCGGTTTGGGAAAAGCTTCGATGCGGTTGAAAACGTGCCGGAAAGAAAATGCCCGCGCCTGTTCCGGATTGGAATCCAGCATTCCTTTAATGTCAGCACCGGCAGCAAAATGTTTGCCGCCGGTGAGGATCACCACTCGCACCGCATCGTCTGCTTCCAAGGTGATAAATACTTGTTCCAGTTCCAGGACCATATCTCTGCTTAAAGCGTTCAAGGCTTCCGGTCGGTTAATCTGAACGACCGCAATGCTATCCTCAATATCAAGTATAAAATTTTTGTAATCCATGATTTTTACCCCCAAGTTTTTTCGTGCCCTTAATACTGGTAAAAACCTTTACCGGATTTGCGCCCATAATGCCCCAGAGCAAATCTTTCGGCAATCGCCGGGCTGGGTTTGTCGGCCGGATCACCGGTTTCCCGATAACGGTCCATGGATACTTTGTATTCCAGATCGATCCCGGTCATATCCAGCAATTGCAAGGGTCCCATGGGATGGCCGAGACCGTTGCGAATGGCATTGTCGATGTCTTCGATCGAAGCCACCTCCTGATCCAGCATATAGAGCGCTTCATGGGTTATGGCACTAAAAATGCGGTTGCAAACAAAACCATAGATTTCTTTTTTAACCAGGGTGGGAACCTTGTTCAGGGCCCGGCTGACTGCCAAAACTTCCTCCACGGTTTCATCCGAGGTATGGGGGCCTTTGACAACTTCCGCCAGTTTCATAACCAGAGCCGGATTGAAAAAGTGCAGATTAAGGACCTTGTCCGGTCGCTTGGTGGCATCAGCAATTTTTGAACTGACGATATAGGAACTGTTTGTGCTGAGAATAGTATGTTCGGGACAGAACTTGTCCAGTTGGGCAAACAAACTGCGTTTCACGCCCAGATCTTCAACCGCCGCTTCAATTACCAGATCAGCCTTGACCGCAGCTTCTTCCAGCTGGGTGGTGTATAAGAGCCGATCTTTGACTTGTTGCGCAGCTTCGGGGGTCATCGCATTTTTATCAATGCGTCCCTGCAACCATTTTTCCGCAAAAGCTTGCGCCTTTTTCAGGGCCTCCGGATTAATTTCCACACAACTGGCTTCAAATCCACAAACTGCAGCCTGTAAGACGATCTGCTGACCCATTAGTCCAGCGCCGATTACGCAAATGTTTTTGGTGATCATGTTCATCCTCCTTAACAAATTAGTTGCTTTTAAATTAGCTGTTATGCGGGTTCTGCTTGAATCAGGTTGAAATATAGCGCTGCCATTGTTTCTATTTAGATGAACTTCGCAAAAATCATGCCATCGGATGAAAATCCCCAGATAAGGGGCCTTTTTGTTCGAGTATCAATAATATTTACAAATTTTGCGTTCCCTTTTGGCAAAACAATGTGCTATATTTGATACAATAGTGTATCAAAAGGCTGCTCGCCAGTTCAATCAAAGCAGTATTCGCGATAATAGTTCGTTAATATGCGTATTGGCGGAACAACTGCAATCGATGCAATGCTGTATCAATATGACAGCATTCCTCTTGTAACCGGGATATAATCAGCCACAAACCCTTGCCAAGCCGGGAACAGATACGGTTTTTCAAGGATTTGCCGGGGCGATTTTGTTGGTGATACATTATTGTTTCATTTGTCTCCGCCCGGGAACAGTTAACTCCCCGCAAGGGAAGAGCGAAACCTTGGTCAGATAAAAAGGGGGTTGCTGACATTGCTGCAAACACAGAAGGAAGACTGGGTAAAGCTGGGTGAGGATCTTGCCCATCTGGGCACAAGGCTCAATATCAAAACGTCTTTGAAAGTCAAGGATTTCATGCGTGATGAGCTGAATATGCTGAGCATGTCGGCCAGCATAGAGTCGGCTATGAGAATCATGGTCAAGGACAGTATTGATGCTGTACCGATTGTGGATGAAGCCAATAATCTGGTGGGTTTGATCACCAAGACCCTGGTGCTGCGCAAAACCTTGCAAGGCATGGACCTTGTCCGACCGGTCAGCGATATTATGATCGAAAAGGTAGCCTCTATCGGACCAGATGAAGATGTGACCAAACTGATATCGATTAACGTGGGTAATCTTCCGGTGGTAAAAAACCGTCAACTGCTGGGCATGGTTACCTTGTCAGATACCATCCGCGCCTATTTCAGCTCTTTGATTACCCTGCATGCCGAATTGAATACGGTCCTTGACAGCACTCATAATGGAATTCTGACCGTCAACGCGGAAAGAGAAATTATTCTCCTCAATCGGGCGGCAGAAATCGCTCTGCGTATCAAGCGGGAGGATGTCGTGGGACGCAAGGTTGGTGAAATTCTGCCGCAAAACCGATTGACCGAGGCGTTGATCAATGGAGAAGTCAGTTTCGGGCAAAAATTTACCCTTGGTAAAAAGGGATATATCTGCAACATCACCCCGGTGCACGGCAACGGGCAGTTTATAGGAACCGTGGGGGTATTTCAGGACATCTCTGAATTGGAAATGATTTCTGAGGAACTGAGTTATACCAAGGAAATCAAGGAAGAATTGATTGCGCTGATCGAATCTTCCTTTGACGGGATTCACGTTACCGACAATAATGGCATAACCCTGCGGGCCAATCGTGCCTTTTGCCGTATTACCGGCTGGAAGAACGGGGACCTGGAAGGCAAGAGCATGCAGGAATTAATTGACGAAGGGGTTTATTCCCAGGATATCGCCGCCATGGTGGTAATGCGCCGCGAATCCGTTACCATTTCGCAGAAGTCAAAGCCGGGCAATATAGTCATGATTACCGCCAACCCGGTTTTTGACGAACGGGGCGTGTTGTTTAGAATCGTTATCAATGTTCGCGATATTTCCGAGTTGAATTTGCTGCGTCAACAGCTCGAGCAAGCCCAAACCTTGAGTCAGCATTACCAGGAAAAGCTAAGTAAATACAATCTGGCGGATCATTTTGTAATTCGTTCCAAAGAATCCAGGGATCTGGCCGATCTGTGTGTACGGCTGGGACAGGTCGATGCTACGGTGCTGATTAAAGGGGAGTCTGGAGTGGGTAAGGAATTTGCTGCCCAGTTGATCCATTCCAACAGCAACCGCCGCCACAAACCGATGGTTACCGTCAACTGTGCCGCCATTCCGGAAAGCCTGTTTGAATCGGAATTGTTCGGTTATGAGCCGGGCGCATTTACAGGGGCCAGCAAACAGGGGAAACGGGGTTTGTTTGAAGCGGCTGATGGAGGCACCTTGTTTTTGGATGAAATCGGGGAGACTCCGCTCAATACCCAGGCCAAGCTGTTACGGGCGATCCAGGAAAAAGTGATCACCCGGGTGGGGGGAACCATTCCCATTAATGTTGATGTTCGCATCATTGCTGCCACCAACCGCAATCTGCAGGAGATGGTACAGAACAAGGAATTTCGCAGCGATCTGTATTTCCGATTGAATGTCATTCCCGTTGTGGTGCCGCCGTTGCGGGAGAGAAAGGTGGAAATACCATTTCTCGTCGATCATTTTATCCAAAAATTCAATGCCAAGTATCGTCTGCATAAACGCATCGACGAGCGGGAAATCAAGGCCATGATGAATTATGATTGGCCGGGCAATATCAGGGAGTTGGAAAACCTGATTGAACGTCTGGTTGTCACCTATCCCGGCGAAGTCATCCGGCATATCAATCTGCAGGATATTGAAACCACGATTAATAACGGAGTTAATTATGAAACGTTTACTGGATTCAAACTGCAGACAGCCATGGAACAATTAGAACGGCAGATGATCAAAAATGCCTTGGAGACGCTGGGATCGACCCGCAAGGCAGCCATGGAACTGGGGGTAAGCCAACCCACCATTGTGCGCAAGGCGGCCAAATATAACATTCCACTGCGGGAAAAATAGCCACCGTTAAAAGCAAAAAGGCGATCGCACCATTTTTGGGCGATCGCCTTGATTTACTTGGCTAAAATTATCTGTTGATGTAAGTGGGTTTTCTCTTTTCGAGGAAAGCTTTCATTCCTTCTGCTCTGTCAGATCCGGAGAAAAGGAATGCCCAGGCTTTCTGTTCGTACGCCAATGCAGAAGGCATATCAGCAGTTTCGCTCATGGCAATACATTTCTTGGCACTGCGGATGCCCATGGGGCTCTTTCTGGCCAAACTTTTAGCGACTTTCTTGGCGGTTTCCATCAGTTCTTCAGCGGGAACAACTTTGGTTACCAGGCCAATTTTAAAAGCGGTTTTGGCGTCAATCATGTCGCCGGTGAGGATGAGGTGTCTGGCCCAGCCGGAGCCAACTACACGCGGTAAACGCTGGGTTCCGCCAGCGCCGGGGATGATGCCGATGTTGATTTCCGGCAGTCCGAAAATCGCATTCTCAGCAGCGATTCTGATGTCACAGGCCAAGGCCATTTCACAGCCGCCACCCAATGCCAGTCCGCCGATTGCTGCGATGTAAGGTTTGGCTGAAGCAACCATGGTGTCATGCACTGCATGGCATTTCGCGATAAAAGCTTCCATTTCCAGATGCCCGGCTTCCGAGAAATACTTGATGTCGCCGCCTGCTGCGAAAACTTTATCGCCGCCAGTCATAATAACAGCCAGGATATTGTCGTCTGCTTCAATGTCCGCAACGGCCGCCGTCAGGTCCGCAATGGACTGCTGATTGGAAGCATTCATGGCTTTGGGGCGATTGAACATGATGGTGGCTAGCCAGTCCTCTTTCGTAACGATTAGGGTTTCGTAATCCATTCTTACATCCTCCTTCAGTAATTAGCTTTTCCGATTATTATCGGAGCCTTTACGTTAATGATAGCCGGTTCTTTCCAATCTGTATAGTACTTTTATAAACAAAATTAGCATTACATGAAAACACTGGCAAATGCAAAAACCTCTATATTCGGGCTTTGGTTTGATTATTTTCTGTTAATGGAAGCAATATCCTTGAAGATTTTTATATCCGGCTGATCCTCCAGATAAGGAGCGATTTTGCCAAACAGAGCTTTGAAATGCGGAGTTGAACTGTGATATTCAAGCGCCGCTTTATCCTGGTACATTTCGTAGAACATAAACACTCCGGGATCAGCTTTGGATTTATGCACGGTGTACATCAAGGTTCCCTCTTCCTGCTGGACATCGGGAACAACGCTGACCAAACCTTCTTCCAGTTCTTTTTCCATGCCTGCTTTGGCCTTGAAAGTAGCTACAATAACGATCATTTTCATACCTCCCGTTTATATTTGCCACAGCCGCAAAATTTTATGCTCGTCAGCTGTTATATCTTTATTATCATATTCTTGGCCGGGTATTGCAAATCTCCGGAAAACGACCATGTAACATTATTCACAAAGTATTTAAAAATATATATCCAATGGATATAATCAGTATGTTACAGGAAAATTATTTAAAAAAGGCCGGTGCAAAGTCATTCGGCCTATCATCATTCATGAGGGTGGTTAGCGATGAAGGTGATCATTATCGGTGCTGGTAAAGTCGGCTTTAGTATGGCGCAATTGTTGTCAGATGAGGGCAATGATGTGGTGATCATTGAGCAATCCCCGGAGCGGCAGCAGCTGTTGGAAGAAGCCCTGGATGTACAGGTTATCTATGGCAGCGGTTCGTCTACTTCGGTCTTGGAGGCTGCCGGCGTTCGCAGTGCGGATATGCTGATTGCCGTTACAGAATATGATGAACTGAATATGATTGCCTGCCTGCTGGCCAAAAAATATGGGATCAAAACAACCGTAGCCCGGGTTCGCAATCCTGAATACCTCGAAGTGAAAGGGTTTTCCCTCAATGAGACGTTGGGGATTGATCTGTTCATTAATCCGGAAAGGGTTACAGCCAAGGAGATTTATAAAATTGTTAAAAACCCCGAGGCGCTCAGTGTGGAGTATTATGCCGACGGCAAGGTGCAGTTGAACGAATTGGAAATTGATGAGGCGTCGCACCTTAAAGGTAAAAAATTGAAGGAACTGAACAGTACCATCCCTTATAATATTGTAGCCATTGTACGAGATCGCAAAATGCTGATGCCCAGCGGGGACGACGTTTTGCAAGAGGAAGACCGGATTAATATTATGGCCCGCACAGCGGATATGCCGGAGGTAGAAAAAGTCATGGGCTTTCATTCCCGCAAGATCGAGCACGTGACCATCCTGGGCGGCGGACGGACCGGATGCTATCTGGCTCAGATGCTGGAAGCCAGCCGCGCCGGGATCAATATTAAAATTATTGAAAGGGATTTATCCCGGGCCCGGCAGATTGCACAGAAATTAAAAAACACCATGGTCATTCACGGAGACGGGGGTGACTACGAAATGCTGGAGGAGGAAAACATTGGTCATTCCGATATGTTTGTTGCCGTTACTGATGACGACAAAGTGAACCTGCTTTGTTGCCTGATCGCCCAGAATCTGGGGGTAAAAAAGACCATCTGCCAAATAAAACGAACTGACGTTATGCCGCTGGTCGAACAAATTGGGATTGATGCCGTTGTCAGCCCGCGGATTATTACTGC
Organism: Syntrophomonas sp.; assembly: GCA_035447945.1. GTDB lineage: Bacteria > Bacillota > Syntrophomonadia > Syntrophomonadales > Syntrophomonadaceae > Syntrophomonas_B. The sequence goes on from DAOTHZ010000009.1 coordinate 7,753, forward strand.
GGGGGCGATTTTAAAATATATCCGCAGCGGTGATATCATCTCGGTGACCCTGTTTGGCGAAGAACGGGCAGAGATGCTGGAGCTATTGGCGCAGCCTGGAGCGGTGGCTGTCAACAAGACGTTGAAGAGCCTCGATATGCCCAATGGCGCGCTCATTGGTGCGGTTATGCGCCAAGACCGGGTGATTATTCCTGACGGCAATTTTATCATCAATCCCCATGATAGGCTGATGGTATTTGCCCTGCCCAGGAACATTCACAAAGTAGAGAAATTGTTTCGCAACGGGGGGCGCAAATAAATGATTCGGGGACACGTGATCCTGAATGCTCTGGGCAAAATCAGCTTGTTCGTGGGGGTGGCCATGTTGACTTGTCTGCTCTGGGCAAGCCAGGACGGGGAAACGGTTATCAAAGGTTTTGTTCTGGCCGCGGTCGTGACCATTTTTACCGGATTGGTTCTGACAATTTTTTTCCGTACCAACGCAACTATTAATTTCAAAGAGAGTTTTGCGGTAGTGACCCTGGGCTGGCTGGTGGCGTCCCTGTTTGGGGCATTGCCTTTTTTAACCACCGGAGTGCTGGATTCATTTGCCAATGCCTGGTTTGAATCGATGTCAGGTTTTACAACTACCGGAGCTTCGGTATTCAAGGATGTGGAAGTATGTCCCCGGGCGGTGCTGTTTTGGCGCAGCTTGACCCAGTGGCTGGGTGGAATGGGGATCATTGCTCTTTTTGTAGCGCTCATCTCCAATATCGGGGTACGGGCCAACCAATTGTTTAAAGCTGAGGTACCAGGACCGATTTCTGACAAGATCAGCCCACGAGTCCGTGAGACGGCCCGCAGTCTCTGGAAGACCTATGTTGTCATCAGCTTGCTTTGTATTTTGACCTTTTATGCGCTGGGGATGAATTTCTTTGATGCGATTTGCCATGCTTTTGCGACCATGGCCACCGGAGGATTTTCGACCAAAAATGCCAGTATCGGCTTTTACAGCAGTCCCTGGCTGCAATGGGCAGTTACGTTTTTCATGATTGTGGCCGGTAGCAACTTTGCCCTGCATTTTCTGGCACTGAAAAGACGTAATGTTGATGGTTATCTAAAGAACGCCGAATTCAAGTTTTATTTGGCCATCATTTTTGTGGCGTCACTGTTGATTGCCATGGATTTGAATCATGGTCTGAACGGATCGCTGGCAGCGTGGGAAGAGAAATGCAGAGTGGCCTGCTTCCAGGTGGTTTCCATACTTACCACTACAGGATTTGCTACGTTTGATTATACTTTGTGGACCCCTTTGGCGGGCGCGGTTCTTTTTCTGATGATGTTTGTCGGCGGATGTGCCGGGTCTACCGGTGGATGCATTAAACCGGGCAGATATTTGATCATCTTGCGCCGTTCCCTGATCGAGCTCAGGAAAATGGTTCATCCCAAAGCAGTCATGCCGCTGCGATTTGGCGGCAAAGTGCTGAATGAAGATATGGTGATGAATGTACAGCAGTTTTTTTTCCTATATATACTAAGCCTGGTGGCGGGAATGATGATCATCAGTGCGTTGGGACTGGATTTTGTCAGCAGCCTGACGGCTTCGGCAGCTTGTCTGGGCAATATCGGACCCGGTTTTGGACAGGTTGGCCCTACCCAGAACTTCAGCTTTCTTCCGGCTGTCGGCAAGTATGTTTTGATCCTGGAAATGCTGATCGGTCGTCTGGAGATCTATCCCTTGCTGGTCTTGTTTGTGCCCGCCTTCTGGCGCCGATAAGAACCCCACCCGCTAGCGCAATCAATAGATTGCTTGCGGGTCCCGGGAACCTTTTTGCTGCGCAATAAGAACCCCACCCGCTAGCGCAATCAATAGATTGCTTGCGGGTCCCGGGAACCTACTTGGTTCACCGCAAAGGACTGCCTGCACAGGCTGCGTTTCTTCTGCATTCAAGTCAACCGCTGGTGAGAAAAATATGATACGCTATAAGAGGTGTGTATTCCATCAGCTGAAAATTGACGGTTACTGAGGAGAGATGATGAACCTGCTGGATTATTTGCTGTTAGGCTGGCTGGCAGCCGGCATGATCATTGGTTGTAAAAAAGGCCTGGTCAAAGTCATCGGAGGATTAGCCGGAACGCTGCTTGGATTGGCTGCTGCGATTATTTATCGGGATGATATGGCACTGTACCTGGAAAGGGAATTCGGTTGCCGTACCATGTTGGTGCAGACCATCGCCGAAAAACTACCCCAGCCTGCGTTGGGAGACATTCCCCTGGACACAATTCTGCCCCCGCTGCAGTCATTGCCGGTCATTCAAAACATGCTGACGGACCTGGCCCAGATGATTTTGATCGTAGGTGCTTTTTTATTGTTGTATCTGGCGGTCAGCAAAGGAATACTGTTGCTTGTAAAGTTACTGGATATGCCTCTGCGCAAGGGAGCGTTGGGCGGGTTAAACCGTCTGGCCGGAACGGTGGTCATGGTTGGCAAGGAATTACTGGTTATGACGATCTTGCTGGGAATCGCTTCCCCGATTATTCATAACGGAGCAGCTATGGGACTGGAAGGCCTGATGAAAGCAGAGACGGCACTGGAACAATCCTATTGCGCGGCTTGGCTGCAAGTTTTTTTTGCCGGACTGGAAAAGCTTGTTGGAATCGGTGTATAGTTTGCCGGTCGGATTGAGAAATTAGGAATAATATTATATAGAAGGTTGAAAGGAGTCTGGCAATGGCGGAAAAAAAACCAAAGAAACATGAGGATAGCTGGAGTCGGATGAATGCCAGTGAAATAAAAGCCTGCGAGCAGTTTAACGCGGGCTATATCGATTTCCTCAGTCAGGTAAAGACGGAACGTGAGGCGGTTGCCTATATCAGTACGGAGGCTTTCCGCAAGGGATTTAAAGAAATAGAGCAGGTCAAAAAGATTAAGCCCGGGGATAAATTAATCATTCAATTAAAGTCCAAAGTTGCAGCCTTGGTTGTAATCGGCAATCAACCGCTGGAAAAAGGCGTAAATCTGATCGCTTCGCACATTGATTCCCCGCGACTGGATCTAAAGCCTCATCCGGCCTATGAAGCGGATGGAATGGCTTTGTTCAAGACGCACTATTACGGGGGAATTAAAAAATACCAATGGCTGGCCATACCGCTGGCGTTGCACGGAGTCGTGGTGAAAAAAGACGGGCGCATCATCGAAGTCAGCATCGGCGAAAAAGCAGATGATCCGGTATTTACCATCGCCGATCTGCTGCCCCATCTGGCCAAGGATCAGATGGAGAGAAAAATGGCGGATGCGGTCAAGGGTGAAGACCTCAATGCAATACTAGGCAGCCGGCCCCTGCATGACCAGGAGGATGAGGCGATCAAAACCCGGGTGCTGAACATACTAAAGGATCAATATGAGATTGAAGAAGATGATTTTACGAGTGCCGAACTGCAGTTCGTACCTGCCTTTCCGGCTCGGGAACTGGGACTGGACCGGAGCATGATCGCAGCCTACGGTCAGGACGACCGGGTTAGCGCCTATGCTTCGCTGCAGGCAATCCTGGCTATGGAAAAACCGGAAAGGACTGTACTGTGCCTGTTTGCAGACAAGGAAGAGATAGGCAGTTCCGGCAATACCGGCCTGCAATCCTTGCTGATCGAAAATGTTTTTGCGGAATTGATGCACAAGACCGGGCAAAATGACTATTTTAGCCTGCGCAAGGCCCTGGCCAATTCGGCAGCCATTTCGGCAGATGTAAATGCGGCAGTGGATCCCAACTATCCGGAAGTATTTGAGAAAATGAATTGCAGCTTTCTTTCACGGGGCGTTGTATTGACAAAATACACCGGTTCACGCGGGAAATATGATTCCAACGATGCCAACCCGGAATTCATGGCGCAGATTCGCAAGATTTTTGATGATGCCGGTGTTGTTTGGCAGGTTGGTGAACTGGGCAAAGTGGATATCGGCGGAGGCGGCACTGTAGCCCAGTATATTGCCCGCTATGGAATGGAAGTGGTGGACTGCGGCGTAGCCCTGCTGGGCATGCATTCACCTTTTGAAGTGGCCAGCAAAGCTGATGTTTATATGTCCTATAAAGGGTATCAGGCGTTTTTGCAGAAATATCTACCATAATCATTCTGGCGCAGGGGGAGGTGACAAACAATGGGTGAGGGAAAAAGACTTACGGAAATGGTGCGGGCAGCCGGCTGAGGTGCCAAAATCGGGCCGGGGGCCCTGGAAGAAGCATTAAAAGGGTTGGTTTTGCCACAGGATCCGGCGTTGCTGGTGGGTTTGCATACCCATGATGATGCCGGGGTATATAAATTAAATGAAGAAACAGCCCTTGTACAGACCCTGGATTTTTTTACGCCCATGGTGGATGATCCCTACCTTTTCGGACAGATTGCTGCCACCAATGCCATCAACGATGTCTATGCCATGGGCGCCAAACCACTTCTGGCGATGAATGTGGTTTGCTTTCCGGAATGTGAGGAAATGTCCCTGCTGGCCGAGATCCTGCAAGGCGGGCTGAGCAAAGTCAAAGAAGCCGGAGCGCTGCTGGTGGGCGGACATACGGTGGATGACAACGAACCCAAATATGGTTTGTCCGTCACCGGACTGATTCATCCTAAAAAAATCATCTGCAACAGTGCGGCTCGTCCCGGTGATCGGCTTTATTTAAGCAAACCACTCGGCAATGGAGTGATTACCACTGCAATTAAAGCGGAGATGGCGGAAGCTGGGGATGTTGCCGAAGCCATACACTGGATGACCACCCTCAACCAGGCAGGCGGGGAGGTCATGCAGCAATGCGGGGTCAAAGCAGCTACTGATATTACAGGCTTTGGATTCCTGGGTCACCTTTATGAAATGGCTGCGGCCAGCAATGTTGAGGTAGAAGTGTATGTACAAATGATTCCGTTTATGGGAGGCGCACTCAGCTATGCAGGATTGGGTCTGATCCCGGCCGGCGCCTATAACAACCGCGCTTATCTGGCAGACAAAGTCCTCTATGAAGACGAAATTGAACCGGACTGCCGGGAATTATTGTTCTCGCCGGAGACCGCTGGAGGGTTGCTGATGGCAGTAGCGGCCGAGACGGAGCAGGAATTTTTACAACGCATGGAACAAAAGCAAGTCAAGGTTTATCTGGTTGGGCATGTATTGGCAGAGGAGTTTGCACCGATTCGCATACGGCAGCGACCAGCGTCGTGAAGAGGCTCAAATATAAAGGATGCAGGGTTTTGGGGGAATGAGATGGAGAGGAAAGCATTTAATCTGGGCGACATTGTGCGCATGAAAAAACAGCATCCCTGTGGCAGCTACCATTGGGAAGTGACTCGCATGGGCGCTGACATTAAAATAAAGTGTCAGGGTTGCGGCCGGATTGTCATGTTGCCCCGCAGCGAATTTGAACGAAAATTGACCAAGGTGGTTGAGAGCAAACCCATCCCGCCGGAAGATCAGGCATAAAGCAGCTGGGCCCTTGCACCCGCCGGCGCAGGCGTGCATATACTGTAGCACAATGATGCCCCAGGGGGTGTGAATATGCGGCTGAAAATGCTTGATAAACATTTTTCCGCTGGCGATCTGGTTACCATCAAGAATTCCCGCAAGGGAGAACATTTCTGTATCATAGGCTTTAAATATGATGAGGATCATCAGCCCATGGCCATTCTGAAAGCCCTCTTTAATGAGACCTGCATCATTGAAAAGCCGGTCACAGAATTACAAACGCTGCTGATTAAGGGAAAGCTGTAAGTGCCCAACGGTTATGCAGGAAAGCGCTCCTCAGTAAACACGACCTTTTTCTTCCAACCGGGATGCATTTACCCACATCGATGTAAAAAAATGTTAAATTTTTGCCAAACTTATTGCATCTCAACTTTAATCCTGCTATAATCTATGGAAGTCCCTGCCCCGGATTTCATTTCGGGGCCATTACTCGTGTTGACGAGTTTAGTCCAGAGGGAGGAGGTGTAAAAATGCGCGATTACGAAATGATGTATATCATCAAGCCTGACCTTGCTGACGAAGCGGTTGCTGAAATCAAGGAAAAACTGCACAAGATTATCGAAGATTTTGGCGGTGAATTTGAAAACGAAGTTCCAGGTTGGGGAAAAAAGCGCATGGCGTACAGGATAGAAGACTATTCAGAGGGTATCTATGTCTTGTGGAATTTCAAAGGCAAGCCTGAAACAGTCACTGAACTGGACCGGGTTATTAAGATATCCGACAGCCTGTTGCGTCACATAATCATTCGCAAAGATGAAAAATAGATGATGTGCGCTCGGTTTTTTGATAGGGGGAGTCTCTGATGAATTACAATCGGGTTATTCTGGTAGGCCGTTTGACGCGTGATCCTGAATTGCGATATACAACCAACGGGACAGCCGTAGCTTCGTTTTCCCTGGCCATCAACCGCAGATTCAATCGGGAGGAAACCGATTTTATTGATGTGGTTGCCTGGCGTCAGCAAGCTGAATACTGTGCCAACTATGGTAGCAAGGGCCGCCTGATGATGGTGGAAGGCAGACTGCAGGTGCGCACCTATGAAGCGCAGGACGGGCAAAAAAGAAAGGTCACTGAAGTGGTCTCCGACGATCTGAAGTTCCTGGATAAACAAGGGACAAGCCAGGGCAGTCGTCCTGCTTCAACCGGAAAAAAAGATGCCGATGGCTGGGACGATCTGGGTCGTGAAGTTCGCCTGGAGGATATCGATATAATTGATAAACCCGAGGAAGATGACATCCCCTTTTAGCAGCTTAGCAGAAGGAGGTTTGCAGCTTGAAAAAAGATAAAAGGAAAAAGAGACGCCAGTGCAATTTTTGCGCTGATAAAGTAGAATGCATAGATTACAAGGATTTGGTTAAACTGCGCCGTTATGTGACAGAAAGAGGCAAGATCCTGCCCCGCAGAATTACCGGAAACTGTGCGGTGCATCAGCGTCAGCTGACCGTGTCCATCAAAAGAGCACGGATTATGGCTTTGATGCCTTATACCCAGGAATAAAAGACAGGCCGCCCTCCTGCATGCAGGAGGGCTTTTTTACTATAAAAACCAGAAAAAGCAACGGTTTTTTCAAGCAGGATTTCAAACCCCATTTGCAGAAATGATACCCATGGAGGTGTCTTTTTTTGCGCAGTAAAATCAAAGCGATGAACGGCGAATCAAATCTCAGGATTATCGAATGGCTTAAGGCAGAACTGATCGAATCGACCAGCGTATTGTTCAAATCATTGCTAAGGTCAGGCGGTGAAGCGACCGCCGATGCCTTGTCCACGATTGTCATTATATGTTATGTGTTGGGCAGGAGAGTGGGGATCAATTACCAGTCCATTGATATGAACATTATGCACAAGATAAACACTACGGTCAATGAAGCATCCGAGATTGAACAAATGTACGGAGATTTAACTGAACTAAAGAAGTATTTGGATCGCAAGGAGAGCAGAACGAGGTGATTCGTTGCCGGCCGTATTGAAACCATTTTTCATCACATTTGCAGCCTGTCTGGCTATTCATCTGTGGCCTGCGGGCCTGTTTTTCTGGGCAGTGATCTGGGGTACAGCCATACTGCTGGCTGGAGCATATATGGGGATGATTCAGTTGCTGGCACTGGCGGGCAGCAATTTTTTATTCCTGCTGCTGCTGGGAGACAGTGCCCTGACTCTTGACCTGTTGGTATTCTATGCCATCCCGGCCCTGGTAGCGGCAATCCTGTTAAAAAAGCAAAAAACCTATTACACCATACTGGGAAAAGCACTGCTGGCGGCAGTGATGAGTGTGCTCATCTATATGGGTATAAGCTATGCGTATCTGGGTACGGAGGGAATCAGCCAAATCAAATCCGGGATAGATTTGGCGGCGGAGAACAGTCTTGCCTGGGCGGATCAGTCAGGATTTATGGAACGTTATGAGCAACGGGGTATCAGCCGCGAAGAGATAAAACAGGCCTATACCGAACTGGCGCACCTGTTGCTGGTTTTTACACCGGCTTTGTTATGCATACAGGCTTTGTTGGCGACCTTCCTGATCCTGTATAGCAGTTCGCGAATGTATCGTAAAAAACGGTTGTCCGGGTTGGAGCGAAAGCCGTTTCACGAAGAAATCATGCCCTGGCAGTTAACCTGGGTGGTGATTGCCGGTCTGGCCTGCTGGCTCCTGGGGCGTGAGCAGATGAACTGGCTCTATTACACGGGAACCAACATTCTGGCCATCATGTTTCCGATCACCTTCTTTTTTGGTTGTGCAGTGATTGTTTATTGGCTGCAACACCTGCCAGCCAAAAGAAAAACATGGGTCGTGACCCTGGTCGTTTTACTGGGCCTGTTCTTTTCCGTACCAACCATTATTTTCATTGGCCTAACGGGCCTGTTTGATTCATTATTAGACTATAGAAAAGTTCGCAGAAAAAAGGAGGGGATCCAATGAAAGTCATTCTGACCCAGGATGTAAAGAAACAGGGTGTCAAAGGGCAAATCATCGAAGTATCAGACGGTTATGCCCGCAATTATCTCATTCCCCAGGGCCTGGCCGAAGAAGCCAGCAAAACCAGGTTAAAAGAAATCGAAGAGAAAAAAGTACATGATGCCAAACAAAAGGACAAGGAAAAAGCCCAGGCCGAGCAGATCAAAGCCAAAATAGACGGACAGACGATTGAATTGAAAGCCAAAACCGGCAGCAATGACAAACTCTTTGGTGCCATTACCAGTCAGGAGATTGCTGATGCTTTGAAACAAAAATTCGGGGTCAAGATCGACAAAAAGAAAATCGAACAGGCGGAGCCCATCAAACATCTGGGCGAATACAGCTTTAAAATAAAAATTTATCCGGCTGTCCAGGCAGAACTGAAACTTATCGTCACCGCCGAATAAATCCAGGAGGAACCCCCATTGAAGCAGCCAATGTTCAAGCTTTTTAAACGCAAACGATTACAGCCCGAACCAACCGCCAGTCTGAACTCCAAAATTGCCATCCTGATCAGTCAAACGGAAAAACTATTTGGCAGTCAGGAATTCATTATCCGCGCCAGTAAACTCAATGCCGTAGAATTGCTTCAGGCAGAACGGGAAGAAGACCAGATTTTAGGACTACATAAAATACTGCATGAAGATCCGACCCTTACCGCACTGCCGGCTGAAAAAACCGGGGCGCAATTATTGCAGGAACTGGAAGAGCTGATCGCAGAGCAATCCGCCCGACAAATGGTGGCCCGGCAGATGGAGCAGCGCGTGCAGGAACTGATGGAACAAAACTACAATGAATACGTGCAGGAAATCCGCAAAAGAGTCCTCAAGGAAGCCAACAAAAGCCGGGAAAATGCCCGTACGCTAAAGAAGCTGGGGCAACTGGAGGTTATGGAGCAAAACGGTCTGAATGACTCGGCATTAAATTTTCTCCGGCCGGGCTCCATGGATGAAATGGTGGGACAGGAACAGGCCGTCAAGGCATTGGTGTCCAAATTGAATTCGCCCTGGCCGCAGCATATTCTGCTTTACGGACCCCCCGGGGTGGGAAAAACCAGTTGCGCACGGCTGGCTCTGGAGATGGCCAGGAGCAACCCTCGAAGCGTATTCAAAGCCAATGCCCCCTTTATTGAAGTGGATGGCAGCACTTTGCGCTGGGACCCGCGTGAATCGACCAATCCTTTGCTGGGCTCCGTCCACGATCCCATTTATCAAGGCGCCCGGCGGGAACTGGCCGAAGACGGCATCCCCGAACCCAAACTGGGGCTGGTTGCCGAAGCGCATGGCGGCATCCTTTTCATTGATGAAATTGGCGAGATGGATCATTATCTGCAGAATAAACTCCTCAAAGTCATGGAAGATAAACGGGTTTATTTTGAATCATCCTACTACGATCCGCAGGATGAAAGGATCCCGCAATATATCAGGAAAATGTTCGACGAAGGCGTACCGGCAGATTTTTTACTGATCGGTGCTACCACCCGCAGTCGGGAAGAGATTATTCCGGCTTTTCGTTCCCGCTGCATGGAAATATTTTTCGAACCTCTTTCGGCAGGGCAGATCGACCAGATTGTGCACCATTCCGCAGTCAAACTGGGAATACGAATGGAGCATGAAGTCAGCCAGATTATTTGTGATTACAGCAGTGACGGACGCACCGCCAACAAAATTCTGGTAGATGCCTATGCCCTGGCCCGCTATGAAGACGATCCTGAAACAACGGGCGGGATTGAACTGAGGACAAGGCATGTATACGAAGCTATTCAAAACAGCCGAATCACACCCGCCATTGCCAGCAAAGCGTATGCAGGAGCAGAAGTAGGCAAAATATATGGACTGGGTATCAGCGGGTACCGGGGTACTCTGATCGAGCTGGAGGCGATTGCGTTTGCCGCAGAAAAAGGCAATGGCAGCATACGATTCAATGATACTGCCGGCAGCATGACCAAAGACTCGGTGGCGAATGCAGCCTCGGTTTTCCGGAAAATACATCATGCCCAGCTTAAGGATTATGATGTGCATATCAATGTAGTCGGTGGCGGACAGGTGGATGGCCCCTCGGCGGGAGCGGCCATATATCTGGCTATCAGCAGTGCGGTGCTCAACTGCCCTGTTTGTCAGGATGTGGCCATTAGCGGCGAAATATCCATACAAGGCCGGGTCAAGCCGGTGGGCGGCATCTGCCAGAAAATTCTCAGCGCTCGCCAGGCGGGAGTCAGAAAAGTGTTGATACCGGCAGAAAACATTGCCGATATCCCGGCTGGGGTAAAGGATATTGCCATTATCCCGATTCGAATGATTGAAGAAGCGTATGAACATGTATTTGCTGCCGAATCGCAAGCCCAGGTCTACTGACCAGGCTTCAAGAAAGGCAGCAGGCCTTGCGGTTGCCCATTTGGTTGACACCAGATAGGCCATTTGCTAAGATGAATAGGTTGACGAAGGAAAAAGCAACCAGTATGGATAAAATGGTTGCTGACCAACGAGATAAACCAGGGGGGTGGACCTATGTCAGCGGTAGTATTAGTAGGTTCCCAGTGGGGCGACGAAGGAAAAGGAAAGATAACCGATTATCTGGCCGAGAAGGCAGATTGTGTAGTCCGTTACCAGGGCGGCAGCAACGCTGGACATACCGTCGAAGTGGACAGCGAGAAATTCATGTTGCACCTGATCCCTTCCGGGATTCTATACCCCAAAACCGCCTGTATCATCGGCAACGGCGTAGTGGTTGACATGGGTGAAGTACTGAAAGAACTGCAAGGACTGCAGGAGCGCGGAATTGACACCAACAATCTGCGCATCAGCAGTCGTGCCCAAGTGGTCATGCCGTACCACAAGGAAATCGATGCCATTGAAGACCGCTGCAAAAAGATCGGCACGACCAAACGCGGCATCGGACCTGCTTATGAAGACAAGATCAGCCGGACCGGATTTCGCATCTGCGATTTGTATGATCCCGGCTTTAAAGAAAGATTTATCCAGGAAATGGAGCGCAAAAACCTCCTCCTGCAAAAAATATACGATGCGCCCGGCTTTGCCGTTGAGACCATCTATGCCGAGTTGATGGAGCAGGCGGCACAGCTTAAAAAGTATGTCGCTGATACCTCCCTGTTGGTCAATCAAGTCATCAAGGACGGGAAAAAAGTTTTGTTTGAAGGAGCCCAGGGGACGTTACTCGACATCGACCACGGCACCTATCCCTATGTAACCTCCTCCTATCCAACTTCCGGAGGAGCCTGCATCGGGGCGGGCGTCGGACCGACCCATATCAATCGGGTCATTGGCGTAGTCAAGGCATATACCACCAGAGTCGGCGAAGGACCCTTTCCCACCGAGCTGAACGATGACAACGGAGAGATTCTGCGCACCCGGGGAGCCGAGTTTGGCACTACTACCGGGAGACCTCGCAGATGCGGCTGGCTGGATGCAGTGATTTTGCGTTATGCAACCAGAATCAACGGCTTGACCGATTTGGCCATTACCAAACTGGATGTGCTGGACAGCTTTGCAACCATAAAGATTTGTGTGGCCTATCGGTACCAAGGAGAACTGCTCTACGAGTTTCCAGATAACCTCAGCATCCTGGAAGAATGCGTTCCCGAGTATATCGAAATGCCCGGCTGGCAGGAGGATATAACCAAGATTGAACAGTATGAAGACTTGCCTTCAGCGGCACGTGACTATATCGCCAAAATCGAGGAACTGAGCGGGGTTAGACAGGCGATTGTGGCCGTAGGACCAAAAAGAAGCCAGACCATCGTCAGCCATCAGCTATTTTAAGATTTGAATCCTTATGGTCAGGGTGTTAAAATAAAAACAACCTGAAAAAACGGGCGCGTAACTCAGCGGGAGAGTGCCACCTTCACACGGTGGAAGTCGTGGGTTCGAAACCCTCCGCGCCCACCATATGAATACAGTAATAGCGGGACTTTGAAGGTCCCGCTATTTTTTGTTGGACTTATTTCTTTAGTGCCATGGCTTTCATGGCTTTGCGGTCGGCTTTGCCGGCCAGGGTGCGCGGCAAGTCTTGCAGGAATTCCACTTCGGAGGGAACTTTATAAGGGGCCAGGTTTTCACGGCAACGCGCAATCACTTCTTCAGCGGTCAGCGTCGCCCCTTCTTTGAGGACAATGAATACCTTGGGGGTTTCTCCGCGTTTGGGATCCGGAATCCCTACCGTGCAGGCATCCAGGACCTCAGGCATGGCATAACAGACTTCGTCGATATCACGGGGAAAGACGTTAAAACCGCTGCAGATGATCATATCTTTCTTGCGGTCAACAATGAAAAAGAAGCCGTCTTCATCCATGCGGGCGATGTCTCCGGTATAAAGCCATCCGTCGCGAATCGTCAGGGCAGTTTCTTCGGGGTTGTTCCAGTATTCCCGCATCATCTGAGGCCCACGCCAGATGAGCTCACCCGGTTCGCCCACCGGCATGATGGTGGTGCCGTCTTTGTCATCCACGATCAGAACATCGGTATCGGGATACGGTACGCCCACACTGCCTACCTTGCGGGTATGATGGCCGGAATTGGCGCACACCTGCTGACAGCTCTCCGACATGCCGAAGCCTTCTACGATACGGCAATGGGCTTGTTCTTCAAAGCTCTTCATCACTTCCACCGGCAGAGGGGAGCCCCCACTGAATACGCCCCCTTTGAAGCAGGAAATATCAGCTTCTTTAAAGCGGGGATGGTTGAGCATGGCGATGATCATCGCCGGTACGGTGGGGAAAGTGGCGGGCTGATATTTTTCAATCGCATCCAGTAATGTATCCGGATTGGGTACCGGCACAGTGACCAGACTGCCGCCGCAGAAGAAGTTAAAACCAACATTAGCCATAAAGCCGAAGATATGATTCATGGGGATGCAGGCCAGCGCACGTAAATCGCCCCCGGGCATGGTGGTGTAATTATTGGTGACCCACTGCCCGACGCGCACTGCCTTGGACATCACATTGAAATTGGTCAGGACGCAGCCCTTGGGGACACCGGTGGTTCCGCCGGTGTATTGCAGACGGACAATGTCGTCCATGGTGATTTCCACATCCGGTTCTGCATTGCTGGCCGCGCCGATGATTTCATTATAGTCATAGATATTGTCAGCCTTTTCGATCTCCACCGGCATGGTGGGCACCTGGAAGACGATGACCCGTTTCACCGGGGAATTGGGTTCCTTCATGATTTCGATGGCCTTGTTGGCGAACATCGCCATCACGATAACGGTTTCCGCACCGCTGTCCCTGAACTGGTAGGAAAGCTCCGGGACTGTATAGAGCGGGTTGGATGGGACTTCAATGGCTCCGATCTTTAGGAGCGCCTGAATCGATAAAACATACTGGGGCAGATTGGGTGACATGATCGCCACACGATCTCCTTTTTTCACCCCCAGGTTGGTCAGCGCATTGGCCAGGCGGCGGCTCAAATCATTGGCGAGTCCATAGGTTATTACGACATCTCCTTGCATGACGTAAGGTTTGTCCGGCTGTTCCTCTGCCCATTTATTAAACCACCACTTGGGCGGTTCGGTGGGGTACTCCGGATGCGCTTCAATTTTGTCATCGTAGTTGGCGTGCCACACGGGTCGCCATTTGGCAACTTCCTCTTCAAACGCTTTTAACCATGGCTTTTCTGACATTACAAACCCCTCCTTAAAAATAGTGCTGATACTTTGTTGCCGCAGAGATACCTCTTTCGGCTACGGATTTTGAATCTAGGTATCAGCCAGACTGTATACTTCCTCCAGCAAAACTTTCGTTCAAAACCTGAAAACAGGAGATCACTAACGGCTTAATAAACAACATCAGGATTTGGACAATGGTTTGGGAACCTACTCCAATGACTATGCAATAATAATGCCATGCCGTAATAAATCGCCATAGGAAGGAAGTTATATCACCATTGGGGCATCAAGAAGCACGCTAAATGAAGCAATTTTCAGAACAAATCGGGGTCTTTTGATGCAATATTGTATCGATTGGATAAATATAAAATTATTTATCTGCTTCAATCTGGTTTAATTGGAAAGCACAAAAAAAAAACAAATGTCTGCCAGATTGATACAAAAATGCATCGTTTGTTGCATTTTTGGAAACGGTGGCATTGTTCCGCTGTTTTTTCAATTGTTAGTGGAGTGTTCATGCGGAGACACAAAAAACCTGCCTTGCATATTATGGTAATGGAAACTATGTTAGAGATTCAGGCCGAGGCAGGAAAGGGGTGTTTTAAATGACTGTAAATATAAACTGGAAACCAAGCCCGAACTATACTGCTGGACGGGGCGGGAGAAAAATTATTGCCATCGTCAATCATCAGACCGGAGGACAGGGACCAGGAGCATTGAGCTGGCTGAGCAACCCGGCATCCAAAGTATCTGCTCACTATTTAATTTTCCGGGATGGAACAGTTTATCAATTGGTTAGGCTTCAGGACACGGCCTGGCAGGCCGGGGCTGTCGACCAGCCTTCCTGGATGTTATATGACGGTACCAATCCCAATCGCTATACCCTTGGAATTGAACATGAATGCTATCCTGCAGTGGGAGGAGACGGAAATCTTACTGAAAGGCAATACCACGCTACGCTTGAATTGCATCGCCAGTTGATCAGCAATCATTCTATTGTGGCGGATCGCACGCACATCATCGGGCATTACCAGCTCGACAGCGTCAACCGTTCTAACTGTCCGGGAAGGAATTTTCCCTGGGAACGTCTTATGCAAGATCTAACCCTCGGAACCACTTCCGTACCGATCGTAACCAGCCCCAAAAAGCTGATGGGATTTGTGATCAACGGGGTATCCTATGCACCGGTCCGGGCGCTGGCCAACCAACTGGGCAGAACGGTGGAATGGGATGCGCTTCGCAACGCTGTCCTGATTCCCCCGGTTACGGTGGCTGTGCCAACAGCGCAGGCGGACAAAGTTTTTGTGGTTACCGGCGCCGTTGTTATAGAGGGCTTGCTGTTGGGCGGAACTTCTTACGCACCGGCGCGGACTCTGGCGGAGGCACTTGGCTACCAAGCGGAATGGGATGATGCCAACAAAACGGTAATTATATTATAGCCAAAGGAGGGTGTCAGCGGGACGTTTTTCGTTCCGCTGTTTTATTGTCTGGACACGCCGAGACACCGCAGGATGAAAATGCATATTATGGTAAAGAGGAGATAGGATTGCGGCCGGCTATGATAATGGTGAGTAGAAAAGAAAAGATCACGCATCCGGACGGCTGCAACCACCCGGATGCGTTACATATCAATTGAACAGGGATTTGATTTCCGTATCAAAGTTCTGAATGACGAGATTGCGTTTTACTTTGAGAGTGGGGGTGATTTCACCTGATTCTTCCGTCATTCTGCGGGGAAGAATAGCATACTTTTTAATCTTTTCATACGATTCCAGTTCATTGTTGATGCGTTGGACTTCTTTTTCAACCGTTTCCTTCAGCAATGGCTGATTGATGAAATCATCGCCGACACTGGACACCGTCTTGACGCCACTGACATCGATGTATTTAATCGCGTTTTGATCATAGGACACCCCGTTTTTCTCAAATAAAGCCATGAATTCTTCAAAATTGGGAACAATCAAGGCCCCAATATATTTCTGGCTGTCACCCACCGCAAAAGCCAGATCAACATACGTACTGGTGGAAAAGGCCTGTTCTACCTTGGAGGAGGCGATATTCTTACCGGTATCCAGCACAATCAAGCCTTTTTTGCGATCCACGATTTTAATAAAGCCTTCCGGCAACATCTCCACAATATCGCCGGTCATGTAATACCCGTCCTCGGTAAACGCATTGCGGGTGGCTTCGGGGTTGTTCCAATACTCCAGGAAAATATTGTTGCCGCGGACGCACCATTCGCCGTCTTCGGCCATATAACCCTCTACACCCGGGCAGAGTGCGCCGACCGAACCTGGCAGTACACGATGCACCCGGTTCATGTTGATGGTGTTGCAGGTTTCGGTGGAACCGTAGCCTTCATAGATGGGCAGGCCCATGGCCAGGAACAGCTTGCATAAGTCAGCCGACAGGCTGCCGGCAGCCGAACAAGCGAAGACAAACCGGCCCCCCATCATTTCTTTTACTTTATTGAACACCAGCTTGTTGTATAAACGATATTTTAATTTAAGAAAGAAGCTGGCGTTGCGGGTGATGTCCATATGGGGGTAGACATCGATAAAGCCGTTTTCATCGGTGATGGTTTGCACCACTTGCAGGCCGGTATCAATGGCCTTGTTAAAGATGGTCTTTTTAACTGCTGACTGGGAGGTGGAAGCCCGCAGGGCCATATAGATTCTTTCGTAGATGCGGGGAACGGACATGAACACATGCGGTCGGAAAGTAGCAAAATCGGCCACTAGTGTCTGGGGTGAGGAGTAGGCTACGGCGATGGCCGTCTGCATCGCCAGCGCATGCCCGCATTCCCGTTCATAAGTATGAGAGATGGGCAGGAAAGAGAGCAGTAAGTAATCATCTTCGATAAAGGGAGAGAAGGTCAGATCACGCAAAACCGCAGCATTGATGCTGAAATGGGTATGGACGGCACCTTTGGGATTGCCGGTGGTACCCGAGGTATAGACGATGGTCATGCGATCATGCAGTTTGACGGTGCGCCATCTTTTTTCAAAAGCAAAACGATCCTGCAGCAACAGAACATTGCCCATCTCTCGTAATTTATTCAGACTCATGGCCTGATCGCTGATAAAGTCGGCGTCACGGTCCATGATTATAAGCTTTTCCAGGGAGGGGATATTCGCAGAGGCCGCCAGGCATTTTTCCAGATCGGCCTGCTTTTCAATAAAAAGGATTTTGGAACCGGAATCGTTCATGATGTAGGTCATCTCGTTGGCACTGAGGGTGGGATAGATACAGACGGTGATCCCAGCTGCGCAGAGGATGCCGTAATCACACCAGACCCACTCCGGGCGGGTATTGCTCATGATGGCTACCCGGTCGCCGGGCTCGACGCCCAAGGCCATCAAGCCGCAGGTAACTTCTTTCACCACTTGGCCAAGCTGGGCGTAGCGCAACGATTCAACTTCACCTTTCTGGTTTTTCCACATTTGCGCCGTTTTCGCTGCGAATTGGGTCACATTGCGGTTGAGCAATTCAGGGAAGGTCTGTTGGGACATGTACCATCGGTAAGAGGGTTGTTCCATGTAATCCATAATATGCCTCCTCCAAAAAAATATTACGTTACGTAAATTATACACCAAACTTATAAGAAATTTAGATAAAATGTCATGTTTATTACAATGAACGCTTTCCGTCAAGTTACGCAAAAGAAGGAAAACAGCTGAAAATCGAGAAAACACTAAGTAAATATTGTATAGGGGCTGAGGAAAGGGGAAAAAAAGTGTTGATTACATATTTTGGCAAAAGTTGTCGAGCCGGCATGAAGTTGGCTGCTTGGCTGGTTATGATAATGTTGCTGATCAATACCTGTTCTTTGACTGCCTGGGCAGATATTAATACAACCAAAGAAAATTCTCTGAATTCTAATCAAAATATTCTTCAATCGCTGCAGACAGTTCAAGGAGAGGCAACAACGCCTGAGGCTGCCCGACAGGTGCTGGAAGAGTTGGATTTATGGGACGACAGTGACAGCCAACAAGATCTAGCGACAGTGATAAATTGGCGTGGTCAGGCAATGACCTTGGACGAGATCTGGAAACTGATCAACAGCCCGGAGGTAAATCTTGATGAAGCCGCCACGGTAGATGGGACTTCAATCACCTTGCGTGATCTCAAAACCATGATTGCCATTGAATATGAAATTCAACGCATCAAAAATACCTATTTTAATGATGTAAATCTGGATAAAGAGCATCAGCAAACCCTGTCTTCCTTGCATCAGCAGATTGCGACGGAGGGAATTAAAATTTATCCACAGGGGATTGTGCCGATGGCAACAGAATCCTCTTCCCTGGTTTTTCCCTCCGGCATTGACCAGGGCATCTATGTCGAAGTCGATGCCAGCCCCCTGATCTATGACAATAACAGCGGTGAGCAGACCATCACAGCAAGACTCAAGGATCGTCAGGGAAATGCATTGACGCAGGTGCCTGATTATGACATCAGCTTTGATTATCGACTGCTGCAAGGCAGCGCCGAATTTGCCTATGAATTCACTGGCAACCGCACCGGAACCGTTACATTTCCCGCCAAGAGCACAGCAATCACCCAAAAAATAACTTTGCGAATTAACGATTCCATCGCCTGGCGCCACCTTCCCTTTGAAGGCCAGCGCAGCTTTCTGGTGCAATTTTACAACCCGCACAACGTTACCTTTCAGGAAGGCAAGCGATTGATCGAGAAGGTCATAAAAATTAACAGCAATTATACCTTTTTGCCCATCAATGACCCTTTTCTAAATGACAGTCTACCCGGCTACCTTGCTTTGGATTACGGCTCCACGGTATCCTTTGCCTACGACCGCAATGTCCTCAAAAACGAATTGTTCACCCAAAAAGTGTTTAATGAAATCGAGGTTCAACTGTCCGGGGGGACGCCATTTGTCGGTTCACCCGGCAATACCTCCGCTTATGAATTCCGGCCCGCCATTTTTGGAAAATATTTTGGCGACGTGCTAACCATCAAATCAGTCAACAGCATAATTGATCATTTCGGAACCATTGCGCTGGATGATGATGTCTATGATGAATTGATTTACGACAACGATAACCAGCTAGATGTTTACTTCGGGCACAATCATACCAATCCCTGGGATCATTGCAATGTAACCGCCAAAGTGGGATTATCGCTTCGGTTTATCGATACAAAGAATCCCTGCGTCAAGGATTTTTTCCGGATCGACAGCAAGCCGTGGGATGTAGGCAAGACCTTTGCTTACGGACAATCGATCCCGATTTGCGTGACTTATTCCGAGCCGGTTGATGTGTCCGAAGCTACCCTGCAAGCCAACGGGATGACCCTTACGCCGATTGAAGCTGGCAGCCATGGAGTGACAAGTGCAACCTTCCTTTACCCGGTCAAACAGATTGATGATCCTGATCTGCGCATTTCCGAACCCCGGGGTGCCAAAGATTTGGCCGGAAACCTGCAAGTACCTTCGTCTGACAGTGTGATGGAAAGTGTTACCTTCAAGAACATCATTCAGCCTCAGTACAAGCTGGATACGTTTAAAAAAGCATCGGCCAGCCTGGTGACTGCAGAAAACGGAGTTTCAGTTTGTCAGGTAGAAATTGATTTAAATGATAACCAGGATGTGACCAACTGGCTGGTCAGCGAGGCCGGTGTCAATTACGATGAAACCGTTAATAAATACCGGGTTCCCAGCATTTACGCCTCCCTCGACGGAGGGGCCACAAAAATTGACCTTTATGCCGACAATGATATAACCCCCACCAAACTGGTGGGCAGTTTTGTGCCAGCGTTCAATGACAGTGCCGTGACCCGGTCCGGCGTGGTCGAATTCTATCTTGATCCGGTCATCCACAGCAGTACCAACCATCAGCTGCTGGTCGGCACCTATGCTGTCTATACCGTAGAGCCGGTTGTTTTTCTGACCGATGATGATTTGACCATCAGCGACAACTTTCCGGCCGATGGAAATCTTTTTGCAGATCAGGCAAACGTCTGGAATTTAAACTACAGCGTTGCCAATACAGCGGCTACTTATCAGGGGGCAGATGATTTCGTCTGGTCCAGCAGTGATGAAGCCATTGCCGGAATTACAAATGACGGCAGGATTACGCTGACCGGTACTCCGGGCAGCGTAACCTTTACCCTTACCGCTTTAAACGGACAGGCAGCTGGCAAACAGGTCTCGCTGAACAGTCGCACGGTTATCGTCAAAGCAGGTCTGACCCCTTTCCTGGTGATTCCTGAGCAGATGAATGCCATAACCATCAAGCAGGGAGAAGATGTCCAGGTGCGCTGGACATCCAACCTGACCGGCAAAAATGCTGAGGCAGGCGGAAGTACGGTTTTTGATGTGGACGTCAGTATGGCTGATTATCGTGGAGGATCGTTGCGAAAAGGCGATTCCGTCTACCGCAGCACCGTTACTTCCACCCAGGAAAACCCCGTTTCCGGATGTACGATTCCAGCTGCCTATGTTGGCAATATTTCCGCGATGGGCAGATACAGTTATATCATCACGATCACCGCACCCCATCCCTATGATGCTGCCCAGACCTTAACGGCAGCTGCTTACCTGTCAGTGGCGGCCAAACCTGCCGTGGTCCGACTGGGAAAACTGGACAAATACTTTATTAGCGACCGCACCCCCAGCGTTCCCATCAGTTGGACGCTGGAAAACTTCGACGAGGTCAATGCAGCGGAATTTGTCCTGGAAATAAGCAAAAATGACGGAAAGACACCGTTCTACACCCAGACCGGCACAGACTCCAGCGGAGGCTCGTATGATCTGGCGATCCAAACGGTAGACGGCGGATTTAAAGATCTTTATACGGTAGCTGTAAAAGTCAGGAATAAAGGGGATTCAGCCTGGTCGTATGATTCTTTTGTGTTGCATGTGTACAGCCAGGATGCATTGCATATATGGATTGACGGGGCAGCTCCGGGAACCACTTTTACCATGAGCAACCTTCCCGCCATAAGTGCCATGAGCAGCGAGGAAATCCTGGCGCTCAAACGCGATATAAAGCTGCGCAACGAGGCTTCCATAAACTTCGGTGACCATGGTTGGGGGCAGATCAGCGACCAGATCCAGTGGCATTCCAGCGATAGCCGCATCGGCAGCCTGAATTACCAACAGGGTGGCTATTATCGGAACATTGAAGAATTGATTTATTCTTCATACCGGCCGGAAACAAAATTTGCCCTGTCCGGGCTGCATGACGGCAATACACGGCTAACGGTAACCCACGTTGCCACCGGTTTGCAAAGAACCTTGGATGTGGCGGTGGAAACGCTGCAGGACAAGCTTTATTTGTTCCAAATCCTGCCGCAGGCCGAAACTACTTTGACATACGTCAACGGCAACGGAGAACAACGCGTCGTTACGACCAATGCCAGAGGAGAACTGGCGCTGTATGAAGCAAGCGGTATCGCCGGTGAAATTTATCTGGAGTCTGCTGTCGAAGAACGGATCTATATGGGGACCTTGTACAAAGGACTGCTTTCTTCCGAAAAGGACTCAACCCAAATGGCAATGTATCCGCTGAATCTATTTAAACTGCGGGAATGTGCAACGGTAGAGCTGTATGTAAGAAAACCGGATGGAACCCCCTATCACGGAGAAGTATTCTTGAATGGCGGAGTTTACAAAAATGACCGTTATTGTCCGACTGCGCTGTTGAACAAATTGCCGGGAGATCAATCCCAAACCATCACGACAGACCAGGACGGCAAGATCATCGTGCGCATGAACACCAGTCAATTTTGGCATGAATCCAGCGACGAGGTATTAACCGGAGCGGATAAACTCAATTTTATTTATTTGTTGCATTTTCCGAACGATGAGTATTATCCGCAGATCATCAATCTGGACGGCAATATGAGCAGTGAAGAAGTAGTGATGTCTGGTGCAGGCATTGTTTCTCTGGAAATGGTGGGCGAAGGGGAGAAATACAAACCATTTATCGCTGCTCAGACGATTACATATGAAACGGAAAGAGATCGCCGCATTGATGTACGCAAATTCAAAGGAAAAATCGGTCCCAGTGACACCCATGACAAGGTCATATTGAATACAACGGTGTTGTGGTGGGGAGACAGCAAAGATGACCCGTCTGAGGATCGCCAGTTGTATTTTCAAGACAGGTATGGAATGGCATTCAACAATCAGACCCATACAACGGATGAATATCCATTTACCGACATGGTCAGTTCAACCAATACATTTACGCTTGACCGGGCTACGGTTACAGAATGGAGCGAGCCGGTCCAGGACCTGCATTTGATTTACAGTCATTCCGGCTCGACCCGTTACATCAATCAAGAAATGACTTTTCGGGCGGCCAACATGCTGGATGTACCCAAAGCCATTGACAGTGACAGCCTGGTCATCACTCTGCAGGCCATGTCAGCCAATGCCAAGGCCGAGGCCGGCAGCTTGAGTTTGGCGGATGAAATGATCGGGGCCGGATTATCACATCTCAGCCAGCAGGGAACAGGAAGTCTGGGGGAATTTTTCCAGATGGTCATCGCGCCTACTGCCGATCCGACTGTTTATGTTGCTCTGATCGCCCTCAATTTGGGGGGGCTGGCCACGGAAGACCCCCAAACCGGCAGTGAACTGGAATATACCCCTGGTTTTACCGACGCCATGGATATCATGAAAAAGAAATATATCACCGAACAAAAGGCAACCCTGGACAAGAATCGTTCCGGAAAAAGCTTTTCCGAGAAAGATTTTTCTTTCGTCTTTGGTGGGTATATGGAAGCCGAGGTGTTTTATAATTTTGACCACGGAAAATGGGAAGTACTTGTTCTTAATGGAGGTTTCAACGCCGGTGCGGGCCTCGACTACACCTGGAATTACAATACCATGGTGGGGCCCATTCCGGTAACGGCTCAACTTGGGGTCGGGGCCAGTGCGGAAGTGATTTTCAAAGCGGCCGTACAGCGAGGAGAAATCATCAAGAAAACCTATGACCAGGATGCCGTCAATGACTACCTGACGACGCTGCGTATCTATGCATATTTCAAGGCATTTGCCGGAGTCGGCTTTGATTACTCGGTAGTAGCCTTGAAAATAGGCTTGTTTGGCCGAATTTCCCTGGATGCGCAATTTGCCTGGCTGAACCAGCCCTATGCCAAAACCAAGAAAAACGGACAAAGTCTGACCGTCAACGGACAGATTGGCATCGAGGCGGATGCCAAATTCCTGTTTGTATCGGAAACCTATATATTGACCTCCAGAAACTTTAAAATTGCCGGAGCAACCTATAACGATTGGGAAAAAATCCAGACTACCTGGGAAAAGATCGGCAAGGGCTCCAATGACAATCTCGATCGGCTGGCGATTCCCAATGCTATGATGCCGGAGGATTTGAGCCTGTATCCCATCTCCGCTCAATCAACCCTGGAAGATCGAGATTATTTGCAGCAATTCCAGCGTTCCTGGGCGTCTTCACAGGAATTTGTACAGCAATCACTGGATGAGGAAAACGGCGTGGATAGTTTGCAGACCAATACGTATCCCTTTGCCAATCCGCTGTTCTCTGATGACGGTCAGATACTGGTCTACGTTTACGACGGGGACAGTCAAGAGATCGAAAACACCCGGGTATACTGGAGCAGCCTCCAAGATGGCCAATATCCGCAAGGAGTTCCGCTTGCGGCGGAGATGACCAGCTTCGGCGACTCCCAGCTGCAACTGGCGGGCGATGACGATTTTGCGGCTGCGACGTGGGTCACCCAGAGCGAAACCATTCCCCGGGAAGCAGGGCAGGAAATCAGCAACGCCGACATCGCTTTGTTGAGCAACGGCACCGAAGTAGTGGCGTCAGTTTACGAAAACCGTCAATGGGTGACGACCCGGCTCAGCCAGAACAGTACCCCGGATATGGCGCCAACAGTAGCGGTAAATGACAGCCGGGTGCTGGTTGCCTGGCGCAGCGTGTATGCGGCAGATGCCGACCATCCTTTGGAATTCAACGGTGCCGATAATATCCTTTACCGGATGTATGATCGGGAAAAAAAGACGTGGAGTGAGACCAAGACGCTGTACAACGGCAGCAGCGGCGCGGTGAAAGCCCTTGAAGCTGCCATGCTGGAGGACAGTACGGCAGCGCTGACCTATTCCTTGGATACGTCTGCAGATACGGCAGGAAGTGACCATCTGCTCACTGTTTCCGATGATGGCAAAAAAGTTAGCAGCGGCATGGAAATCATCTATGCAGTCATTGAACCGGAAGGAGCATTGGGGAAAAACGTACGCGTGACCAACGATGCCTTTTTGGATGAAAACCCCCAGCTGACCGCCGTCACTTTTGATGATGATATCGAGCGCTTCGTACTTGGCTGGTACAGCATTCATGATGCTGATGGAGTCAGCCGCAACGATATCCGCCTGTGTGCCTTTGACCGCTATGGCTCGATTTATCCGGATTTTATTGACAGTATCAGCAGCGTTAACAACCATTCCAATGTGAATATCAGTTCCCGTTTTAAATTCAGCAAGAATGCCCCAACAATTGATCAACTGTCTATTTTATGGAAAGAGCCGGCGAATACTGCAACCACCGAAGGAGATACTGTCAAAGCAGACAAAGATTCGCTGAAGGCGGTCAAGTTCATTAAAGAAAACGGAAAAATATTTATCACCTCGGCCTTGGATGTAGCAACGATGAGCGATTTTACCTTGATCGATCATTTTGATGCCCGGTGTGTGGATCAGGATACGGTCAAGGCAGTAATTCTGGGCACCAATTACGATAATGGTTACCGGGAACATAAAATCCCTATAGAAGTAAACGGAGAGAGAACCGAGCAGATCATTTATCTTCCGGTGGCCCGCTCTGATCTGTATACGGCTACTGCAGTCTATGAAAATAAAATGTCGGTCAATCAGGTAGCGGTAGACTATCGTACCATCCAACCGGGCTTACGGATACCGGTTCAGTTTACCCTGTTCAATGCGGGCGTACAGCCAATTGATAATATAACCATCCAAATCGGGAATAATATCACCGAGTTTAATCAGGGACTGTTTTTGTTGCCCAATGAAAGCATTACACTAACCGCCACTTATGATATTCCGACCGCTCAGGTCATCAATCCGGACTACAACATCACGGCCCATTTCAGCAGCATGATGCCGACCTTGGGCAAGCAATATACGATTGCCGACACCTTGTATCTGGATGTACCGGATGTAGGCATAGCCAACACAAAAATTGTCGGGGAAGCAAACGGCCAGAGGGTTGTCCAGGTGACGCTGTACAACAATGGAGCAGCCTTGGCAGGAAGCTCGCGCAATGTCAAAATAGGACTGTTCAGCGACCCGGAATGTACCCATCTGCTGCAGATGGTAAACGGTCAGGAAGAGGGAGTTCCCTTCAGCGTAGATCCGGATGATTTTGCCCTGATTGATGCCGGCGCTTATACCCGACAATTTATCTTTGATATTGCCGGACATGTGATGCTGGGCAATGAGATTCCGGAAAACGGCGTGCAGATCTTTGTCAAGGCCTGGGCGGAAGAAACGCTTCTTACCGGTGACACAGCGGCTAATCTGGAACTGATCGAATACTATCGCCATAATAATATTTCTACAGTACTTTTTGAAAGTCTGCTGGTTCGCAATGATTATCAGCCGGTGACCTTGTCTACCCAACTGCACTGTGAAGAGGGGTCTTCCACGGTGCTGGTCGATTTAAAGAACAATGCCCTGGCCAGCCGTCATAGCGGCAATCTGATCGTCAGCCTGTTGGATAAAAACGGCCGCATCATTGACACTAAACGCAGCTATAACCGTTTTCTGTTGGGAGCCGGTCTCCTCAATCTGGCCGGAGAAGAATCCTCCCAGTCAGTCTTTACCTTTGACCGTGAGGGAGCAGCGGTAATGGTTACCTACGCCGATGTGAACAAAGAGGAAGAGGAAAATACCGGCCTGGCATCTCATTTCATGCAAGGGATACCACTGCAGTTGGTGGAGGGGCAGAAGGAGTATTATTATGAAACGGAAAATCTGACCGCCACTTTCATCAATATCGCAGCGCAAGATCCGGATGCTGTCATCAAAGTCAATGGGCGGCCGACTGATTTAGGCAGCGCGGTGGTCGATCTGCATCACGGTATCAATACGATTACCATAACTGTAACTTCAGCTGATGGTACAGTCACCGATAACTATACGGTAACGATCAGCAACAGTCTGCAGACACCCCCCCAGGAGAGCGGTTCTCATTCCGGATCGGGTACAGCTACGGATGCCAAAGGCATCAGTATCACTTCGGAAGTAAAACAAGGAGTTCGCTTATTTAGTATCAAAACTGACAATCAAGTGTTGTCTGCCGCGGGCGGAAGAGTCAACGTTGTGGTGCCGGCTGAAAACGCCAGCCCGGAAACGGTAGCGATCAGGGTTTATCCCGACGGACGCGAGGAGATTATCCCGATGGCCTTGCTTGGCAACGGACAGATGATCATTTCTGCCAGCGAACCGATGACTATAAAATTGCAGGAAAATAAGCCCTCCTTTAATGACATTCAACATCACTGGGGCAGGGATGATATCCTCTTTGTGGGGGCCAGAAAACTGTTTGCCGGCATCGATCATGACAAATTTGGTCCGGACATGACCATGACCAGAGGCATGCTGGTAACGGTTCTGGGACGGCTTGGTAATGTACCTTCCGAAAGGTACAAAGGGTCTGCTTTCCAGGATGTAAGTCCGGATAGCTATTATGCTCCTTATATTGATTGGGCACAACAGACAGGCATCGTGAAGGGCACCGGTGATAACCGGTTTGCCCCGGATGAGGCGATAACGCGGGAACAGTTGGCGGTCATGCTGGCCAATTACGTTGCTTTTTCCCAGCTTGGCCTGAAAAATCCGATAGACAAGAAGCCGTTTGTGGATGATGAAAAGATCAGCGATTATGCCCGGGATGCCATAGAATCAATGCATCAGGCCGGGATCATAAACGGCCGCGACGATCAGCGTATTGATCCGCAAAGTACCGCTTCCCGCGCTGAAGTAGCCACCATGCTGGCCAGATTGATAAGAAATGTTATGCAACAATAGATGCGTTCGCCGATTGCGTAAACTTAAGGAGGTAACGAGTGAGCATAGGGTACGCTTGTCTGACCATTGGGGTGCAGAATACTGATCTGAAAACTTGTATGCTGAAAAACGTCAATGAGAGCAGGCTCGCTGAACTAATCAGCCATAATCTGCAGTCTCTGGAAAGAATCATCGATTATAACCTGGCCAACCGCATCAGGCTTTTCAGAATCAGCTCTGATCTGATACCGTTCGGCTCCAGCCCAGCCAATACACTGGTCTGGCCAGAGATATTTACAGCCCGGCTGCAAACCATTGGAGCCAAAATTAATGACAGCGGCATGCGGGTTTCCATGCACCCGGGGCAGTATACGGTATTGAATTCGCCCGATGCAGGCGTAGTTGCCCGGGCAATAGAGGATCTGGCCTATCACGCGCAAGTGCTCGAAAGTTTGGGAACCGGTTCGGAACATAAAATTGTCCTGCACATTGGCGGCGTGTACAACGACAAGAAACAGGCGATCAAGCGATTTATTGCCCATTACCGTCAATTGGATTCGGCGATTACACGTAGATTGGTACTGGAGAATGATGAGCGCTCCTACAATATTGAGGAAGTGTTGGAAATCGGCACGAAACTGGGGGCACCTGTTATTTTTGACAATCTTCATCATGCCATCCATCCTCCTGCCGGTGAAAAAGACCAGTTCTATTGGCTTGAGCAATGCCGGCCTACATGGCATCCCCGGGACGGACAGCAAAAAATCCATTATTCCCAGCAGAATCCGGGGAAGAAGCCCGGTTCCCACTCGGATACCATTCATATCAATGAATTTCTGCGCTTTTATCACACCCTGAACAGAAATGATCTGGATATCATGCTGGAGGTGAAGGACAAGAATCTTTCTGCCCTGAAGTGCATAAACTGTACCTTGGCGGAGAAAAAGATCAAGCAGCTGGAACAAGAGTGGAGCACGTACAAATATACTGTTTTGGAACGGTCACCATCGGCTTACGCCCAGATCCGGCAGTTGCTGCGCGATAAAAACAATTATCCGGCCGCAGCGTTTTATTCCCTTTTGGAAGATGCTCTGCAAAGTCCGCTGGAGACCGGTCACGCCATTAATGCTGCCCAGCATGTCTGGGGATATTTCAAAGATGTGGCCAGTGAAAAAGAAAAGGCCAGCTTTTTTCAAATCCTCAATGATTATCAGCAGGGTAAAACAGGGTTGCCGAAAACAAAATCCTTTTTGAAAAAAATGGCGGACAAGTATCAGCGCCGTTATTTGTTGGACAGCATGTATTTTATTCTTTAGGAAATAAAATGGGATATAGTGATTTCAAGAGATATTGAAAGAAGATGAAAGTTTATTCAGGGAGGGAAGCTTAATGGTCAATCAAAAAGAAGTCACATCCATAAAAATGCTGGTTTTAGTTACGTATCTGGCAATGATCATCGTCAATGCCCTGGCCAATATCCTGCCCATCAACGGCGTCACGACCGGGCAGGTTTCCGATTCCTATCCCAATCTATTCGCTCCGGCCGGGAGTACCTTTGCCATCTGGGGACTGATTTATCTTTTACTGGCCTTGTATTGTCTGTATCAGATGGGTCTGTTCCGGGATCCGCAAGCCCCCCGCAATCAAGCTTTGCTGGCCAGGACCGGACTGATTTTCAGTATCTCTTCCCTGGCCAATGTGGCTTGGATTTTTTCCTGGCACAATTACATGATCGCTTTTTCCATGTTATGGATGATCGTCATTTTGCTGTGTTTGATAACCATCCTGCAGACGATTCGCCAGGAAACGCTTACCCGGCGGGAGAAGTTCCTGATCAAACTTCCTTTCAGTGTCTATTTTGGCTGGATCACCGTAGCCACCATCGCCAATGCCACCACCCTGTTGGTTAGCTGGCAATGGAACGGTTGGGGGATTGCTGAACCGGTTTGGGCCATTATCATCATCATCGTTGGTTTGTTGATTGGGGCGGCCACCACCATTATAAACCGCGATATCGCCTACGGTCTGGTAATCGTTTGGGCATATATCGGCATCTATATCAAACATACTTCTTTGGCCGGATTTTCCGGGCAATATCCGGCTATCATCAACACGGTGCTCGCATGTATCGGAGGAATGCTGGCCGTGCTGGTCTATGTTTACATCCAGGTCAAACGGCCGATGCATTGATTATTCTTTTATTGCAGGAGGAGCAAAAAAGAACGCCCCCGCGGGGACGTTCTTGCTTTTAGAGGGGAATTTAAGTTATTCAATTTTGTTGGTTCTGCGCCAGATTTTCATTTCATCGGCGGCCTTGATCAGTTCATCCCGGAACTGGGGATGGGCCAGGCGAATCAACCCTTCCGCCCTTTCGTAGGTGGATTTGCCTTTAAACTGCTCGATTCCGTACTCCGTGGCTACATACTGCACCAGGGAGCGGGGCAGGGTTACGATGGTTCCCGGGGCCAGAGTCGGCATGATCCGGGAATGCAGGTTGCCTTCCTTGTCTGTATAAGTTGAGTCTATACAGATAATTCCCTTTCCGCCGTGGGAATTAAAGGCGCCCATGATGAAATCAAGCTGTCCGCCGGTACCGGATACCTGTCGGGTTTGAACGCTTTCTGAAGCCACCTGGGTAAACAAGTCTATGGCAAGGGCGTTGTTAATGGCGACAACCTTATCATTCAGCGCGATGACCCGGGGATCATTGGTATAGTTGACTGGATAAATGGCGCATACCGGATTGTTATCCAAAAAGTCATACAGCTTCTGGGTGCCCAGGGCAAAGGTGTAGACCATTTTGTTCCTGTCGATGGTCTTTTTGGCACCGGTGATCAACCCTTTGTCATAGAGATCAACGCAGGCGTCCATCATCATTTCACTATGAATGCCCAAGTCTTTGAGATCACTGTCAGCGATCAGGGCCCCAACAGCATTAGGCAGCCCGCCGATGCCCAGCTGCAGGCAGGCACCGTCTTCAATCTCCTTGATCAGCAAATTGGCGATGGTTTGTTCATTTTCCGTAGGCATGGCTGGCGTCAGTTGGCGCAACGGAATATTGTTGCCTTCCACCACATAGTCGACTTGGGAAATATGGATTGATTCCTGGTTGCCCCCCAGACACACCGGTACAGTGTTGTTTACTTCCACGATTTTGATCTTGGTTTTTTCCATGATCGCCGGAGTAATTGAGTTGGACGGACCCAGATTGAAATAGCCGCGCGCATCCATGCTGCTGACGCTGAAAAAACCCACGTCGATGTTGTAATACTTTTTAATGATCCGGGACCCCTGGTGATACGTATTGGGGATATAATTGCACAGATTGTGGTCATGCAATTTACGGGATACGATCCCAAAATGGAGATCCGTCAGGATAAAATGTTCTCTTTTAGGATCAGCCAACACCACCTGGGGCGGGGAGGTATAACATACCCCGGTGACTCGGACATCCTGCAGTTCATTGACACGTTTGGACAAAGCTTCATCCAATGCCAGCGGAAACATGGTAAACTCGCCATAAGCGACCTGATCGCCGGATTTGACCATGGCGGCGGCCTGTTCAGCGGTAATCTTTTTCTGTTCGTATTGCCATTTAATAATATCGGACATGGTTTCACGCTCCTTTTAGTAGTACATTCTGTTATTGTATTGATATCTATACGAAGAGTTTGATTTCCGAACGCGTTAAGCGATTACCTTAACATAATAGTAATATTATTTATTCTAATAATATCAGCTTGTGCAAAATTTAACAAGCTCTCTGGAGCATATTTTATAAACGTTACCTGGCATTACCAATCGATAGAAAGAAGGCGTCTTTGTTGTTTGGGATTACTCATCATGAAATGTGGTTCATTTATTTGCTGGCTGTCAACACCGTCTGTCTGCTGCTTTTCTTTATTGACAAGCGACGCGCCCGGGCCGGCCGATACAGGATACCGGAACGTACGCTCTTTCTGTGGGCAGTCATCGGAGGGGCAGCAGGAGGCTGGCTGGGGATGTATCTGTTCCGGCACAAAACCCGTCATGGCAAATTTACGTTCGGCTTCCCCTTGCTGTTATTGCTGCAGGGCGTATTGATTTATTTCATAACCCGGACGGGAATATAACCGCCGGACTCCGCAGACCTATAACATTTGTCCCGCGCTTGCTTCATCATAGTGAATTTTATTTTCGCAATTCTCCCGGGCGTTTCGTGATCAAACTTATACCTTGCGAAAACAATCTGATTATGATACCATGTTTCTGCATGCGGAGCCGTGGTGTAGCGGTTAACATGCCGGCCTGTCAAGCCGGAGAGCGTGGGTTCAAATCCCATCGGCTTCGCCATTTAAAAAAACTTGTCAACTTGACATATAGTAATTATTCAAGCGGGAGTAGCTCAGTGGCAGAGCACCGGCTTCCCAAGCCGGGTGTCGAGGGTTC
>DAOTHZ010000010.1:0-37745 GCA_035447945.1 Syntrophomonas sp.
ATTTTAGTGAAACAGGACACTGCTGCTGATGAATATGCCAGAGCTGTAGCCCTGGCCGATGCAATCAAAGCAGAAAGCCCGGATTTGATCCTGGCTGGTCACGTAGCTTCCGATGATGGTTCTTCACAGGTTCCCACCCGTATTGCTGAAATTTTAGGCCTGCCGCATGTTAACGTTATAACCAGCATTGAAATCGCTGACGGAAAAGCTACCTGCACCAGTGAAGCAGATGGCGGTACTGCTGTAACCGAAGTTGCCATTCCGGCAGTTATTTCCAGCCAGGTAAGCTGGAATGAACCCCGTTATCCTTCCATGAAGGGTATCATGCAAGCCAAGAAAAAACCGGTTGCTACGGTTGATGCAGTAGCCGTTGACAACAAGGTTAAAATAGTTGAAGTTGGTCTGCCGGCTGGTAAAACTGCCGGTATCAAGATCGAGGAAGATCCGGACGTAGCAGCCGCCAAGTTGGCTGACTGGATGAAGAATACCGTAAAGGTAGAAGTAAAATAATTTATACGTTTGTATAAATAAAGGAGGGTAATTGATGGCTGGAACATGGGTTTTTGTTGATCAAAGAGATGGAAATATACGCAAAGTTTCATATGAATTACTATCAGAAGCCAAGAAATTTGGCGGAGAAGTAGCAGCCGTTATATTTGGTCAGGGCGTTGAAGGCTTGGCCGGAGAATTTGCAAAATATGGTGCTGACAAGGTTTATGTAGCGGATGACGCTATATTTGCAGCATACAATACTGGTGCTTATGTGGCTCAGATCGTTGCCATGATCAAAGAATACAGCCCCAATGCGGTATTGTTCGGACACACCATAAACGGCCGCGACATGGCTTCCAGACTGGCTCAGAAATTGGATGCAGGTCTGGCAACTGATGCTATTGCTGCTGAGATTTCAGATGGCAAAGGCATTTTTACCAGAGCGATCTATGCCGGTAAAGCCATCGCTAAAGTCGAAGTAACCGGCAGTCCCGTAGTGGCAACCATTCGTGCCGGTGTTTGGGAAGTTGTTGAAGGTGCTGGTGCCGGCGAAGTAGTTAAAGCAGCAATCGCTGCTACAGCTGCCGATGTTTACCAGGCAGCCAAAGAGTTTATTCCTACGGTTTCCGCCAGACCGGAACTGACTGAAGCTGCGGTTGTAGTATCCGGCGGACGTGGATGTAAAGGTCCGGATGGAATCAAAGTTGTTGAACAGCTGGCTGATCTGCTGGGCGCAGCCCTGGGCGGATCACGTGCATCCATCGATTCCGGCTGGTTGGGCCATGAACTGCAGGTTGGACAAACCGGCAAGGTGGTTTGCCCTGGTCTGTATGTAGCTTGCGGCATCTCAGGAGCCATTCAGCATCTGGCTGGTATGTCTTCTTCCAAGTTTATCGCTGCCATCAACACCGACACTGAAGCACCCATTTTTGGCGTAGCAGATTTCGGCGTAGTAGGCGATTTGTTCAAGGTTGTTCCGCTCCTTTGCGATGAACTGAAGAAATAATGGATAATGAAAGGCTTCCGGATATGCCGGGGGTGTATCCGGGAGACTTTTCTTATTCGACAGGTGCTCAGAATTAATGGCGTGATTAGCAGCAAGTATTGATTCTGGTGTCGCCAAACTCGGCACATCCGGGTTAAATTTTGAGGGAGGGAAGTTTTTTCATGATTTTTGGTTTTAAACCTCTGGAAGGCGGCTACGATATTCCCATGCGGGAAGTGGGGGCCAACATTCCCTTCGACTGGCTGATTTATATTATCATGTTTATCCCCATCGGAATATTTCTTTATGGTGCCTACAAAAAATATCTGATGTGGACGATTGGAAAAGGTGAAATTCACAGAAACGATAAAGTTGGCGCCCGCACGGTGTCATTTTTAGTGAACAGCTTCCTGCAAGCCAGAGTGATAAAAAAACCGCTGGCCGGCTGGATGCATTTCTTCCTTTTCTGGGGATTCCTGTTCTTGTTTATGGCTGCCGGCATAGATGCCGCCCACCATTGGCTGGGATGGCCACATTTGGAAGGTTTCCTTTATATGGGTATGTCCTGGATTGTTGATGTTACTGGATTCCTGGCCATGATCGGTATTATGGTTTTGGCTTATATCCGCTATATTCAAAAACCTGATCGTTTAAATGACACCAAAGCCTCTGATGGCTGGATCATCCTCTTGATTTTCACCATTCTTCTGACTGGATACTTCATTGAAGGGCTCAGAATAGCAGCCCAAATTCAGCTTTCTACAACCATGGCGCAAATTGCTTATGAGAGAGTCTGTTCTCCTTTTGGCTGGATGTTTGCCGCCCTCTTTGGCGGGATGCATCTTGACAGTATCCTAATCTGGCACCGGTTGCTGTGGTGGTTCCATATGGCGATCGCGTTTCTGTTTATTGCAATTATACCGTTTACCAAGCTGTGGCATATCTTTGCTGGAATGGTCAACTATGTATTCCGCGATCTGGAACCCTCGGCCTTACGTTTTGTTGAAAACATTGAAGAAGCAGAAACATTTGGCGTAGAGAGAATTGAAGAATTCGGCTGGAAAGATCTGCTTGACCTGGATGCGTGTATTCGCTGCGGACGTTGTCAGGAAAATTGTCCGGCCTATAACACCGGGAAACATCTGAATCCCAAAATTGTAATCATACAAAATATGAGACAACACCTTGAGGAAAAAATGCCTTATCTGCTTGAAGCCAAGGATAATCCTGAGGAAGTTGCTGAAATTGCTATGACTGATGCAGCTGCTGAAAAGGTCAGCCCCATGGAAACGAGTCTAATCTATGATGTGGTGACTACGGAAGCAATATGGGATTGCACCAATTGCAGAGCCTGCATGGAACACTGCCCGATGTATATTGAGCATATTCCCAAGATCGTTGAAATGCGCAGAAACTTGGTTATGTGGCAGGGAGATATGCCTGGTGAAGCCCAAATGGCATTTACCAACATGGAAAGAAACTACAATCCGTGGGGGGTTGGCTGGGCTGGAAGAGCTGGATGGCTGGAAGAAAGAGGTGTCCGGGATCTGGTTAATCTGCTGCCGGAAGACGGCAAGGAATTTGAATATCTCCTTTATGCCGGCTGTGCGGTTTCCTTTGATGATCGTTACAAGAAGGTTGGAGAATCGCTGGTAAGACTGCTTGACAAGGCGGGAGTAAGCTTTGGTTACCTGGGTACGGAAGAATTCTGCTGCGGCGATTCTGCCAGAAGACTGGGCAACGAGTATTTATACCAAACCTTGGTCAGCCAAAACCTCGAATCTTTTAACAATTACGGCGTCAAGAAAATTATCGTTGTATGTCCGCATGGTTACAATGCCCTGAAGAATGAGTATCCGCAAATGGGCGGCAATTTTGAAGTCTATCATTATACTGAAATTCTGGCCAAGCTGGTCGCTGAAGGCAAACTGAAACCCGCCAAATCAGTCGGTGCCAAGATCAGTTATCATGACTCCTGTTTCCTGGGACGTCACAACGGCGTATATGATCAGCCCAGAAATGTGCTGAAAGCTGCTGGTGCATCCATTATGGAAATTGATCAATCCAGAAACTTCGGATTCTGCTGCGGCGCGGGAGGTGGTCGCATGTGGATGGAAGAAGAAGCAGTGGAAGGATTCAAACGTATCAATGATACCAGAACCGATCAACTGCTGGTAACCAATCCGCAAATGATCGTAACCAACTGCCCCTTCTGTCTGACCATGATCTCTGATGGTGTCAAAGCTGCTGAAGCAGAAGAAAACACCAAGGTGTTCGACGTCGCCGAAGTATTGTGGCAGTCAATGCAATAACTGCCAGATCAACAGGGCATCTGGTTGATCAAAATATTGGAATTTAACAAAACACAAGGAATTGCCCCTCTGCCTGTCAGACGAGGGGCAATTCTTTTTTGCTTGGAATTTTTCGTCGCCGGCCGTACAGACATTACTCCGGACGTGTAGCTTGAAAAGCCCCGGGCGCCTGATTGAAAAGCACTAGGCCTTCTTGCTTTAGCGCATTGAAAATGCCAAGTGGAAAATCTTAATTTATGTATGTTCAACAGAAGAACGCTTTCCGATTGACTGAAAAAACAGTTAGGACTATAATTTATATATCAAAACGATATATGCGTGCAAAAACTATAAAATGGAGGTAGAAGGATGGCAAATTATCAACACGTATTGGTTGGCAAAGAAGGAAAGATTGCATCCCTAACCGTTAACCGGGCAGAAAAGTTCAATACATTTGGGCCGGACGTATGGCGGGAAATCTTGCTGGCTGGTCAGGAAATTATGGAAATGGATGATCTTGGAGCGATTGTGATCAGCGCCAAGGGGGATCATTTCTCAGCCGGAATTGACCTTAAGGATCTGAATACCTTTAATTCTGAATATGTTTTCAAATCGATTCCCTGGGCGCAGTCGGTCTATTCTTTTTGGGAAGAAATACCCGTTCCGGTGGTAGTTGCCATTCAGGGACTTTGTTATGGTTCAGCGGTGGAACTCATACTGGCTTGCGATATTCGCGTGGCTGCTTCGAATGCCCGCTTCTCAATTCCTGAAGTACGTTTCGGGCTTGCTCCTGACATGGGCGGAACAACTCGCATGACAAAACTGGTTGGCTCAGGACAGGCTAAACGGATGATCATGTGCTGTGATGAGATTGATGCCGCCGAAGCGAAATCAATCGGGTTGGTAGAGATTGTTGCTGAACCAGAAAATCTAATGCAAACGGCAATGAAGTACGCCAATAAACTGACTTCTCTTCCACCGGTTGCAGTTAAGATGGCCAAGAAAGGAATTAATCTGGCCGTTGACAGCAGCGTTAGAGGGGGACTCCTTTTTGAGCAGGCTCAAACGACCTACTGCTGCGGTACCGAAGATCAAAAAGAAGCGATTGCAGCTTTCTATGAGAAGCGACAGCCGGTTTTCAAGGGACGCTGATTGGTTTATGAATGCCAGGTTTGATTGCAAAAACAGTCAATAATAGGTGTTCAAAATGGATTCTTCAAAGGAAGAATTAAAAAGCAGAGATTAAAGAAAACAACCCCCTGAAGCAGTGTTTAAATTCTGCCTCAGGGGGTCATTTTTAAAGGGATTTCAGTCAGTCGATCAGATCTGTAAAATTTTCATTTGCTTGCGGGGGGAAGACAATCGATTATCTTTTTGATAATCTGATCGGCAAGCTGGTCATTTTCAACCGGGAAATAATTTACATTGTTTCCTCCGACGACGATCCATTGTTGGGCTTGTTTACGAACATCTTCCCGATCCAGACAAGTTGTTGAGCAACCCGACATCATAATACCCACCTCCGCTACTTGATCTGCTGTTTTGCTGACCAATTCAACGTCAGGAGGAAGGCCGCGTTTGACTTCGGCAATGATTTTGGAACGATTAATAGTAGGATTGCAGCCTCCGCAATACTTTAGCAGTACCTGCCTCATACAAAATTATTTCCAATCCACATCATTATTTTCTTTCACGCCGCAAAGTTTTTCTGCCAGTTCTTTGCGATGTTCCAGATCAACCAAACGGGTGATCATTATTCTCTGCGCCTGGGGAGAACCTGCCCCGTGCATGGATTCGGTCAGGTATCCCACGGCAGCTGCACCCTGCGTCATGTTTTCAATCAGTCGGCCCATTCTCTGACGATGTTCCGCCGGGACGGTTGTGCTGGTGGTGGAATATTTTTTGACCAGAGGCCCGATTTCTGGATGAGCAAAGTCTTTTTCCGAAGGCATGGTTACAAAGTAACCACCGGCAATATCCTGTGCCAAACGGGCAATCTCATATGGGAAACGAGTAACATTATGCTTGCAGATGTTTGCCAGCAGCAAATCAATCAGATAATTGCCGGCGGCAGTTTTTCTGCCTTCTGCAGAACAAGCAATACCACATGCATACAATGTTTCGTTCAGATGGCACATTTCCACGATTTTATCTTTCACTGCTGATGCTTTGGATACACCATGATAATCAGCCATGGCTTTGGTAGCCCCAATCAAAGCATCGCCTACGCCTACTTTACAGCCGCCGTAACTCTGACGATGATACCCGGCAAACCGTTCAACAAGCATCGTGGAAAAATCAGTTTCGCCATTCATAAAGATCCTGTCATTTGGTACAAATACATTTTCAAAGATGGTCATGACTTCCTGACCGCCGAAATAGATGTTGCCGATATCAATATTGCCGCCTTCCAATTTGCGAGTATCACTTGCCTGTCGCCCATAAACATAGATCATGCCAGGTGCATCCAATGGAACCGCACAACAAACGGCCCAGTCTTTTTCATCGTCTTTAAGTGTATTGTTCGGCATAACCAAAATTTCATGAGAATTAATCATGCCGGTCTGATGCAGTTTACAGCCACGAATAACGATACCGTCTTCACGTCTTTCCACAACATGCAGATAAGCATCAGGATCAGGCTGCTGTCCCGGCGTTTTAGAACGGTCACCACGGGCATCCGTCATACAGCCATCAACCGCAAGGTCATTATCCTGCACATATTCCAGCCATTTTTTAAAACGTTCATGATACTGGGTGCCATGTTTGGCATCGATTTCGAAAGTGGTATTAAAGACCGCATTAAAAGCATCCATACCAACACATCTCTGAAAACAACAGCCGGTTTTTTGGCCGAGCAGTCTTAACATCTTTACTTTTTTCATTAGTTCTTCAGGACTCTGATGCAGATGCGTAAAACGATTAATCCTGTGACCGGTCAAACTGGATGTAGCCGTCATGAGATCTTCATATTCAGGCTCCTGTGCCAGTTTATAAGTCATTGCGAACGCATTGATGGACGGTCTGATAATTGGATTGTCTACATAGTTTTCTACCTTTTCACCAAACATGTAGAGGTCAATCTTCATGTTTCTTAAATCGTCCAAATATTGTTGGGGTGTTTTTAGTGTCATTTCTATTCCCGCCTTTCTAAATAAGCATTGTTTCGAAAACCTGAGCTGCAAAGAATTGTATGGGATCATTTTAATAATCCCAGTTAAGTGTTTCACTATTTATAACATGCAAAATCAATGCCATACAGATTCAAACAATCACAACCTTTCGATTGAAATGCTACAATCTTCGACGCAGCGGTTCTTAAGTCATGCTTGGATGTATTTATATAATGAAGCAACCTATTGTAAAACAATTCCTGAGTCAGCAACAGGTCAATTCGCGATACCGTTTTGAATGCGGGAAATACCGGGTGCCTGCATAATGCCTAAATTTCGGGAATACAATAAGTGAACCTAAAATGAATCAAGAAGACAAGCAGAACCGAATATGAATCAGCACGAAGAACGTCGAATTGAAGAGCAATTTTTGAGAAAATGTAATAAAGACGAATCGAAAACGGTTCAATTATTGTGCATAAACGCACAAAATTGATTTCGTGCAGGTGAATCAAATTATTTTCATAGTGAAAGAATAACAATATTACCGGCTTTCGAAGAAATATTGTCCTTGAACCGATCTGGTTTCAGCTGGTTGGCATGTTGTTTGCTTTAATATAAGTCAGGAGCCTTAGGAAAGGAGCAGGAGAGTGTTGGATTGGAAATCTTATTATAGTGATCATATCAGAACTCCCGCAGAAGCAGTAAAGGCTATCAAGTCTGGAGATCGGGTCGTTCTGGGACATGCCTGTGGGGAACCCCAGGCCCTGACACGCGCCTTGGTTGCCAGAGCGCAGGAACTAGAGAATGTCGAAATCATTCAGCGGGTGGCGATGGGTGAATCATCCTATGTAAATCCTGAAATGCAAGGCCATTTCAAATTGAATTCCCTGTTTGGCAGTGCGCCGACCAGAAAAGCGATTGCGGACGGTCGGGCAGATTTTACCCCTAGCTTTATCAGTGAAATACCGGGTCTGTTTTTGACCGGTAGGATTCCGGTCGATGTTGCCCTAATCGCAATTACCCCACCAGATAATCACGGCTACTGTTCTTTGGGGATCTCGATTGATTACACCATCCAGGCCGCCCGTGCTGCCAAAATTGTTATTGCCCAGGTCAATCCCAATATGCCCCGTACTTACGGGGACACCTTGCTGCATGTAAGTGAAATCGATTATTTTGCGCCGGCTGAGGAACCACTGATCGTTTTGGACCGTCCCGTGATTGGACCAGCCGAAAAGCAAATTGGCATGAATGTGGCTTCCTTGATCGAGGATGGAGCTACGTTGCAGCTGGGGATCGGTTCAATCCCGGATGCAATCCTGAGTTTTCTTTATGACAAGAATGATTTGGGCGTGCATACCGAACTGTTTTCAGATGGTGTCAGAGATCTGGTGGAAGCGGGAATCATAAACGGCAAGAAAAAAACATTGCATCCCAACAAAGTAGTTGCCAATTTTATCATGGGAACACCCAAGCTATACGACTGGATACATGACAATCATGCGATAAACATGTATCCCGAAGACTATGTCAATGATCCCTGGGTGGTTGCCCAAAACTATCATATGACCGCCATCAACTCGGCCCTGGAGGTTGATGTTCTGGGACAGGTGGCGGCAGATACCCTGGGACCCATGCAATTCAGCGGAGTGGGTGGACAAGTTGATTTCGTCAGGGGGGCAGCCCGCTCGGTGGGCGGAAAATCAATCATTGCCTTCCCCTCTACCGCCCGGAAGGGCAAGACCAGCCGTATTGTTGCGGTTCTGGCCCGGGGTTCCGCGGTCACTACCTCACGGCATGATACTGATTATATTGTAACCGAATACGGGATC
This sequence comes from Syntrophomonas sp., assembly GCA_035447945.1. Taxonomy (GTDB): domain Bacteria; phylum Bacillota; class Syntrophomonadia; order Syntrophomonadales; family Syntrophomonadaceae; genus Syntrophomonas_B. The sequence goes on from DAOTHZ010000010.1 coordinate 8,717, forward strand.
GCCTCCATGAAAGGCAAAACCGTCAAGGAAAGAATGGAAGCCCTGATTAATATCGCGCATCCTGACTTTAGAAGTGAAATCAGAAAAGATGCGTACAACACATATTTTTCCCGTTGATATAGTGTTCCTTGCAATCCTGTTTTGCATTGCATAGGTGAAAAAATAGTTTGAAGGAGGAGGGGTATACAACAAATAAAATGATTATCGTTGCCAGCCAGGGTTGGCAGGGAACGGGGCAGATAGCCTCGCGGAGAGTTCTCGTTGTATGTGACAAAAAATATTTTAGGAGGTCAGAGGGATGAGATTTAGAAACAAGCGTTATATCGGTTTACTGGTTGCATTGGTTTTTGTGTTGAGTCTGGTCGCAGGTTGTGGCGGCGGTGGTGGAACTGACAAAGAAGCCGCCAAGGAAATCAAAATGGGTACTATCCTTCCCTTGTCTGGTTCCGCTGCTCCCCTAGGCAAAATTGGCCAGGAAGCTCGTGACATGGCCATTGAAGAAATCAATGCTGCCGGTGGGATCAAATCCATGGATGGCGCCAAATTAAAAATGGTTTATTCAGACAGTAAGGGTGACCCCGCAACCGGCGTAACGGAAGCAGAAAAATTGATCACCCAGGAAGAGGTTGTTTTGCTGACTGGTTGCTATCAGAGTGGTGTGGCCATGCCTTCCACTGAAGTTGCCGAACGCTATCAGATTCCTTATTTTGTAGATGTACCTTCAGAAGATAAAATTACTGAGCGCGGATTCAAATATATCTTCCGCCTGGCGGAAAAAACCAGCTGGAGAAATAAAGCGCAGACTGAGTTCATCACCGAAATGTCCAAGAAATATAATACCCCCATCAAAACGGTTGGTCTGATTTATGAAAACACTGCCTGGGGGCAAGGTGCGGTTACAGCTTGGGAAAAATATCTGCCTGCAGCCGGTCTGCAAATCGTGATGAAAGAACCCTATCCGGCCAATTCTTCCGACCTGACACCGGTCGTGTTAAAAGCCAAACAGTTGAATCCTGATATCATCATGATGGTTTCCTATGTATCAGACGCTGCTCTCCTGACCAAAACGTTTGCCGAGCAAAAAGTAACGCCGAAAGCATTTATCGGCACCAGCGGCGGATTTGCTGATCCGACTTATTATAATCTAGCCGGCGATGCTTGTGAAAACTTCTTTGATATCTCTACCTGGGAACCCGACGTAAACCGTCCGACTTCCAAGGAAACCAACGAAAAGTTTAAGCAAAAATATGGTTATGCCATGAACGCCGAAGCGGTAAAAGCCTATGTAGGTATGTATGTTATTGCTGATACGCTGGAAAGAGCTGCTTCCACTGAGCCTGAAAAATTGCGGGAAGCTTTTGCAGCAACTGATTTGAAATCCGGTCCTGCCCAGATGTATGCAGCTGAAACCAAGTTTGATGAAACCGGACAAATGGTCAATGCTCCGATCGTTATCTGCCAGTATCAGAAAGTCAATGGTAAGATGGAGCGTGTAACCGTCTATCCGCAGGCAGAAGCAAGACCTGGTTCGCAAATCGTTTGGCCGTATCCTGGTCTGAAATAACAATTCTGGCAATGAGGTGTGGGACTGGCCGGTGGCCCGGCCACTCCCCATTCTCCCAGAGAAAGGGGGTAATAATCAGTGGGCTTTTTATCAGTAGTTGCGAACGGTCTTAGTATGGGCGCCATATATGGACTGATTGCATTGGGACTGACACTAATCTTCGGTATTATGAAGATTATCAACTTCGCGCAAGGCGCCCTGCTCATGGTGTCAATGATGATTTCCTACTGGCTATGGGTGGCCACCGGGCTTAGTCCATATATTTTGGTTCTTATTGTGGCTCCGCTTATGTTTTTGATGGGCTATTTCAGTGAACGATTCCTGATTAAACCCGTAATTGATGCTCAGAAGGACGTTCGTGAGCCGGTCAGTGTGCTTTTGCTTACGGCCGCGTTTGCCATCGTGCTCGAGAATTTATGCTTAATGTTATTCGGTGCTGATTATGTAATGGCGCAAACCAGTTTCTCGAGTCAAACTTTGGCGTTGGGCTCAGTGACTGTTAGTGCGGCGCGTTTTTATGGTTTAATTATTGCTTTGGTAGTTGCATTTCTTTTCTATATGTTTTTGCAGTATTCACAGACCGGACGCAATTTAAGAGCTACCGGTCAGGATCGCAATGCGGCCGCTTTGATGGGGATTGACGTCACCAAAACCTATGCCATTGCCTTTGGGATTGGCACAGCCTTGCTGGCAGTAGCGGCAGTAGCGCTGATACCGTTTTATTATGTTCATCCCTCAGTGGGAGCGGTCTTTATGACCAAAGCGTTTATTGTTGTAGTTTTGGGTGGATTGGGTAGTGTGCCCGGCGCCATTTTAGGCGGCATTATTATCGGTTTGATTGAATCGGTAGCGGCCCAGTATATGACAGCAACCTTAACGGCGATGCTGGTATACCTGGTGTTCCTGGTGGTTCTGTTTATTAAACCGACGGGTATATTTGGCTCACCCTATGAATGGTAGGTGAGAAGAATGAAGGGAATTAACAAGAATTATATCATCCTGGCTGGCCTGGGGATTCTCCTGTGTCTTCTGCCTATGTTCGTGACCAAACCCTATTATTTACAGGTCATTATCATGTGTATTCTATGGGCTTATCTGGCATCCTGCTGGAATATTATTGGAGGATTTGCCGGTCAGCTTTCCTTGGGTCATGGTATTTATACTGCGGTGGGTGCTTATGTTGCCGTAATCTTGTTTAATACGTTTGGTTTGTCACCCTGGCTGGGGATGTTTGTTGGCGGAGGAATTGCGGTTTTATTAAGTTTGGTGATTGGTTTTCCCACTTTTGGCTTACGGGGAGCCTATTATGCCTTGGCTACCGTAGCGATTGGCGAAGCAGTAGTTGTTTTGCTAAACAATACAGGACATCTGGGCCAGTTTCTAATTGGCGGAGCGGAAGGCTTAAGTGTCAAAATGGTTGGCGTATCCGCAGCCGCGATTCAGTTTAACTCAAAAGTACCATATTATTACATTATCTTGGCAATGTTGTTTTTAATTATTTTCATTGCCCAGTGGATCAAAAATTCCAAGCTTGGTTACTATTTGGTTGCGTTGCGCGAAGACGAAGATGCCGCTGCAGCGATGGGCATTGACGTGCGTCGCAATAAATTGATCGCAGGTGCAATCAGTGCTTTCTTTACCGCCTTGGGTGGCGTGTTCTATGCAGTCTTGATTCGTTATTTGGAACCCACCGCAATTGCAGGAGCAATTATGTCCAACCAAATGGTGTTCATGACGATCGTTGGAGGGGCGGGTACTGTTCTCGGCCCGGTAATCGGAGGAATAACCCTCTCCTTTATCAGTGAATTGATTCGCTTCTATTTAGGGAGTCAGTTGATGGGCTTGCATCTGTTTATTTTCGGATTGATTGTTATGTTGATGATTATCTTCCAGCCCAAAGGGCTCATTGAGTTAAAAGAAAGGTTCAAGCGAAAACGAGGGTCGGGGGCTGACCAAAATGAAGGAGGTGAGAGCGGTGCAAGAAGCGCTTCTGGAGCTTAAAGACTTAACCATCAGTTTTGGTGGACTGACAGCGGTAAATAAACTCAATACCAAACTGTATTCAGGTGAAGCGATTGGTCTGATTGGGCCGAATGGTGCGGGAAAAACCACCGCTTTTAACCTTATCGTTGGAGTATATCAGCCCACTGCTGGACAGGTATTCTTTAACGGAGAAGAAATAACCGGTCTTAACCCACATGAAGTATGTCGCAAAGGGATCGGTCGTACCTTCCAGGTGGTGAAACCGTTCGGCAAAATGACCGTACTGCAAAATATTATGGTGGGTGCGTTTGTTAATACATCCCGGGAAAAGGAAGCCAAACGGGTCGCCATTGAAATCATGGAAAAAGTCGGATTACAAAGAAAAAAAGATGAGCTGGCACAAAACCTTACCATTCCCGAAAGAAAAAGATTGGAAGTGGCCAAGGCGTTAGCCACCAAACCCAAATTACTGCTTTTGGACGAGGTACTGGCAGGGTTAAATCCTACCGAGATAGAGGATGCTATCGTATTGATAAAATCCATTAATCAGGAAGGAATTACGGTTTTAATGATTGAACACGTTTTACAGGCCACCATGGCGATTTGCGAACGGATTATTGTTCTGGATTACGGCAAAAAAATCGCTGAAGGAACTCCCGAAGAGGTGACTAGTAACAGCGAAGTCATTAAAGCGTATTTGGGTGATGAATATGAAAATGCTTGAGATTAAATCACTGGATTCAGGTTATGGCGATGTGACCGTATTGAAAAATGTTTCTTTACACGTAGATGAAGGGGAAGTCGTTAGTATTGTTGGGGCCAACGGCTCGGGAAAAACAACCCTGCTCAACACGATTTCAGGGATTCTGCCGACCAAACGCGGAGAAATCTGGTTTGGCGATCAACGGGTTGACCAATTGCCGCCCCACAAGATAACGGAACTGGGAATTGTGCAGGTGCCTGAAGGCAGGAGAATTTTCCCGCTGATGACGGTTTATGAGAATCTCATGATCGGCGCCGCCCTGCCACGGGCTAAAAGTAAAAGGAATGAGAACCTGGAATACGTATTCGAGTTGTTGCCCAGGTTAAAAGAACGCAAGGATCAGGTGGGACGCACCATGAGCGGTGGCGAGCAACAAATGTTGGCCATCGGCAGAGCGTTGATGGCAATGCCGCGTATCCTTATGCTGGATGAACCGTCCATGGGTTTGTCTCCGCTGCTCGTTTCTACTGTATTCGAAGTGATCAGCAAAATCGGCGACCAAGGCATCACCGTTTTGCTGGTCGAACAAAATGTGAAAAGAGCCCTGGGATTGAGTCAGCGAGGCTATGTCCTGGAAAACGGATTTATTTCCATGGAAGGGCCGTCCAGTGAACTTTTGGTTAATCCCCATATTAAAAAGGCCTATCTGGGGCTGTAAGGCGCAGGATAGTGTTTGGATAAATTCCCCCCTCCTCAGTAGCGCTATCCCTTTGGGCCGGAAGCCTGAAGGGATAGCCTTGTTATGAATCGTTGATTGCGATGGACAAAAACATCGTAAAAAGAATACATTTCATAATTATGGTGTTAATAGGGTGTCAAGATTGGTAGAATTACAAACAAATCCTGATCTGTCAGGATGAACACTTGTTATAACCGAATCATTGATGGGCGAATGAAAATACTACAGGAGGTATTGGGATGCTGGCAAAAGACATAATGATACCGACACCCTTGCAATGTCATCAAAAGATGACCCTGACAGAAGTGTCCGGGATGTTGCTGGAGAATCATTTGGATGGCCTGCCGGTAGTTGATGATGGGGGTGACTTTGTCGGTTATTTCGGTCGCCGACAATTGTACAAAGCCCTTCATCAGCATAAGGATCCCCAGATGCCTGTTCGTGAATTGATGATTACGAATGTCATGACGGTTTCGCCGGATACTGCTTTAACCGATTTGTATCCTCTGCACAATACCATTATGCCAGTGCTCGAAAAACGCAAGATTCTTGGCGTAATCACCAGGGAATTAGTGGCTATGTACAGTAATTTGGAGGCGCATGGTTATTCCCCCCAAACCATGGCAACTTTTGACGCTGCCTACGAAGGTATTATTATCATCAACAACGATCTGCAAGTTTTGGCCTTCAATCGAGCAGCAGAAGAGATTCTGGGAATCAAGCGCGAAAACATTCTCAACCGACGCTATCCCGAAGTATTTCCCCGTGGTAATCTGCATCGGGTGATCGAAAGCAGGCAGGCAATTGCCAATGAGAAGTTTGTCCATCACCAAAGGACCTATTTATCCATCAACAGTCCTATCGAACTGGCAGGCAACCTGATCGGGGCCATCGCGGTTATCAACGACATATCTACGCTCGAAAGTGTAACTCATGAACTGGAATACACCAAAAAATTAAAATCAGAGTTGGATGCCATTATTGAAGCTTCATTTGACAGTATTTTTGTAACCGATGCCAAAGCCAATGTGATCAGCATCAATGAAGCCTATACCCGGATTACCGGCATCAGTGCCGAAGAGATCATCGGCAAAAACATGTATGATTTGGTCGAACAAGGTTTGTATGACCGTTCAGCTACCATCCATGTCATTGAAAACCGCACCCCCATCACCTTTGCCCAGAATATAAAAAGCGGCAAAACCCTCTTGGTAACCGGCAATCCGGTATTTAATGAGCAGGGTGAACTGGCCTGGGTCATTACCAATGGACGTGATATAACCGAGCTTATGCGTCTCAAACAAGAGGTCGAACTGGCTCAGAACCTGAGCCGGCATTATGAAGAAGAATTAAAAAAAGTGGTGCAATCAGGTGAGATGGTCGTTAATTCTCCTAAAACCAAAGAGCTCTTGGAATTGGCCATGCGTATCGGTAAAGTCGATTCCACCGTCTTGATTTCCGGGGAATCAGGGGTGGGCAAGGAACTGATTGCGAGGGAATTGCATAAAAACAGCAATCGCAAAGACAAGCCTTTAATCAATATCAATTGTGCAGCTATCCCTGAAAGTTTATTGGAATCAGAATTGTTTGGTTACGAATCGGGGGCCTTCAGCGGAGCTCGCAAAGGTGGCAAAATGGGAATATTTGAACTGGCCAACGCTGGAACGCTATTTCTGGATGAAATCGGAGAAATGCCTTTGACCCTTCAATCCAAGTTGTTGCGGGCCATCCAGGAAAAAGAAATCTTACGGATTGGAGCCACTACGCCCATAAAAATTGATGTCCGGCTAATCACAGCGACCAACCGCGATCTGTGGGAGATGACCCGGCGCGGGCAATTTCGTCAGGATTTGTATTATCGCCTCAATGTTGTGCCGGTGTATGTGCCGCCGCTGCGGGAAAGGAAAGAGGAAATTCCCGCACTGATTTATCATTTTGTTAATCTTTTTAACGAGCAGTATAACCTGAACAAGAAAATTGATGAAAGAATGATCACCAGTCTGCTGGAATATGAATGGCCGGGGAATGTTCGGGAATTAAAGAATGCCATTGAAAGAGCAATAGTAACCAGCCCGGAAGAAGTGATTCGAACGATTCAACTGGGCGGCAATGTCAATGGCGGTGAAATGGAGTTTAATACCGAAAAAACAGAAAACAGCGGAATTGATTTAAAGGAAAAAGTCAATGCTTATGAAAAAGACTTGTTGCAGCGTTATATTCAGAAATACAAAAGCAGCCGTAAAGTTGCGAAAGCGTTAAATGTGAGTCAGACGACTGTAGTGCGTAAAGCCGCCCAATACGGGATACCTTTGGAAGGTTAATGTTGTGAACCGCAGACAGTTCGATGCGAATCAGATAAGAATCGCGCAAACAAGAAAATAAGGCAAAAACACAAGCGTGTGAACCGAAATTGCAAAAGTGAAAACCGATAAACGAATGAAAATATGTCTGGCGTCACCCGGCAAGCCCGTATTTATGAGGGTTGTTAGAAAAATGTCGCGGAATTTGCAGAAGTTCGTTTGGTTGGCAAACATTTTGCATTGTATTGAATATAGAAATGATACACCGTTGCCAAAGATAAAGGAGGAATAAGAAATGGATTTTAAAATGACCGAAGAATACGAAATGATCAGACAGTCAGTCAGAGATTTTGCAGAAGGCGTCCTGGCACCCGGTGTGGTTGATCGGGATGAAAAAGAGTATTTTGACCGCACTTTGTTTGATAAAATGGGAGAATTGGGTCTGACCGGGATTCCATTTGAAGAAAAATATGGCGGAGCGGGAATGGATTATGTTGCCTATGCCATTGCCGTTGAAGAACTGGGGCGGGTCGATGCTTCCGCTGCCGACACCCTGTCTTCTCATTTAAGCCTTGGAACCTGGCCGATTTATGCTTTTGGCACCGAAGAACAGAAAATGAAGTATCTTGTCCCCCTGGCGGAAGGAACAAAACTGGGTGCCTTTGGTCTTACGGAAGCTGGAGCCGGATCCGATGCCGTGGCCATGACCTGCAAGGCTGATTTGGACGGATACAGCTATGTTCTTAATGGCAGAAAAATCTTTATTACCAACGCCGAGGCGGCGGATACCTATATCGTCTTTGCCCGTACCGGACCCAAGGAATTAAGAAGCAAGGCGTTCAGCGCATTCATCGTGGAAAAAGGAACACCCGGTTTCAGTTTTGGGAAATTTGAAAAGAAAATGGGCCTCAGAGGAACCCAAAACTGTGATCTGGTCTTTGAGGATTGCAGAATTCCGAAAGAAAATCTGCTGGGCCAAGAAGGAGAAGGTTTCAAAATCGCCATGGCGACCTTGGACGGTGGCAGAATCGGCATTGCTGCTCAGTCGGTAGGGGTTGCCCAGGGAGCTTTTGAAATCGCCCGTGATTATTCCAAACAAAGAATACAATTTGGTAAACCGATATCTACTCTCCAGGCCATTCAATTCAAGTTGGCTGACATGATGGTGGATATCAAAGCCTCCCGGCTTTTGACTTATGATGCCGCCTGGAGAAAGAGCCAGCATATGGAATATGGCGTGGATGCTGCCATTGCCAAGCTGAAAGCCTCTGAAACAGCCAATCAGGTTGCCAACCAGGCGGTCCAGATTCATGGCGGCTATGGCTACACTCGCGAGTATCCGGTTGAGAGAATTATGCGTGATGCCAAGATCACTGAATTGTATGAAGGTACCAGCGAGATTCAGCGAGTGGTTATCAGTAATAACGTTCTGCGTTAACCGGGAGGTGTGAGGCATGGATTACAGCGATAAAATAAAACACTGGGACGATTTGCATATTGGTGATGCTGCCACTTTTACCAAGACCATTACGGAAACCGATGTGATATTGTGGGTTGGATTGACCGGCGACTTGAATCCGATTCACATTGACAAGGAGTACAGTAAAACTACCCGCTTCGGCGATGTTATCGTCCCCGGCGTCATGGTGCTGGGCCTGATTTCCAATACCATTACCATGGCGACTTTTGGTAATGTTTATGCCAATCAAAGCATTAAATTTTTAAAGCCGGTCTATATTGGCGATACCATCACTGCTACTGCGACCATCGTTGAAAAGCTGGAAGCCAAACATATGGTCAAACTCGAAACCAAATGTGAAAACCAGAAGGGCGAACTGATCATGGTTGGCGAAGGCATGGAATATATTTTAAGCTAAATATTTATTCGGCTTGTTTGCTGATGTGCCGTTCCTCATGGTGATGCGACGCGGCGAAACGTCAGGCCGGCAAAAACCCCGTTATTGAAGCGGCTCGTATGGTGGTGATACCTTTCTTAAAGAAGTTGTCCCTCAAACGAGCGTAGCTTAATGAACGGGATTTTTGTATATACGAGTGAACCCGGGCGAGTGACCGTTGTTGACTGATCATTCACCCGGTTTTTTTGATAACACAATAACTTTTTAACATCCTATTAATAAGGTTTCGTGCCCGGACCGTATTTAGATGAATTTACCAGAGGTTGTAAAAAGTTATTTAATAGCAGGAAAACGGTAATCCATAGAGAATGGTATAATGTGCGGAATTAACCGATAATTCATTATATATGGAAAGTTTAAAAAATTAGACAAAGGAGGAGGGAAGTCCTTATCGGTTACGGTGTTCTTCATCCATTTTAATTAACAAAAGGAGGTTTATGATATGACAAGGGAAGTAGTACTGGTTGGTGCTTGCAGAACTCCGGTTGGTTCGTTCGGAGGAGCATTAAAAGATGTAAGTGTAGTTGAATTGGGCAGTCTTGTGATGAACGAAGCGCTGCAACGTGCAGGCATTGAAGCGGCATGTTTGGATGAAGTTATTTTTGGCTGTGTTCTGCAAGCAGCCCAAGGGCAGAATGTGGCACGGCAATCTGCTGTTAATGCAGGAATCCCGATTGATATAACCGCCATGACCATAAATAAAGTGTGCGGCTCAGGGTTGCGGGCGGTTAGTTTGGCTGCCCAGATCATCAAAGCCGGGGATGCAGACGTTATCCTGGCGGGGGGCATGGAGAATATGTCAGCGGCTCCCTTTGCCCTGGAAAAAGCGCGTTATGGTTACAGGATGAATAACGGTACGCTGGTTGACGTGATGATAAAAGACGGTTTATGGGAAGCGTTTAACAATTATCATATGGGAATCACAGCCGAGAATATCAATGAACAGTATGGCATCAGTCGGGAAGAGCAGGATGCCTTTGGGTTACGCAGCCAGGAAAGGGCCTTGCAGGCCATCGAAACAGGAAGATTCAACGATGAAATCGTTCCGGTCACCATCAAAGGGAAAAAAGGTGATCAGGTATTTGCCATTGATGAATTCCCGAGGGCAACGACAGCCCAAAAGCTGGCAGGGCTTAAACCGGCATTTAAAAAAGATGGTTCGGTGACTGCCGGCAATGCTTCTGGTATTAATGACAGTGCGGCAGCGGTCATCGTTATGTCAAGGGAAAAAGCAGATGAGATGAACATCAAACCGATGGCCCGGGTGCTGAGTTATGCTTCCGGCGGAGTTGATCCCAAGGTGATGGGACTGGGGCCGATTCCTGCCACCCGAAAAGCGCTGGCCAAAGCCGGCCTCACCATCGATGACATAGATTTGATTGAGGCCAATGAAGCTTTTGCCGCCCAATCCATCGCGGTGGCAAGAGACCTGGGTTTTGAAAATCATATGGACAAGGTGAATGTAAACGGAGGAGCAATTGCCATTGGGCATCCGATTGGTGCATCCGGTGCCAGGATACTGGTTACCTTGTTATATGAAATGCAAAAAAGAGAAGCCCGCAAGGGTCTGGCTACGCTTTGCATTGGAGGTGGCATGGGCACGGCAATGGTCGTTGAAAAATGTTGATAACTGCGAAGAAGGCCTATAAACCATCGACCAAATAATCATTAATGAGGGGGAAACGTATTGCCACACTATAATTATCTTTACCAAACCCGTGACATCAAGTTTCAGATGAAAGAATGGCTCGACATGGACAAACTTTTATCCTGTGATGGTTATAAAGACTACTATGGCGCTGACGATATTGATGCCTTCCTTGAGGTAAATGCCAAAATCAGCCGCGATGTGATCTGTCCGGCAAACAAGGATTCCGATGAAATCGGGATGAAATTTGTGGGGGGAGAAAAGCAGGCAGTAATCAGTCCGGATTCATTTAAAACCGTCTACAATACCGTAGTGGAAGCAGGGTTGGGGCCTCAATTTGGTGACCGCCAATCGGAAGGACGTATTCCTTTGTCCTGGTACGCTCCCATCTTGGAACAACAATCCGGTGCTTCCCCGGCCATGGTGATGTTATGGTGCCTGACCCAGGGAGCCACGACTGTACTGCAGTTTGAGGGTACGGAAAAACAACAACAGCTTTTTCTGCCCAACATGTTTGCGGGTAAATGGGGCGGCACCATGTGCCTGACAGAACCGGGGGCAGGATCTGAAGTTGGCAATTGTTCCACAAAAGCGTTCGCAACCGATACCAGAGGCTTATATAAGATTAAGGGCTTGAAGTGCTTCATTACCTCTGGTGACCATGACTGCGTTGAAAATTTTGTGCATCTGGTGCTAGCCAAGACCGAAGGTGCGAAGGCAGGTACAGCAGGCATTTCGCTTTTTATTGTGCCCAAGTTCTGGGTCAACGATGATGGAACCATGGGTGATTGGAATGATGTCACTACGGTTGGAATCGAGCACAAGATGGGAATCCATGGCTCTTCCACCTGCACCTTGGCCTTTGGCGAAAACAATCACTGCTTGGGATGGCTGGTCGGAGACGAGTTGCCAGTTGACGGGCGCGGCAAAGGCATGGCGCAGATGTTTCGGTACATGAATGAAGAACGCCTTAACACAGGTTTGTTTTCGCTGGGTGCCTTCAGTTCCGCCTACTATGCTGCGCTTGAATATGCCAAGGTGCGGGTACAGGGCAGAAAATCCACCGATTCAAAAGGATCGCAAGTCCGGATCATAGAACACGAAGATGTCCGCCGCATGTTGTTGTATCAGAAGGCTTGCATGGAAGCCATACGAGCACTTATTTATACGACTTATTATTATGTTGATCTGTCCCATGAGGCCAACGATCCGGCAGATAGGGAATACGCTGATGATATGTTTATGATCAATAATCCAGTGTGCAAGGCGTATGCATCTGATATGGCCTGGAGCCTGACCCAGGAAGCCATTCAGGTTCATGGCGGTTACGGTTTTATGGAAGAATATGCACCGGCTTCGCTGGCACGTGACTGCAAAATCTATTCCTTATGGGAAGGGACCAACTTTATCCAGGCCCAGGATTTTACCGGTCGCAAGTTTACCATGAAGAACGGTGAACCTTTTAAAAAATGGGTGGGAGAAATCGAGGAATTTGTTGCCAGGCAAAAGATGCCAGAATTTGCAGCCGAATTTGCTTTACTGGAAGAAGCCTTACAAGCATTTAAAGCCATAGTTGCCATGAATGACGACTGGCAAAACACCAACAAGCAGCTTAAACAGCTGTTTGCTACGCGGACACTGCATGCAGCGGCTCGTGTCTATTGCGGCAAGCTGATGCTTGATCAGGGTTTGTTGGCGGCCAGTCAATTGGCCCAATTAGGGGATGAACACTATGATGCCAATTTTTACAAGGGCAAGATAGCCAGTGTCAAATTTTATGTGCTGAACGTTGTACCTGAAGTCTTTGGCTATGAAAGGGCTATGAAGGAAAGCGACACCAGCGCAATTGATATCCCGGAAGAAGCATTTATGTAATCTGAAAGCCTGACAGCAGAAAAGTGAGATTGCTTTGCGCTCACATTTCTGCTGAATTTTTCTCCCGAGGGGTATATTATTGAGCCCAAAATACGCAAAATAGAATGATAAATTTTCGGGTATCTACGATTATATAACACTTTAACTGCCATTATATGCTACAATTTATTAAAATGCATTGATCGGGAAGGAGCGGCAACGGGTGGCGATAGCAGTATATCCAGGGAGTTTTGACCCTGTTACCATGGGGCATATTGATATTTTGGAAAGGACCAGCCGGATATTTGACAAAATTGTAGTAGCAGTGGTGCACAATGTGACCAAACAGGCTCTCTTTACCTTGGATGAACGGGTTGAGCTCATTAAAAATAGTGTACAGCATTTGCCCAATGTAGAGGTGGAATGTTTTAACGGTCTGTTGGCCGATTTTCTGAAGTCCAAGGATGCAACGGTGATTATCAGGGGACTGCGGTCAATCACCGATTTTGAATATGAATCCCATATGTCCATGATGAATAAAAACCTGTTGCCGGATATTGATACAGTCTTTATCATGTCCAATCCCTGTTATATTTTTGTCAGTTCCAGCGGAATAAAAGAAGCAGCCCTGCTGGGAGGCAGTGTATGCGGCCTGGTTCCTAAAGCAGTGGAAATAGGACTGAAGGAGAAACTACATCGCTTTAAATAGCAATAAAAAGTCCGCCTCTATTGATGTGAGAGGCGGACTCTTTTTTGTTCATTAATCCAAAATAGTAACTTTGACGGTCTTCATACCATAGCTCAGGGCTTGTTGATGAGTTGCAAAGCAAAGGTCGATGCGATTTCCTTTGATGGCATTGCCCTGGTCGGCAGCGATGCCTTCACCGTAGCCTTCCACATAAAGCCGGGTTCCCATGGGAATCACGCGGGGGTCGACTGCAATAATCCCTCTACCCAACGGCAGGCCGATATAAGAAGGGGCTCCATAATAAGGATAATTGCATTTGTAACAGGAACAATAAGCAGTTGCTGTCATGGTCAGCGTTTTTGCGCGATTCACACTTGAGCCACTGCGTGAAGGGGTGGATGTGACGTTGCTGTTGTCACTCAAACCCAGTGCCGTTTTGGTTTTGGGGCCGACGATACCATCGGTATCCAAGCCTTGGGCTTTTTGTAATTTAATGACCGCTGCATACGTTTTGGGGCCAAAAACACCATCCGCTTCTCCGCACCAATAACCTTGGTTATTAAGAGATTTCTGTAAAGTCACTACTTCGGTTCCATGGGATCCCCAGGAAAGATTGGCAGATGCCATGGCCTTTTCGCTTTGTGTAAATAAAAGACCGGTAAACAGTAACGACAACATGATAACGGGTATAATCAATTTAATTCGTTTCATACAAGACTCCTTTCCAGACATCAGCTTGTGCATCAGGAAATCAAACCAGTCAATCAAGGGTTTGTTTCCTTGCCATCAACCTTGAACCCAGTGTACTTGATTTATGGTGTGCGGTTCAAACCGGTTTAGGCGTTATAATTATGGACAAGTCGAAGTCTGATTGGAAGTCCTGTGACATCAGGAGGGAATTGGACAAATCCTCCCTGATGGGATTATATTCCGGGCCGGTCGTTTCATTTTCCTGTAATTGACGAGCATTAAGAAAACGACAGGAATTTGCTGTCAGCTATAGGTCGATCTGTTTCAATCCGGTTTTACAGCGAATTGCCAGATCTTGATACAGTTTTACCGCAATCCCGTTATACTGGGCCAGAGTGCCGCTCACTTCCTTAACAGCTACTGCTGGGTTGCCTATTGCCAATTGATGTGCCGGAATAATACGGCCCGGTGGGAGGACACTGCCTGCGGCCAGGAAGCTTCCCTCTCCCATCTCACAACCAGTGGAAATGAGGGAGCCCATACCAATGATCACCCGATTTAGGATCGTACAGGGACCATGCACAATAGCCATATGTCCGACCAATACATCCTCGCCGATTTTTGCACAGGTACCCGGTTCAGCATGAAGAACTGCGTTTTCCTGTATATTGCTTCCGTTGCCGATTTCTATGGTACCATAATCACCCCGGAGAATTGCCCCAGCCCCGACATAACATTGATTACCTATCTTTACGTCGCCAATGACTGTCGCCTGGGGATGAACAAAACTGTTTTCGCCGATGGTCGGCCTTTTCTCTTCGAATTCATAAAATGGCATATTTTAACCCCCTATCAGTTTATTGCATGACTAATTATGACGTAGTAAATTGTTCTGGTTATTTATATTTTATCATAGCAGTTTTAGCAAGGTGGTTGCAGTAAAATATGGGTCAACGTTGATTTTGCTGCCATTACGGGTATAATGATTGATATGACAATGAAGGGAATCAAATTATGCAAAACCAGGATTATTTGATAAAACTGATAGATGCCGGACAAAACGTCAGGGTGTGGTTGGCGCGTACCAACCGGCTGGTGGAAGAGGCTCACATTCGCCATCAAACATCTGCTACTGCGACCGCAGCGCTGGGAAGGGTGCTGACCGCTGCGGTGATGATGGGCAGCGATCTGAAAAGTGACCAGGATTTGATCAGTTTGCGCTTCAATGGCAACGGTCCGGCTGGGACCATCATTGCCACGGCAGATGGCAACGGTCATGTCAAAGGTCTGATCGGCAACCCACAAGCGGATTTGCCGTCCCGTTCACCGGGTAAGCTGGCAGTTGGTGATTTGGTGGGGGCAGAAGGTTATCTTGAGGTGCGCAAGGACCTGGGACTGAAGCAACCTTTTGAAGGCAAGGTGCCACTGGTCAGCGGAGAAATTGCTGAAGATCTGGCCCAGTATTTTATGCAGTCCGAACAAATCCCCGCGCTGGTTTCGCTGGGCGTACTGGTAGGTGCGGATCTGCGTGTCCTGGCCGCAGGGGGGCTGATTGTGCAGGCTTTGCCCAATGCTGAGGATGCTGTGCTTGAAATCCTGGAAAACAATATTTTATCGCTGGGGCAGATCAGCCAACTTGTGCTTGAAAATGAAACGCTGGAAGATATTGCAGCTTCTATTATGCAGGGAATTGAATATACGATTATTGCTCGCATGAATCTGGCCTTTGCATGCAATTGCAGTCGGGAAAGGCTGGCGATTATTCTGGCCGGGCTGAATGAGGAGGAAATCCGGGAGGCAGCGGAGAATAATAAAGACATTGAAGCGGTATGCAATTTCTGCCGGACGACATATACCTTCAGTCCTGACGAGATCAAGGCTTTAAAAAGCGAAAAGCCTTAGATAAACTATCTAAGGCTTGATCAGATCAAAAGCTTTAAAGTGCTCTTTGAACTTTACCGGAACGCAAACAGCGGGTACAAACATACATTCTTCTCGGTGTTTTATCATCCAGTACTTTGACCCGTTGTACATTTGGTTTCCATTGACGGTTGGTTCTTATATGGGAATGGCTATACTTTTTACCAAAGGTTACGCCTTTTCCACAGATCTCACACTTAGCCACTATTTTGCCCCCTCTCTATAGCAGTTGCACTTAGATATTTTAGCAGAAGCAAAAGCAAAGGGCAAGAAGAAGCTATAAATATTATGTAGGAAGATGAATGAAGTCAGGAGGGAAAACATGTTTACTATTAAAACCAATGATCTCGGTAATATTACGGTGGAAAAAGAAGTAGTGGAGACGATTGCCGGGTTGGCCGCCCTGGATTCCTATGGGCTGGTGGGAATGGTGCCCCACAATCTGCAAAGCGGGATTACCCATATGCTTGGTTTGGAATCGATTCGCAAAGGCGTGGAAGTAAAAAATGGTACAGATGGACTGATTGTGGATGTACATGTTATCGTCGGTTATGGTATAAAAATATCTGAAGTAGCCCTGAGTGTTATGCAGAAGGTAACTTATGTTCTGGAAAAAAAAGCCGGGATTCCGGTGGAAAAAGTTAATGTTAATGTTGAGGGGATCAGAGTTATCAAAGATAAGTAATGGGAGGATTAACAGTTTGAGTTTGCTGAGTATAACCGGATATGATCTGGTGCGATGTATAAAAGCCGGTTGCATCAGATTGGAACATAATCGTGATGAGGTCGATCAGTTAAATGTTTTTCCGGTACCGGACGGTGACACCGGAACCAATATGTACTTGACCCTTTTATCGGCTGTCAGGGAAGGCGAAAAAAACAGCACTGCATCTTTGGGCAAGGTGGCCAAGGCAGTTTCCATGGGGTCCCTGATGGGTGCCCGGGGCAATTCCGGGGTGATACTATCCCAGATTTTCAGAGGTTTTGCCAAAACGCTGGAGAACAAGGAAACCGCCAATGCGGTTGATCTTGCACTTGCTCTGCGTTCCGGAGCTGATACCGCCTACAAGGCAGTCATGAAGCCGGTGGAAGGGACCATATTGACAGTAATTCGCGAGATTGCCAGGGCTTGTGAACAGGAGGCCCAATCAGGTTCTGATATACTGGCCGTTCTGCTGATCGGCGTGGAAGAAGGCTATCGTACGCTGGAGAAAACCCCTTCCCTGCTGCCCATCCTCAAGGAAGCAGGAGTCGTAGACGCCGGTGGACGGGGGCTGCTGTTTTTCCTTGAAGGCGTGATTGAGGGGCTGGCAGCTGACAAGGAAATTCAACTAGACAGTTACAAGGAAAAAACCATTACCAGTCGCCAGGAAATGATCAAGCAAGATATCGTTTTGGATTTTCAATACTGTACCGAGATGCTGATCAAGGGGCAGGATTTAAATCCTGAGGATATCAAGGACCATTTGCGTCCGCTGGGAGATTCCATGCTGGTAGTCGGAGAAGAGGAGATTGTCAAGGTTCACATCCATTCCAATCATCCCGGCAAGGTGTTGGAAACAGCACTGCAATTCGGACAGTTGAGTGATATAAAAATCAACAATATGCTGGAAGAGGTACATGAAAACCGTCATGATTTTGAACCGAACAACCTGTCTGCGTTTTGTAAAAAAATCGGCCTGGTAGCTGTAGCAGCGGGTGAAGGGATTGTCAGTATCCTCCAAAGCTTGGGGGTTGATCAGGTTGTGCAGGGTGGTCAGAGCATGAACCCCAGCACCGAAGATCTGCTGAAAGCCTGCCAGGATGTGCCAGCGCAAGCTGTGATCATTATGCCCAACAACAAGAATATTATCATGGCCGCCGAACAGGTGAAGGAATTGTCTGACAAACAGGTGACGGTTTTACCGACCCGCTCAGTGATGCAGGCGATTGCTGCGCTGATTGCCTATGACTCTGAGGGCGAATTGGATGTCATTATGGCAGCCATGCAAGCGGAAACAGAAAAAGTCTCCTATGCCGAAGTGACTCATGCGGTGAGGGATTCCGGGGTAAGTGGTCTGGAGATTGAAGCGGGCAACGTGATTGGCTTGATTGACGGCAAAATCAGCCAGAAAGCAGACAGTGAAGAAGAAGTGGTCTTGGCTATTTTGCGGAATATGATCAAGCCCGACAGCGAATTGATTACCTTCCTGTATGGTAATGGTTTGGAAGAAGCAGAAGCCAGCGCGCTTCAGGAAAAGGTGATGGAAATTTGCCCGCAGTGCGAAGTGGAAATGCATTTTGGCGGGCAGCCCCATTACAGCTATTTCATATCTGTTGAGTAATTTGGGACTTATGCTATTATGGGCGGTTTTTCACCGTTTTGAAACGGTGAAAGGCCGTCTTGTCATATCATGCGGGGATGAGGCCGGGAGGTTGTTATGGAAAGTCTTTTTATGGAACTGCAATACATCAAGGGGGTAGGCCCCAAACGAAAACGTGACCTGCAAAAATTGGGCGTGGACAATATTTTCGATTTGCTGTGGTTGGTTCCGCGTAGCTATTTCAACCGTTCTCACTTAACCCCGATTTGTGATTTGCCGCTTGATACGACCGTGAACCTGCAGGCCCGGGTTTTGTCTACGACCAGTACCAGAACCGGGCGGGGATTGCAGATTTTCAAGGCGCTTTTGGAAGATGACAGCGCTGCGATTCATGCTATTTGGTTTAATCAGCCGTTTTTAACCAATGTAATCAAAACCGGCCAGCAAATACTGGTTACCGGCAAGGTGGACGGGCGTTACAAGGAATTGCAGTTGCAGGTCTCTGCCTATGAAATCCTGGAAGACGACGAAGTTATGGCATTCAGCGTGGTACCGATTTATCCGCTGAGCGGGAGTCTGAACCAAAAAAGTTTGCGCAAGATAATGAATTATGTGCTGCAAAACTTTCTCACCGATTATCCGGAGATTTTGGACGCTGATTTGAGAGAGAAGTATGAACTGCTGGATATCCATTCTGCGCTGCACCATATTCATTTCCCGGAGAACGCAGAAAAGTATCTGCAGGCCAGAAGACGACTGGCTTTGGAAGAGTTATTGTTGTTTCAGATATCACTTGACAAGCACCGCACTGATCGTCAGCCAGCTGCCCCTTGTGTCATTCACCTGGAAAAAACTAATTTGGTACAGCATTTGCGGCAAAGTTTGCCGTTCCGGCTGACGGATGATCAGGAAAAAGTCGTGGGAGAGATCTATGCGGATATGCAAGCTCCCCGGACGATGAACCGTCTGCTGCAAGGTGATGTTGGCGCCGGCAAAACAGTGGTGGCAGCGCTGGCCATGGCCAAAGCAGCAGCCAGCGGATACCAGGCTGCGCTGATGGCACCTACGGAAATTCTGGCACAGCAGCATTTTGCTGCGCTGCAGAGACTTTTTGCTGGCGCGCCGGTCGAAATGGCCTGTCTGACCGGCGGCACTTCCCAGGCACAGCGTCGTATCATGTTGGAGGCAGTGCAGCGTGGAGAAATTGATATCCTGCTGGGAACCCATGCCTTGATCCAGGAACAGGTTGAATTCAGGCGCCTGGGTTTGGTGATTATTGATGAGCAGCATCGCTTTGGGGTACGCCAGCGGGCCCGGCTTGGTCAGAAGGGGATAAATCCAGACGTATTGGTCATGACAGCTACTCCCATCCCACGAACACTGGCTTTGACTGCCTATGGGGATCTGGATCTTTCCGTTATTCATCAACTGCCGCCCGGACGCAAGCCGGTTAAAACCCGCTATCTTCCACGTTCATCCCGGTCAAAAGCCTATGATTTTGCCCGGCCAATGATTCAACAAGGGATGCAGTGCTATGTCGTCTGTCCGCTGGTGGAAGAATCGGAAAAACAGGATATGCAGGCAGCCATTACGCTGTATGAGGAATTGCGCACCCATATTTTTGCGGAATTCTCAGTTGGTTTGCTTCATGGCCGGATGAAAGCCAACGAAAAAGAAATGATTATGCAGCGCTTCCAGGCAGGCCAGATTCAGGTGCTGGTATCGACAACGGTGATTGAAGTGGGCGTGGATGTACCCAATGCTTCCGTGATCATTATTGAGCATGCGGAACGGTTTGGTTTGTCGCAATTACACCAACTGCGGGGCAGAGTCGGCCGGGGAAGCCATCAATCCTACTGTATTCTGTTGGCAGATGCACGGACCGAAGAAGCCAAACGTCGCTTGCAAGCGATGGAGCAAAGCAATGATGGTTTCGAACTGGCCAATGAAGACTTGGCCATCCGCGGACCCGGTGACTTTTGGGGGGTGCGTCAGCATGGTCTGGAGGAACTGAAAGTTGCCAGTCTGGTCAAAGATTTGGAGCTCATCAGATTGAGTATGGAGCTTGCCGGCCAATTGGAAATAGCCTATCTGCAAACCCCGTTTCTGCAACTTTATATGCAGCTTAAATTTAAAAAAAATCATGAAATAGCCCGCAATTAGAGAATGGAAATAACGCCTGGACATGATTGACGCCCCATTGATTGCCAAAATAAAATCATTTAATTTGCACCATCCTACTACTGCAGACCTATGGTTTGCAGTATTTTTTTTGATATTGGAAAGGGGGATTGAAAAATGAAAAAAACGTCCGGTCAACAACAGCCAAAGAAGCCTTCAACGAATGATGCCGGTAATCAGGCCATGGAGAACCTTAAATATGAAGTTGCACAGGAAATGGGGATTAAACCGAAAACAAAAAATAAAAAGTCTTGAAAATACTTCTAGCATATTCGCAGATGAAGGGGAAAAACTAAGACCAACCTAATAAAAGGAGGTGAAGATAAATGGCAAGAAACAGTAACAGACTGTTGGTTCCCCAAGCGAAAGCGGCTATGGACTCATTCAAGTATGAAGCCGCCCAGCAGGTAGGAGTTAACTTAAAGCAGGGTTACAATGGCGATCTGACTTCTGCTCAGGCTGGCAGCATCGGTGGTCAGATGGTCAAGAAAATGATCGAGTCTTATGAAACTGGGAAATCCACTATGAAATAATTGTACAGCTGACTAATTATACTACACGAACAAGCGGAATCATTTATGATCCGCTTGTTTTCATGTGATGCTTAATGCATTTGTTTTACGTTGCGTACAGTTCCAGCTGTTCCCGGCTGATCCCCGGGAAAAGAGACGCAGCAACGCCCATGGAGATAATACGGGCAGTGTTTTCAATGATTTCGTCAACTTCTTTGGGAGTGACGGCCAGATCGCCGCCAAAATAAGAAAGCGTGTCTTTAACCGATTGGGTAACCGTCATATCATGAAAAACGGTATTGCTGACAGAACAGAAGTTATTGATGGCTTGCTGGGCGATGACCGCGGCATTGACAATGGTTGGACAGCCGATGGCGATGACTGGAATTCCCAGTTCTTCTTCAGTCAGGGCATGACGAGCATTGCCTACGCCGCCGCCAGGCTGGATACCGGTGTTGGACATTTGGATGGTATTGCCGATCCGGTCAACATTTTGTGCCGCCAGAGCATCCACCACTACCAATACAGCTGGTTTCACATTGTCGACCACGCCTTTGATGACTTCATATGTTTCCAATCCGGTAATCCCAAGGACTCCCGGAGCAATGCCGGAAACCGGTCGCATTCCTTCCACCAGCGCTTCCGGAGCATGCTGAAAATAATGCCGGGTTATGGGACTGTATTCAATAAACTTTGGTCCCAGGGCGTCAGCGGTCGCCCGCCAATTGCCCAGTCCCACCAATAATACGGTATCTTTGGGCTGTAAACGGTTGTTCAGCAAGACCTCCATGCTTTTATTCATGGCGGTAATAATTTCATCTTTTACATAGGGATCATTGATTTTTAAAGGGGGAGATTCAATTGTAACATATGTTCCCAGTGGTCTGCCCATAACCGCAACCGCCTGAGGGTCTTTGATGGTTATGGTGGTGATTTTGATTTGCTCCATTTTTTCAACTTGTTCTTCGACACCCTGGATCTCGCGTCCGGTTGTTCCCCGGACCAAATCCCGTGCTTCAACGGCCAGATCCACATTAAGATTAAAATGATTTAAAAAATCGTTCACGGAAAATTACCTCCTTTGCGCTTTATTATCATCCCAAGCTGGTAATATTATTCAAGGTAAACAAAATTAAAATGGCGACTTGCGTCGCCATTTTGGGGAGAGGAGAATTTTGTAAAGTTGTTGGGGAGGGTTTGTTTACCGGTTTTTTTCTTTCCGGTACTTATATCATTGCCGATATTAGCTATAATATACATTAATAACAAAAGAATTTTTAAAAAATACAAATTCACCTTTTTAAAAGAAGGTAATTTTATGCTGGAAGAGAAATTGACAAAGGAGAATAGACTTGCGAGTGATATCTGGCTACGCGCGAGGCAAAAAACTTAAGGCTCCGAGTGGCTTGCATACCCGCCCCATTACTGACATGATTAAGGAAGCGCTGTTTAATGTATGGGGACCGGGTATTGTTAACGCCAGTATTTTGGATTTGTTTGCAGGCAGCGGCAGCGTTGGTATTGAGGCCTTGAGCCGTGGAGCAGCACAAGCTGTGTTTGTTGACAATGATAAAAACGCTGTCAAAGTGATGGCTGAAAACCTTCGAATTTGTGGTTTTGACAACGGTTATGAGCTGTATCATAACGATGTTTTCAAAGCTGTAAATACGTTTTCACGTAACCGTCGTTGCTTCGATTATATCTATGTCGATCCGCCTTTTACCGAGGACAAAATCTTTGATCAGATTATGATGGTCCTGGGGCAAGCAGATATATTGGCCCGGCAAGGGGCCTTGGTAATCCGGACCAGAAGGCAGCGGGAACTGGCGCCTTCATTCGGGAAGTTGAACCAATATCGAAAAAAAAACTACGGAGAATCAACGCTACACTATTACCGTTATATGGAGGAGGACCAAAACGATGATGGAAATATTTCGGATCTTGGATGAACTGGAACTGCTGTTGAAAGGTAGCCGTAAAGTGCCCCTCACCGGCGGCAAATCAATTATTGAAACCAGCCGTTTTTTGGACAGAGTCGATCGTATTAGAGCGATCCTGCCGGAAGAGTTGGAGACGGCCAAGCTAATTATGGCGGAAAAAGAAAGAATTGTCAGTGAGGCTTGTGCTGAAGCCGACAAGTATCTGGAACATTCAAAAAGTCACGTCGCCCAAATGGTTGATGACAACGAGATTACCAGAAGTGCCCGCGGCGCTGCTGAGGAAATCATTGCTCAAAGTGAACAGATTGCTGCCCAGATCCGCCGGGATGCTGATGAGTATGCCGATGGTGTTCTCTCTCACATGGAGATCGTTTTGCGCAAAGGGTTGGAAGCGGTGCTTCAAGGCCGGGATGATATCAGAGAAGGGCTTCGCAGCAACGATTATTGATGCTGCCTGCCTGTCGCCATGCACAGCAAAACGGCGATTATGATAAAAGCCGCCAGCAGGGAATAGAGTGACCAGGTCCAGGCATCAAATGCATATAAAACCTTGTGATAAGGGATCGCCTGGACCTGAATGCCGGCCATGCCGGTCAGCAAGGCCAGGCGATAAGCCAGAAAGGTTATGCTGCAGGCCATTGCCATCTGCAGCAAACGTGACAGCAAATAAAAAGACAGACGAATCGATGTTCCAGCCATTATACTCATCACCTGGGCGATGACTGAGATGCCGCTGAACGCAAGTATGGCGCTCAAGACCAGCAAAACCGCCAGCATGTTGCCAGGAACAATGATTGCTGCCGTTTTGGCACCCAGGGTCATTTCAAAAATACCCATGCATAAACCGTAAACCTGGGCATAATCCAGAGGAAAAATATTTAGCAAGGAAAAGAGCAGTCCTGCCATAACCTCCAGCAACCCCCACTGGCTCAACATATGGGTAAGCACGGAAAATACAACGATAAAACCTCCTACCGCCATCACATTGCCCAGACTGTCGCGAATGGCATCACCCAGCATACCGGCGAAACCGGAACGCTCTCCGTTGTCAAAGAGACTTGCCTGGCAGGCGGCTTTCCAACCAGAACCCCCGGGAGGGATGGGAGGCGCAGATCGGGGTGCTTTGAACCGCAGCAAAATACCCAGCAACAAGTTGGAAAGATATTGGGAGAAGGCCAGCAGGTAACCGGCCGCCGGGTTGCTCAACAAACCGATTCCTACCGCCCCAAGAATAAACAGAGGGCTGGCATTGTTGGTGAAAACAAGGAGTCTTTCAGCTTCTTCCGTGCTTAGCTGCTGCTGATCATACAGTTTTCTGGTCAGCACTGCCCCCACCGGAAAGCCGGAAGTGAATCCCAAAACCACCACCAGTGCACTGCAACCCGGCAAGCGAAACAGGGGATGCATAACCGGTTCCATCAGTACCCCCATAAAATTAACAAAACGAATTTTTACCAGTAATTCGGCTACAATAAAAAAAGGCAGCAGGGCCGGAAGAACGATTGAATACCACAGCAACAATCCCTGGGAGGCGGCCTGTACGGTTGCCTGCGGATGAATGATCATAAAAAATGTACCGGTCAGTATTATAATGACAGACAAAGGGAAGCGGACATTGCTCACTCCATCAGACTCCGTTCACGTTTTATTCTATATATATGAAGGATGTAAGGTTCCTTAGAATAAGGGGGCAGTTGCAAATGGAAAACAGCAAACCGGTCGTCGGACTGGTGCTGGGGGCCGGCAGCGCACGCGGACTGGCGCATATTGGTGTGCTGCAGGTTTTCCGAGAGAAAGGGATCAAGGTTGATTTCATTGTTGGCAGCAGCATGGGGGCGATGGTAGGAGCAATTTATGCCAGCGGTGCTGACCTTTACATGCTGGAAAAAATGTTGGAATGTATGAATCCCAACCTGATGATTGATGTGCAGGTACCCCGTTATGGTTTTGTTGCCGGCAAGCGGATCGATGCATTTTTAACCTTGCTGACCAAGAACAAGAGCTTTGATCAATTGGACCCGCCGGTGGTGGCTGTTGCGACTGATCTTATCACCGGAGCAAGGGTTGTCCTGGATCAGGGGCCGGTTAGAGAAGCCGTACGGGCCAGTATCTCCATTCCCGGTGTTTTCACACCGGTGCGCAAGGAAGGGATGGTTTTGGTGGATGGAGCAGTGATTGATCGATTGCCGGTGGAAGTAGCCAAAGATCGGGGCGCGGATATTATTATTGCAGTGGATGTCACTTTTGGGCCGGATAAAAAAGTGACCATCAAGAATACCCTGGATGTCATAATGACATCACTGGACATCATGCAAAAGTATCATTTTAGCCTCATTGGTTCCCAGGCCAACGTATTAATACAACCAGCGGTGGGCAATTTTGCTTCCCGGGATTTCGAATGTTCCAAGGACATCATTGCACTGGGAAGAGCCGCAGCTCTTGCCAAAGTCGAAGAAATCAAGCAACTGACGGACAGTTTCAAATCCTGACTGGAGAGGTGGTAAAATCAAGACCGCCTGTGCGCACGGCCGGATCAGGATACAACAAGGAATAAACATCGGAAGCCTGCCTGTCAAGCGCGAGCATTTCCGTCAGCATCGGTTGGTTGGTTTGACGACAGGCTTTTTTAAAATCACTGCCGCGTGAAAAAATTGGCAAATCTGTTTGGGATTTAATTTCTTGCAGGATTTTCTGTCCCGATGGCGAAAATCCTAAAACGTGCAGATATTGTGGACCACATTCGTCAAAGCGAATGATTTGCGCTTTATCAAGCTCCCACAGGCAATATAGAAGAATACGGTTGATACGACTCTGGGAAAAACGTTTACTCTTGATTTTCTGTTTGAGTTCTGCAAGGTTGACGGATTGTAGGGCAGCTTTAACAATGCGGTTTTCCAAACCTTCTTCGACTTCATAAATATCTGCCAATTTTGCTGCGGAGGAGAGACGCAGTTTGAGCAGGATACTCTGGTGCAGGGGTTCTGCTTCAATAGGTGCGCGGCCGTGGGAAATTTCTTCGGCCAGAATTTGCAGCGTATAAGGGGGGACGGAAGAGGCAATTGCAGCCAGGTTCTGTTCTTTGTCCAGAGCCGCACGAATGGCACTGGCACTGGCCCAGTCGGAGAGTTTGTTGCTGTGATAGCCGGTTCCCTGACGGGGAAATGTAAGCGCTATGATGGAAGAATGGAGTTCGTTTAACACACGCAGGTATTCCAGTGCCAGGATGTTGTTGGGTTGCAACAGCAAATCGTTTAATTGGGGGTTATCGATTATCTTCTGCAGGGTGAGCGAACGAGCCCGCGCAAAGCTGTAGCCCCGGGACAGATGTTGTTTGAGAATCATTTGATATTCGGGACTTTCGTTGCTGATTACAGCAGATATTTTCTGCAGTTCATTAAGATTGCCGCTCTCGCTGCCAAAAACCAGATGAGTAATAATTCCGGTCTGTGCCAACAGTTGGATGGCACCGCGGGCAAAATAATAGGCACTGCGGACCGCGAAACAAACCGGCAATTCAAGGATCAGGTCTGCACCTGCGTGCAGCGCCATGGCAGCTCGAGACCATTTGCTGCACCAGGCAGCCTCGCCCCGTTGCAGGAAATTGCCGCTCATGACACAAACAATCGGAGCGTCGGGGACAGCTTTTTTAGCCGCCTGCAACAAATGCAAGTGACCGTTGTGAAAAGGATTAAATTCAGCAATGATACCAAGTGCCGTCATGTACATACTCCTTTTGCTTTCGGTCCGCAATTCACAAAGCAATAAAGCTCTTTTGATAAGTGATCGTTCTGCCTGCTGCGTTCCATAAGGCGGACTCGATTTGTGGTGACGGGTTTTTCAAACCAGGGGGTTACATAAATTTACCACTTATAAATTCATTTATCAAAGGCTTTATGGTAAAATTTTATTCAAAGTATTCCAATAACGAACGGTATGAATAGGGAGGATGAAGGATGAGTTTATTAGCCGAGATTAAAGAGAAAGCTTCCAAAAAGGGTAAAACAGTCGTTCTGCCGGAAGGCACAGAGGAAAGAACACTGCTGGCCGTCAAAGGGATTTGTGACGGAAAAATCGCCAACCCGATTCTGTTAGGCAATGAAAGCGATGTAAAAGCTGCTGCCAGCAAGGCCGGTGCTGATATCTCCGGAGCTGTCATTATTGACCCGGTTAAAGCACCGTATTTTGATGATTTTGTCCAGGCTTTTTATGAAATGCGCAAAAGCAAAGGGGTTGACATGGACAAAGCCAAAGCCACCATGCAGGATCCGCTTTTCTTTGCTTCCATGATGGTACAAATGGGTAAGGCGGACGGCGAAGTTGCCGGCGCGGAAAACACCACCGGCAACGTGTTGAGACCAGCGTTGCAGATAATTAAGACTGCTCCTGGTATTTCAGCGGTTTCCGGATCTTTTATCATGATCGTACCCAATTCAGAATTTGGCGATAAAGGCATTTTTGTTTTTGCTGATTGCGCCGTAACCCCCATGCCTACCGCTGCTCAACTGGCTGAATTTGCCAAGACATCTGCCCAGACGGCGGTGAATCTGTGCGGGATGAAAGAACCCAAAATCGGTATGTTGTCTTTCTCCACCAAAGGCAGTGCTGATCACGAAGTGGTCGACAAAGTAGTGGAAGCTACCAGGATTGCCAAAGAGAGATTCCCCGAACTGGCGGTTGATGGTGAATTGCAAGCCGATGCAGCCATGGTTCCCAAAGTTGGCTCCTCTAAAGCGCCTGGCAGTTTGGTGGCCGGACAATGTAACGTACTGGTCTTCCCGGATCTTCAGGCCGGCAATATCGGTTATAAACTGGTGCAGAGACTTGCCAAAGCTGAAGCCATCGGGCCGATTCTCCAAGGGATGGCCAAACCGGTTAATGATCTTTCCAGAGGCTGCAGCGTGGAAGACGTCATCAATACCGTAGCCATGGTCGTAATGCAGTCATAAATCAATGAATCCATGAAATTAAAATAACGAGGAGGAAGAACATTCATGAAGGTATTAGTGGTAAATGCCGGGAGTTCGTCAATCAAGTATCAGGTATTCAATATGGAAGACGAGTCTGTACTGGCCAAGGGTCTGGTCGACAGAGTAGGGATTCCGGGAACGACATTGGAACACAAGCCAACCGGCAAGGATGAAGTTATCATTAAAAAGGATCTGCCCGATCACACTGCAGGGATGAAATTGGTGCTGGAAGTTCTGGCCAACAGTGAATACGGTGTCATCTCTGACATGGCTGAAATTGGTGCAGTCGGCCACCGGGTCGTACATGGCGGCGAGTCCTTTGCCGATTCCGTAGTAATCGATGATGCCGTTAAAAAGGTCATCAAGGATTGTTTCGAAATCGCTCCGCTGCACAACCCCCCGAATCTGATGGGAATCGAAGCTTGCCAGGAATTAATGCCCAATGTAGCGCATGTGGCTGTTTTTGATACCGCTTTTCATCAGACCATGCAAGCCGAAAACTATCTGTATGCGCTGCCCTATGAAGTTTATGAGAAATTCAAGGTCCGCAGATACGGTTTCCACGGGACATCCCATTACTATGTAGCCCACCGGGCTGCAGACATGTTGGGCAAGCCTTATGAAGATTGCAAGATCGTTACCCTTCATCTGGGCAATGGCGGCAGTATGGCAGCCATTAAAGACGGCAAAGTGGTGGATACTTCCATGGGCTTTACGCCGCTGGAAGGATTGGTCATGGGCACCCGCTCCGGAGATATCGATCCCGCCATCGTTTGGTTCCTGATGGACAAACTGGGTATGGACACAGCTGAAGCCAACAACTATTTCAATAAAAAATCGGGAATGTTGGGACTGTCCGGCGTTTCCAATGATCTGCGGGATGTGCTGGAAGCAGCCGGCTCAGGCAATGAAAGAGCCAAAATCGCTTTACAGGTCTACTACAATCAGGTCAAAGGCTACATCGGCAACTACATGGCCAAATTAAATGGCTGCGATTGCCTGGTCTTTACCGCCGGCGTAGGGGAGAACGGCTATGACGTACGCGAGGCTATCTGTGCAGATATGGATTATCTGGGCGTAAAGATGGACAATGAAAAAAACAAGGTAAGAGGCAAGGAAGT
>DAOTHZ010000011.1:0-31810 GCA_035447945.1 Syntrophomonas sp.
ATGATCAGAATCAGAATGATGATCAAGAAAGCGGTCCCAAAGGCTCTATCCATGGATATACCCTCCATGGCCAACATGTACAGATGGACCGACATGGTGCGGGCCGGATCAAAGACTGACATCGGCATTCCCAGCGAACTGCCGGCCGTCAGGATCAGGGCTGCGGTTTCACCAATAGCGCGGCCGATCGATAAAATGATGCCGGTGACGATGCCCGGTAAGGCAAAGGGCAAAATCACTTTCCAAATCGTCTGCCATTTGCTGGCCCCCAGCGCCAGACTGTTTTCACGATATTCACGCGGCAGAGTCAGGATCGCTTCCTGGGCAGTTCGGGTAATCGTCGGCAAAATCATGATCGCCACAGTGATGCTCCCGGACAACAATGACCAGCCCAAATCGAGAAAAATGACCAGGAAGACGAAGCCGAACAGTCCAAACACAATGGAAGGAATGCCGGCCAGGGTTTCGGCGGTGAGATTGACGATAGAAGCGAATTTGCTCTGACTGTGAGCATATTCTTCCAGATAGACGGCTGCGCCCACCCCGATCGGTACAGCGATAAGCAAAGCCAGTACGGTAAGATAGACTGTCCCTGCAATGGTGGTGGATATCCCTCCCTGGGCGCCGGCGCGACGGGGCGCCTCCAATAAGAACGCAAGGCTGATGGAGGAAATGCCTTTCACCATCACGTAACCAATGATACTGACCAAAATCGCTACGATAATGAGTCCCGACAGCCAGAACAAAGCATAGATGATTTTATCTTTTTGCTTAGTTACGTCCAATGCCCTGTCCTCCTTTGGCGAATAAATTGATACTTAAATTCAGAATGACGATAAAAACAAACAATACCATCCCTGTAGCAAACAAGGCAGTCTGATGATCACCGCTGGCATAGCCCATCTCCAGAACAATATTGCTGGTCATGGTACGCACCGGTTCAAGGATGCTGCCGGGGATGATCGCCGCATTGCCGGTTACCATAACCACAGCCATGGTTTCTCCGATGGCTCTGCCCATTCCCAATACGACCGCGGTAATAATTCCTGATTTGGCTGCCGGCACCATGACTCTGCTGATGGTTTGAAAATGCGACGCTCCCAGCGCCAACGATCCTTCTTTATATTCCCGCGGCACGGCCAGCAGTGAATCACGGGAAATATTGATGAGGGTGGGCAAGATCATAATTCCCAAAATAATCGCTCCGGCCAGCAAACTCATACCGTTGCCGCCCAAATTTTCACGAATAAAGGGAACAATCACAATCAAGCCGATAAATCCGTAAACAACCGAAGGTATGCCTGCCAGCAGATTGATCAAATTGCCCAGGATCGTGCCGATTCGCGGCGGCGCAATCTCCGCCATCAGGATGGCCGTGCTCAGCCCCAGCGGTACTGTCCAGATTAAAGCCCCCAAGGTAATCAAAACGGAACCGATAAACATGCTGCCAATACCATACATCCCCTTGGTCGGACTCCATTGGGTGTTAAACAAGAAATCTCCCAGCCCGATTTTGGCAATCAGCGGCATTCCTTTGGCAAAGATAAACAAAGTGATGAGAAATATGGCCAGAATAAATATGGCGGCACAGAGCACCAGTATTTTTTCGATGGCTTTTTCCCCACGGCGTCGCCTGCTGTGGGAATGATTTGCGCTTAGCTGGTTGGTTGGAGCCAATATATTAATTTTTTGGTTTTGCAATGCTTCTTCCATCGCTTTATCTCACTTTCATTCAGGATCATTGCCAAAGGGAGACAACTTGTGGTTGTCTCCGGCGGCAGGTTGTGAATATTCAACCTGCCTGGCTATTGAATCGAAAACGCACCCTCTTCACTGATGATACTTTGTCCTTCATCGCTGAGAACATATTCTATAAAAGCTTTGCTTAATCCCTGCGGTTCACCGTTGGTGATGTAAATAAACGGTCTTTGCACTTTGTAGCTGCCGTTTTTTACATTGGCTTCATTGGCTTCCACACCATCTACACGCAAAGCTTTAACAGCTTGATCAACCTTGGCCATGGAAATATATCCGATGGCATTCTTGTCGCCAGCCACGCCGGTTTTTACTGCTCCCGTGGAATTCTGGATGATGGCATCTTTCACGATATCTTCTTTGTTTAAAACGATCTCACTAAAAGCGTCTCTGGTACCCGAACCTTCTTCCCGGGAAATGATGGTTATGGGAGCATCTTCTCCGCCCAGTTCCTGCCAGTTTTTAATGTTGCCAATGTAAATATTCTTGATATCTTCGGCGGTAAGTGCGCTGACTTTGTTGGCCGGATTCACAACGACGGCTACACCGTCCAGCGCAATCGGGGTAACCAACAGATTGGCCCTGGCTTTTTCCTCATCCTTGAGATCGCGGGATGCTGCTCCGATTTGGGCTGCTCCGGAGATAACAGCCTCTACGCCCTGACTGGAACCGCCCCCCTGCACATTGACTGTCACACCGGTGTTGACAGCTTGAAACTCTTCCGCCAGCACTTCACTAAACGGCTGCACGGAAGTGGACCCGGCTACGGTAATCGTTCCGGACAGTTTCCCGCTGTCGCTGCCTTGCTCTCCTGCGTCATTGCTCTTGCCGCAGCCGGTCACAACCAGCAGCGCCAGTACCAGAATCCCGGTTAAAACAATCCTGCCAAAATTCTTTTTCATCTCAATAATCCTCCCTTTGTTACATCGATTTTTTTCTTCATTCACAGCATATCAACCGATTGTTAACTGTCATCATGGGGAGTATTAAAATCAACTGCAGCAATTGTAAATTTTGTGTAAAAGCGTTCGGCAGCTTATCATTAATACCGCATCACCCAGAAAATAAAAACGGCCAGTTGCAAGTAAGCACTCATCAAGCGTTGCATCCAATTGTGTCGCCATTCTACCCGTGCCACAGCAGTAGAAGCAGCAAAATCTGCCTTGCAGTCTCTTGCCAGCCCGGCGCTTGGAGCGCGATTTTGAGTATACATGATACATCGGCGGCGGACTGTAGTAGGCGGTAGCTTATGGAGTATAATCAGGATACAGCTAGGCAAACCAAGCCCAGACCCAAACTAAGCAAAGTGTCCGGGTAATGCAGAGGTTCTATCATTTTTGTCCGGATTCTCGCATCGTTACCCTGGATTTGTTTCGATAGAAGGAGGATATATCAGATGCGATTACTGGTGATACAGCATGTATCGGCGGAAGGCCTTGGATTATTCCATGATCCCCTCATGGCGCGCGGCTGGGAACTGGACATCCGTTGTATGGACATGGCTGGCGTCAGCTTGCCGGACAATCTTGCCGGCTATCAGGCATTTATCATCCTGGGAGGGCCCATGGGTGCTTATGAGGAAAACATCTACCCTTATCTTTATAAAGTTGAGGAACTGGTCCGCGAAGCTGCCACGAATAATCTTCCCACCGTGGGCATTTGTCTGGGTGGACAAATCATTGCGCGCGCCTTGGGAGCCGAGGTTTGTCCCAACCCGGAAAAAGAAATCGGCTGGTCACACATCTCTATTCTTGGTGAAGGAAAATCCAGTCCGCTGTTCTTGGGGCTGCCGGACGAGTTACCGGTTTTTCAATGGCACGGGGATACCTTCTCCCTGCCAACGGGAGCAGTCCTTCTGGCTACCAGCACAGTATGCCGCAATCAGGCCTTTTTGTACAACGATCATATCTGGGCGCTGCAGTTCCATCTGGAAGTAAACCCAACAATGATTGATCACTGGTCAGTATTGTATGAAAATGAATTAAGTGAATTTGCCGGGACCGATGCCGCGGCCGTACTTTCAAGGGATACCCGGGAACGCTGGGATAGCATGCAAACAGGGCGGGAACAGTTTTTGGCAAACCTTCTCCGGCTCCTGCAAGACCAACCATTTACACCAGTCCCAGCCAGCGAGCACTCTGGGCAACCAGCAAACAAAGAATAATTCCGGCAGCGGTTGTTATTGCAAAGGTCACCAGCGTCCATTTGAAACTGCCGGTTTCCTTGCGGATGGTCAACAGGGTTGTGCCGCAGGGAAAATGGTTCAGACACAGCAGCATCGTACATACTGCCGTCAGCCAGGTCCACCCGTTGCTGACAAAGAGATCCCGCAAGGCTTGCAAACTGATGATTTCCATCATCTGACCAGCGGAAAGATAGCTCATCGCCAGAATGGGAAGAACGATCTCGTTGGCAGGCAAACCCAGAATAAAAGCCATGAGAATAAATCCATCAAGCCCCATTAAATGGGCAAAGGGCGCCAGAAAATTGGCCCCGTGCTGTAAAATGCTGAGAGAGCCAATATTTATATTGGCAAAAACCCAAATCATCATGCCCGCCGGTGCGGCCACCACCAAGGCCCGGGCCAGCACGAACAGAGTCCGATCATAGAGTGAACGGATAATAATTCTGCCGATCTGTGGTTTGCGGTAAGGAGGAAGTTCCAGGGCAAAAGAGGAAGGCATGCCTTGCAATATCGTCTGCGACAATAGTTTGGATACCACAAGGGTAATCACCACTGCCAAAACAATGACCGCCAGGATACTCAGCACAGCCACCAATGATTGGCCGGTGCCTCCCAGTCCGCCGGCGATGAAAACGGTAGCCAAAGCAATTAAGGTGGGAAAGCGCCCGTTGCAGGGTACAAAATTGTTGGTAATAATAGCAATAAGTCGTTCCCGGGGCGAATCAATAATGCGGCAGGCAATTACCCCAGCCGCATTGCATCCGAATCCCATACACATGGTGAGGGCCTGTTTACCGTGCGCACAGGCGCGCTTAAAATAATTATCCAGATTAAAGGCAATGCGCGGCAGGTATCCCAGATCTTCCAACAAGGTAAACAAAGGGAAAAAAATGGCCATGGGCGGCAGCATAACCGATACGACCCAGGCCAGGGTCCGGTACATTCCCAAAACCAACAGCCCGTACAGCCACTCCGGCCAGCCGGCAGATAAAAAGATCTGGGTCAAGCGCTCCTGTCCCCAGAAGAATCCCATCGCCAGCCATTGGGAGGGAAAGTTGGCTCCCTTGACGGTAATCCAGAAGATGATCCCCAACAGCACCAGCATAACTGGAATCCCCCCCGCCCGGGAGGTCAGAATCCGGTCGATTCTGCGATCTGTACTGTTATAATCCTCTTTTCCATACCGCGTTACATTTTGCGCAATCTCCTCAGCCCGGGCCACAATGCAAGTAACAATATGATCGCGCAGGCTGTGATCATCGGTGTATTCTTCCCGCAACATCTGTCCGGTTAAGGCCAGAACAGGGAAAAGCTTTTGACTGTCACCCATCCTTAAAAAGGGAAACTGTGCTGCCCCTTCTTCCCTTTCCCAAGCCCTGTCAAGCAACTGCAGGGCATGCCAGCGGCATTTTATCTTCCCCTCCACCATCCCCTCCATGGCAGGAATAAGCAGGGCAAGCCCTTTTTCCACCGCTGCTCCATATTTCACCCGCAAAGGTCTGGTTGGCAATGTGCCGCTTGCCACCTGCCAGACAGCATTTTTCAGAGCATCCAGTCCCATTCCGTTGCGGGCATTGGTCCCGATCACCGGCACACCAAGGATATTCGCCAGTGCCGGCAAGTCCAGCTGAATTTGTTTGCGCTCGGCTTCATCCAGCAGATTCACACACAGCACAACCTGCTCCGTCATTTCCAGTACCTGCAACACCAGATGCAGATTTCTGGCCAGACAGGTGGCATCGACAACTACCACCGCTACCCTTGCTTCTCCTGAACAAAGAAAATCCCGGGTGACTTCTTCGTCAGCCGAGTTGGCCGCCAGAGAGTACGTTCCCGGCAAATCGACGAGCACGAATCTTTGCATTTGATAAAGATAGCTCCCCCGTGCATTGGCAACCGTCTTGCCCGGCCAGTTGCCGGTATGCTGTTTGAGCCCGGTCAAGCGGTTAAACACCGTACTTTTGCCTGTATTAGGATTACCGACCAGCGCTACTACGAGAGCTTCCTCTTGACAGTCTGTGCGATCCGTATCTCTTGGTTGGCTGAACATTTGTCTGTGATTCACGTTTATGATCCTCAGCTTGTCGGCTTTAAAAGACTTCCACCAGGATTTGGGAGGCTTCATCAGCGCGAAGGGCGATGACCGCACCGCGAATCTCATAGGCAACCGGGTCACCGGAGGGACTTTTTTGCAAAGCTTGCACCCGCGTGCCGCAGATGAAACCCAAATCCAGCATTCTCCTTCGGGTATTGCCATTCGCCGTCAATTGACTTACTTTCCCGCAAGTTCCCAGTGCCAGACGATGCAACGGAATCAGTTTATCCATCTGCAAGCCTCCTAAAATATTCATGCTTTGCTTCCCGTTATCATAAATTCGACCAGGGAAAATGATTTGCACATGTCTCATTTTATGAAGCACTGACAGAATTGGTTACATGCTGGTGATAAAGAGCAATAAATCTTCCAGGAAAAAAGCAACTTGCATCAACAATGTTTCACGTGAAACATCTATATCCCGATCCCCAGCCAAAGTCCGGCCCGATAGACCACAAAGGAAACCACCCAGGCCAAAACGATCGTATAACCCACGGTAAATAGCGGCCATTTCCAGCCGTTGGTTTCTCGCTTGATGACCGCGATGGTCGCCAGACAGGGAACATAGATCAGCGTGAACAACATCAGCACATAAGCAACCAGCGGGGTAAACCCTGATTGTTCCCTGACTCTCTGGGCAAAGCTCTGCACCGCATGGTCCTCTTCTTCCGCCAGCACATCGCTGTCAGTAATACTGTACAAGGTTCCCATCGTGCTTACTACAATTTCCTTGGCACCCAACCCGCTCACCAGCGCCACACCGGTTTTCCAGTCAAAACCCAGCGGTTTTATCAGCGGCTCAATCGCCTTGCCGACTTTGCCGGCATAACTGCTCTCCAATTGCTGCGTGGCATCAGCGAATTGGTTTTCCTGGGCATTGGTCAGGGGGAAGGTAAACAATCCCCACATAAGAATGGACATCGCCAGAATCAGGGTACCGGCTTTTTGCAAATAAAGCCAGGTTCTCTCCCACATGTGAATCAACAGATACTTCAGGGTTGGCATCCGGTAAATTGGCAACTCCATAACGAATGGCTCGGTTTCACCCGGGAGCAGATAAGTACGAAAAATTCGAGCCATGCCAATCGCCAGTATAATACCGATCAAGTACAAGGAAAACAGCACGTTGCCCCCCGCCTGCGGGCTAAAGAAAGCAGCAATCAATAATGTATATACCGGCAAACGAGCCCCGCAGCTCATTAACGGGGTAACCAGCATGGTCACCAAACGATCGCGCGGGTTCTCCAGGGTGCGGGTTGCCATAATGGCGGGTACCGAACAACCGAAACCAATCAGCATCGGCACAAATGATTTTCCGTGCAGTCCGGCACGGTGCATGATGCCATCCATGACAAAGGCTGCCCGGGACATATAACCGGTGCTCTCCAGTAAGGCAATTCCCAAAAACAGCAGTACAATATTAGGAAGAAATACCAACACCCCACCAACCCCGCCGATGATTCCGTCCACCAGCAAAGAACTGAGCAGGCCTTCCGGCATTTGGGCCAACACCCAACCGGCCAGTGCGGATACCCCGACATCGATCCAGTCCATAAGGGGGGCTCCCAGAGCAAAGGTCAATTGGAAAAGCAGCCACATGATCCCTAAAAATATTGGTATCCCAAGCGCACGATTCAACAAAACGCTGTCAATCTTTTCGGTCACGGACAATCGATCCATCGCATGGGCTTTACAAGCTTCGTGGTATACCCCGCGAACGAATGCGTAGCGGTCTTCCACCAGACAGGTTTCCGCATCATCGCCAATCAGATTTTGAATTCGTTCCCGAGATTTAAGGATATCCGGCAGCATCTCGGGATGAACTGTGGCGATCAGTTGAGTGATTTCCCGATCATTTTCCAGGAGTTTAACCGCCAGCCAGCGGCTCGGATACGTCAAGGCAACCGCAGAGCCGCTTTCGGTACTGGCGGCGATCTCCAGCTTTTTTTGACCTGCTGCGCCCATCTGCTTTCGTAAATAGAGCAATTCATCTTCGATTTCATGACGGTAACGGACAACTCTTTCCGGAAACTGGCGCTCGTTTTCCACGCTCCTTAAGGCTTGCTGCAAAATCTCTTCTGTTCCTTCGTTTTTGCTGCCCACTGCTCTCACGGTCGGTATGCCCAGCAAGGTTGCCAGCAATGTATAATCAATTTTGTTGGACTGTTCAGCCACATCGGCCATATTTAAAACCAGCAGCAAAGGAACTTCCAATTCCTTCAACTGACTGGTGAGATACAAATTGCGTTCCAGGTTGGAAGCGTCTACAACATTGACGATGAGATCCGGTTTTTCTTTGAGAATCACATTGCGGCTGACCAGTTCATCCGGTGAATAACCGGATAATCCATAGGTTCCCGGCAAGTCAATTACGGTTATCTCATAACCCTGGTATGTGATTTTGCCTTCTTTTTTCTCTACCGTTACCCCCGGATAATTTCCTACATGCTGGCGGCTTCCGGTGATATTGTTAAAAATGGTGGTCTTGCCAGCATTTGGATTTCCGGCCAGCGCAATCACCAGTTTTTTATATTCCATTTTCTTTCCTCCTCGTCTGCTATTCCAAAATAATGGTATCGGCTTCTTCTTTCCGCAGACTCAGATGAAAACCATGATTTTTCACTTCAATCGGATCGCCCAGCGGCGCATAACGTTCCATCACCAGCTCCGTGCCGGGTACCAATCCCATGTCCATGATTCTTCTACGAATGGGACCGTTGCCTTTGACCATCTTAATCCTGCCTTTTTCTCCGGGCCGCAGGTCTTTTAATGTTCTCATCCTTCTCTCTCCTCTCTGTCAATTTGGATTTTGGATTTACAATTGTTATTCCGGCAGCTTCCGCAAGACGAGCAATCCAGTTGGAAATCATCCTGTACCAAGCCCGTTATTCTTTTTTTTACTCTGGTAATGATATACAGCAAGGCCAGCGTGATAATCGAAATTAAAATCATTTTTTCCATTGTTGTCAACTCCTTTCTTCAGTTAGTAGTACCTAACATTTATTGAACTTTTAAACCCCTTGCGGGGTTTTGATAAAAATTATCAACTTGGCAATAAAAGCTTATTAAAATTTGTTTTTACTGTCAAGTGTTTTTAGCATTGCTGCCAGTGTTTCCGTACTGATAACGTGTTCCATCATGCAGGCATCGCGTTCCGCCACCGCAGCGGAAAGCTTTAATACATTCTGCAAATATCTTCTGATAATCAAGTGACGATGCCAAACCTGTTCTGCTTTCTGTCGGCCTGTTTCGGTCAGATAAACCGGTCCGTAACGATCTTGGGTAACCAAACCGTCGGCTCGCAAATGATGGATGGCTTGGTTGGCGCTGGGCTTGGCAATCCCAAGACGACTGGCAATTTCGGTGATGGTAGCTTTGCCGTTTTCTTCTGTCAGGCGCAAAATAATTTCCAAATAATCTTCCAGAGCCGGAGTCAGATGGTTATCCATGC
The DNA here is from genome assembly GCA_035447945.1 of Syntrophomonas sp. Classification (GTDB taxonomy): domain Bacteria; phylum Bacillota; class Syntrophomonadia; order Syntrophomonadales; family Syntrophomonadaceae; genus Syntrophomonas_B. The sequence continues at coordinate 9,487 of DAOTHZ010000011.1, forward strand.
CGCGTCACTTCCTTTCATATAATGTTATTATAACCTAACTTCAGCAAGAATAAAAGCACTTGCTGTCCGGTCAGGCACACCCATAAAAAAAGGCTGTCCAGCAGCGGACAGCCTTTTTCAAACAGCCTCTGTTCTGATTCTATTTATACATTTCCTCCACCTGCGCGGCGAAGTTTTTCAGAATCACGCGCGGCTTTAGTTTCAGGGTGGGTGTCACTTCCTCAAGCGGTTCCAGGAAACGGCGGCTGGAGATGGTATATTTTTTAATGCTCTCGTAGTTTTCCAGTTCCTTGTTGGCCTCGGCGATGTCTTCATCGATCAGCGCCCGCAGCTCCGGACTGCCGGCCAGATCGTCGCCAACCTGCACGATGACTTTGGCGGCGCCTTCGCCGACGGAAACAATCTTGGATTCATCGAAAGCTACTCCCTTGGCCTTTAACAAGGGAATAACCACTTCAAATTTGGGCACCACGATAGCAGCTACATATTTTCTTTCATCCGCCACAGCGCAGATTTGTTCCACATAACGAGCAGTGGAGAACTTGCCTTCCACTTTGGCGCGGGGAACATTTTTGCCGGTATCGAGCACCATGATGCTCTTTTTGCGGTCAATGATCCTGTAATAATCCACACCCAGCTTGCTGTTGTGCACTGTTATTGCAATGTCACCGGTATGGAAGAAACCGTCTTCGTCAAATGCTTCGGCGGTTGCCTGGGGATTGTTGTAATAACCCTGGAAAAGCATGGGTCCTCTGACCAGCAGTTCCCCATCCTCGGCAATTTTTTCTTCCGCATAGTAATTGGTCGGTCCCATGGAACCTGGCAACACCGCTTTTAAGTTGCTGAAGTTGACTGCATTCATGGTCTCAGTCAGACCATAGCCTTCGCACACTCTGACGCCCATCGCCATTAAGGATTTGCACAGGTTGGGGGGAAGCCCGGCGGAGGCGGAAAAAGCCATTTTATAGTTGGGTCCCAGGATATATCTGGCTTTGCTGAATACTGCCTGATCAGCCCACTGGTATTCTTTCTTCAGATCTTCCGGCAGCAGATCCGCCATGTTGACATCCAGCCCCATGTCGATGAAGCCTTCCTCATCGCTGACATAGTCGACCGCTTTGATGCCGATTTCCATGGCTTTTTCAAAAGCGGCCTTGCCTTCCGGGGTTGCAGAAGCTGCATCCCGCAGTGCCATGTAGATTCTTTCGAAAATTCTCGGCACGGAACAGAACCAGGTGGGTTTGAACAGTTGCAGATCGCCGACCACTGTCTGGGGGGATTCGGCGTAGGCAATGGTTTCACCCAAGCAGATGGACTGCATTTGGCCGCACTGTCTTTCGTAGGTATGGGACAATGGCAGGAAGGAAAGCAAGACATCATATTCATCCAGCATGCAATCATTCCGGGTCCACATATTGTTGTCGGCATTGACCGCATACATGAAGCTTGAGTGGGTGTGAACCGCGCCTTTGGGATCACCTGTGGTGCCGGAGGTATAAATAATACTGGCCATATCCCAGAGCTTTATTTCATCGCAGGCTTTTTCATAACAATAGGGATTCTTGTGCATGTAAATGCGTCCCAGTTGCTGCAATTGGCTGAGATGGATGAACGCCGCATGGTCAGGCAGCGAACAATCGTCTTCCATCACGATGACTTTTTCCAGAGAAGGCATGTCATTCAGAACGGAATAAACTTTATCCACCCCGGCCTGGTCCTTGACAAAGATAAATCTCGACCCTGAGTTGTTTACGATATAGGCCATTTCACGGACGGAAAAAGACGGATAAATCGTAACCGTCACTGCTCCGCTGCTGAGGATGGCAAAATCGGACCAAAGCCATTGCGGGCAATTGTAGGCCATAATGGCTGCCCGGTCCTGTTTCTTGATACCCATGGACAGCAGACCGGCAGTTAAATCGCGGACTTTCATGCCTACTTCGGCGAAGGTCAGGGAAACGGTTTCGGTCGAACCCGGAGCCACTTTAAACCACTGGCAGCGGCGTTCGCCAAATTTCATTGCGGCACGGTTCAATAGTTCGGGTAAAGTACACATCTGCAGCTGTTCTCGGTTAATCATACATTCACGCTCCTTATTAAGTATCTTGATACGTACAGTATTATTATACTGTTTATGAATGATATGCGCGAATGTTTTAAATTTTATTACAACCAGCAATACATTTTTTATTTAGGCAAACATACTGCAAAAACAGATCCTTCGCCCGGCTTGCTAATCACGGTAATTGATCCATCCAGCTTTTCCAATATGTGTTTGGCGATCGCCAATCCCAGACCGCTGCCGCCGGTTTTGCGCGAACGGGCCTTGTCCACGCGGTAAAACCTTTCAAAGATGCGCTGCTGTTCCGGTTCGGGAATGCCCACGCCGCTGTCAATCACTTTGATTATGATATGGCTTTCCGACTCTTCCAGCTGCAGTTTGACCGTCCCGCCGGGGGCACTGTATTTCACCGCATTATCCAGCAGATTGTTGACAACCTGCATGATTAAATCGGGGTCACTTTCTATCATTGGCTTGCCGGCAGGCGCAAGATATTCCAGGTTGATCATTTGCGTCCGGCTCTGATGCTGCATGACCTGCAAGGCCTGGCGCAAGACCGCATCAACATCCGTAGGCTGAAAGGCCACCACGGATTGTTCCGCTTCCAGCCGTGACAGTTCCAGCAAGCTATTAATCATGGTCTTGAGGCGCTGGGCTTCCTCATAGATGATCCGACTGAATTCCTGCACGGTTTCCTGCTCTTCTCCGCTTGTATGCATTAGTGTCTCGGCAAAACCACTGATGGAAGCCAAAGGCGTTTTGAGTTCATGGGATACGTTGGCCACGAAATCTTTGCGTATCTGGTCAATCCGTTTCAGGTCACTGATGTCATTTAAAACCGCCAGGACTCCCTGATGACTCCTTTCATCTCCGCCAATCGGAACAATGTTGACCTCGACTGTTTTGCCGCCGGATTGATGCAGGACGAGTTCTTTGTGTAACGGCTGCCACCCGGCTTCCACTTGACTGATCATTTCCAGCAATTCATAATGATTGATGACTTCCGTTTTGCTGCGGCCGATCATTACTTCCGCAATCTGCAGCAGCTTCAGGGCAGCCGGGTTGGCATACGAGACAATGCCGCCGGGATCTATCAGCACGATCCCGTTGACCGTGTTCTCCAGCAAGGTCTGAAAGCGATTTTTCATGTCATTCAAGGCAATCATGCCTTTTTCCAGGTTCCCCGACATATCGTTGAAAGCGCTGGCCAAATAGGCCATTTCGTCATCACCATAGCAGCTGATCCGGCGTTGGAGGTTGCCGCTGGACAAATCACGGGTGGCTGCAGTAATCTCAACCAAGGGCCCTGCTATCCGGCTGGCCATATAGAGGCTCAGAAGAAGTGCCAGCGCTGCTGATATGAACAACGCCAGCAGCATGATCATCAAAATCTTATGGTTAATGGCGGCTAAATCTGACAACGGCATGGCCAGTCTGACCACACCGGTCTGCTGCTGATGTGCAAAAGGGACGGCTACATACAGCATGTTTACTTTTTCCGTGGCGCTGTAGCGTATGGCAACACCTGTTTGACCGTGCAGGGCCTGATAGACTTCGGGTCTCGATTTATGTGTCTGCAGCTGACTGGCATCGTAATCCGAATCCCCCAGTACTTGTCCGTCCTGGTCGATAATACTGACCCGCATCGCACTGTCACGGGCTGCCGTGGCACACAGTTCATGATATGTTGCTGCCGATTCGGGCTGCATATATTTGATGATATCAGCAATCAGCATGGCCTCCCGGGTCAAACGCTGCTGCAAATTATGCAAATAATAATCTTTAAAACCAAAATAGGTCATCGCGCCGCCGATTAGCAGCAGCATTAGGATAATCAGCAGATAGCTGCCGGTCAATTTGCCGCGAAAACTTTTAAACATTATCATTCACCTCAAATTTATACCCCACCCCGCGAACCGTTTTTATATAGACGGGGATTTTGGGGTCGTTTTCGATTTTATCCCGCAATTTGCTGATATGTACATCCAGCACCCGGGTGTTGACGCCGTCCGCATAGTCCCATAACAATTGCAGCAGATACTCCCGTTTCAATACCCGTTCGTGGTTTCTGAGCAGAACTTCCAGCAGTTCGTATTCCTTTAATGTCAGATCAAGCCGTTGTCCCTGATGGTATATCTCATATTGATCTGCTTTAATGATAAAATCGCCGATGCGGGTTTCCTTGGTTTCCGGAACCGGCTTTGTCATCCCGCGGTTGCGGCGCAGGATTGCCTTTACCCGGGCATTCAGCTCCCTTACACTGAAGGGCTTGGTCATATAGTCATCCGCCCCCAGTTCCAAACCCAGGACTTTGTCGATTTCTTCTTCCCGGGCAGTGAGCATCAGAATCGGTGTATCGTTGTCTTCCCGGCGCAAATCCCGGCAGATTTCCAAACCGTCCTTGCCGGGCAGCATCAGATCCAGCACGATTAGATCAGGTTTTTCCTCTCTGATCATTTGCCAGGCAACATTGCCGTCATCGGCAGCGAGAATGGTAAACCCTTCTTTGGCAAGGTTATAACCAATCAATCTGACCAATGACTCTTCATCATCCACGACCAGAATTTTTCCATCCATATCCACCCGCTCCTTAAAACGATTTAATCATTGTTAATTGATATATGCGCGTTTTGCATAAAAACTTTTTTAGTAAACCATATGAAATGGATTTGAGAAACCGGCAAGGGTACAGGCTGTGTTTTGTCAATGCTCTTGTGTAAATCGATAAATAATGCAAAATGCTCATATGTTAATCCTATACTGAAAAGCAATAATTATAAACCACCGGTTGGACTGGATTTGTTTTTTTTTATTAAAAGAAACTGTCTGCAAGTGATTTATCCTCCTTTAGGTATACGATTACCCGGCAAAACAAAAAATAAAACTGATCATGCCAAGAAAAACAAGCTGGCAATCGCTCAGCAAACTTCGCATAAAGGAGCAAACAGATGGAAAATACAGCATGGGAAGGTTTTCAAAAGGGTGCCTGGAACGAGGAGATTGACGTACAGGATTTCATCCAGAAAAACTATACCCCCTATACCGACGGTGACGATTTCCTCTCTCCACCCAGTCAGCGGACCTTGCAGCTGTGGGAAAAAGTTAAAGCTTTAATGCAGGAGGAGCATTGCCGTCAGGGGGTTTACTCGATTGATACCAAAACAGTCTCCTCTATCACCTCTCACCCGCCCGGTTACCTTGATCGTGACCTGGAATTGATCGTCGGCCTGCAGACTGATGAACCTTTAAAACGATCCATCATGCCCAACGGCGGCATACGCATGGTGCGTTCGGCAGTTGATGCCTATGGCTACAAACTCGATCCGGAAATCGAACTGATTTTCACCCATTACCGCAAAACCCATAATCAGGGGGTTTTTGACGCCTATACCCAGGAAATACGCCAGGCTCGCAAAGCCGGCATCATTACCGGGTTGCCGGATGCCTATGGACGCGGCCGGATCATCGGTGATTACCGCCGTATCGCCCTATATGGAACGGATCGGCTGATGGAGGACCGGCAAAAACTGATGACCGGCCTGGAGCGGGACAATTTTACCGAAGAATTAATCCGCCAGCGGGAAGAACTCACCGAACAGCTCGCCGCCTTAAAAGAACTGGCGGAAATGGCTGCCGCCTACGGGTTCGACATTACCCGCCCCGCCCGCAACGCACGGGAGGCCTGCCAATTTGTCTATTTTGGCTACCTGGGCTCAATCAAAGAGCAAAATGGCGCCGCCATGAGCCTGGGGCGGGTATCAACCTTCCTGGACATTTATCTGCAGCGTGATCTGCAGCGCGGTGACATCAACGAAGAGTTCGCCCAGGAACTGGTTGACCAGTTTTGTATGAAGCTGCGCCTGGTTCGCTTCCTGCGCACTTCCGAGTATAATGAATTATTCTCCGGCGACCCGGTTTGGGTCACGGAAGCCATCGGCGGCATGGGCGTGGATGGACGCAGCTTGGTTACCCGCAGCTCTTTTCGTTTCCTGCACACCCTTGCGAATCTAGGCCCGGCACCGGAGCCCAATATGACGGTTTTATGGTCAGCCAACCTGCCGGCCCCTTTTAAAATTTTTTGCACCCGCACTTCGATTGCCAGCAGCTCCATCCAGTATGAAAATGATGACCTGATGCGTTCTTACTGGGGAGATGATTATGGCATCGCCTGCTGCGTTTCCGCCATGCGCATCGGCAGACAAATGCAGTTCTTCGGCGCCCGGGCCAACCTGGCCAAAGCCCTGCTGTATGCCATCAACGGAGGGATGGATGAATTGCTGGGCTTGCAAGTTGCACCCAACATCAAGCCGATCACCGCCGACCACCTTGATTTTGATGAATTGTGGGAGCGCTATGAACAAGTGCTGGCCTGGCTGGCCAAAACTTATGTCAATACCATGAACATTATTCATTACATGCACGACAAATATGCCTATGAAAGGCTGGAATTTGCCCTGCATGACCTTGCCCTGCACCGCACCATGGCGTTTGGCATCGCCGGATTGTCAGTGGTCGCCGATTCCCTGGCCGCGGTCCAGTATGCCCGGGTTAAAGTGATTCGCAACCGGCAGGGTTTGGCGATTGACTATGAAGTGGAAGGAGAATACCCAGCCTTTGGCAATAATGATCCCCGTGCCGACGAACTGGCCGTCAAGGTACAGAAAACCTTTCTCGAGGAACTGAAAAAACATCACACCTACCGCAATGCACAGCCAACCTTGTCGATTCTGACCATCACTTCCAACGTGGTGTACGGTAAAAAAACCGGCAGCACCCCGGACGGACGCAAAGCCGGTGAACCCTTCGCCCCCGGTGCCAATCCCATGCACCAGCGAGATAAGCGCGGTGCCCTGGCTGCCATGAATTCGGTAGCCCGACTGCCTTATCGGTATGCCCTGGACGGCATCTCCTATACTTTTTCTATCGTTCCAGCCGGCCTGGGGCGAGAGGAGACAGAACGACCCGGCAAGCTTTCTGCCTTACTGGATGGATATTTCGCCCAAGGCGGCCATCATATCAATGTCAACGTCCTGGAACGGGCGACCCTGGAAGATGCCATGCAGCATCCGGAAAAATATCCCCAGCTGACCATCCGGGTGTCGGGCTATGCAGTCAATTTCATTAAACTGAGCAAAGAGCAGCAGCTGGACGTGATCAACCGCACGATCCATGCGGCATTGTAACCACTCCGCGAATTGGCGGCATGCGCGATTCTCCATGAAGAGCGCCAGGGGTACATGGAGTTCTTGCGTTTAACGTTTTGACGAGTTTACACCGATTTTAGCCAGCGACCACGACGTTTATCTGGAGGGTAAGACATGCTACATGAAGCCTATCTTCATTCCATCGAAACCATGGGTATGCTGGACGGGCCCGGCATTCGCTATGTGCTGTTTATGCAGGGCTGTCCGCTGCGCTGTGCCTTTTGCCACAATCCTGATACCTGGCACATGAGTAAAGGTCAGGTTAAAAGCCTCGCCTGGTTGCTGACCGATATCAAAGACTATCTTCCCTATTTTCGCGCATCCGGAGGGGGGGTTACGGTTTCCGGCGGAGAACCGCTGCTGCAGACGGATTTTCTGGAAGTTCTGTTTGCGGAATTAAAGAAGCTGGATGTCCATCGGGCAATCGACACCAGCGGTTTTGCAGCGCTGGAGAAGGTAAAATTTTTAATGGGGGTAACCGATTTGGTGATGCTGTCCATCAAACATCCCGATCCCGATAAACACCGTGAGATCTGCGGACAATCGCCGCAGCGCCCCCTCGCCTTGGCCCGTTATCTGACCAGTATCAAGCTGCCAGTCTGGATCAGATATGTAATCATCCCCGGGATCAGCAATCTCCCGGCGGATCTGGCCCGGCTGGCTGACCTGATTAAATCGATGCCCAATGTAGAACGGCTAGAATTGCTGCCCTATCACACTCTGGGCAGGCCCAAGTGGGAACAGTTGGGCCTAAGTACACCGCTGTTGACAGTTCCTCCCCCCCTGCCCGAGGAGATGGAAGCTGCCCGCCAAACCATGGCCGGGCTGCTGCCCGGCCTGAAAATCGTATAAACTTGCGCTGACTTGGGATTTTTATCGCTACCCCTCCACAGAGGTTTATGTTTTTGTGCAGCCCAAGGGGCAAGGCAACAGCCGTGTGCTTAAACATAACGACGCAAAGAGCGCTTACCGTTTAATAAATACATTCGTACCCAAAAACGAGACTTACGTATTTGTCTCAAGACCCCGAGGTAACAAATGCGCGCTGATACTGTAACTATAGCCAGTCAAAAGACCGGCCCCAAGCGGAACGAATACATAAACATCAGACAAAAACCACAGTAAATACGCAAGTCAAGAACCGTCCCCAACTTGCGTGGATTAGACGTCAAACCAGCTGCCGCCTACGAATTCGCGCAATATCGAGTTGGGCGGGATCGGATCCGGGACGATGGAGCGGAAATAGCTCAGGAATTTCAACAAACGCCGCGCTTCAGTATATTCGCGGTGATCCGCACTGATTTCCTTTAACAGTGGTTCGGCCAGCGGCTTCAGGGCGGCCAGTTCATAGACCAGGGAGCTGTTGAACATGATGTCCGCATTCTCCTGGAAAGGAAAAATGTGTTTCTCCTCTCCCCTTCTCACCGAAGGCCAGCGTTTGATGGTATTTAAGGCCGAATAACCACGAGTCCGGCTGTCGCGGATGATGCGCCTCAGCAAGCGGCAATCGGTAGTAGGAATGCGGTTGGCATAATCAATGTTGAGTTGGGTAAGGGCACTGACATAGATTTTAAACTTTTGTTCGCGGGGGATGCTCCAGGTCAGCTGGTCATTCAAGCCGTGAATTCCTTCAATAATAATCGGTTCTCCCGCCGGGACGCTCAGCATTATGCCCTTCTCCAGGCAGCAGCCTTGCTTGAAGTCATAGATGGGCATCTCGATCTCTTCTCCTTCAACCAGGCGGGTGAGATGCTCGTTGAACAAATCCAGCTTCAATGCTTCGATGGCTTCAAAATCATATTCCCCGTTTTCATCCAGCGGGGTCAGTTTTTGATCGATAAAATAATTGTCCAGGGAAATGGATACCGGCCGGCACCCATTGACCCGCAACTGGATCAGCAGACGCTGAGCAAAGGTGGTTTTCCCGGAGGAAGACGGACCGGCAATGAGCACTACTCGTACCCCGGGATTGTGTACAATCATATCAGCAATCTGGGCAATCTTTTTTTCCTGCAGGGCTTCGTTGACCCTGATTAAATCATCGATTTTGCCGTTTTCAATAATATCATTCAAGGCGCCCAGATGGGAGGTATTGAGCATCCCGGCCCAGGCTTTGGCTTCCTGGTAAATCTGGAACAGTTTGCCTTGTTCATGAAAAGGCTGACTGAGATCAGGATCATTGGGTTCCGGGGTCTGCAAAACCAGTCCCGGCGGATAGTAGATTAGTTTGAATTTGTTTAAGACTCCGGTATGGCTGACCATGTAACCGTAAAAATATTCATAAAAGCCGTCCAATTCATAAATATGGACTTCTTCTTTATCGCGGTGGGCAAGGATTTTCACCGTATCTGGTTTGCCCTGCCGGGCCAGCAGTTCCTGGGCCTGCTGTTTGGGCAGACGTTTTCTTTGAATGGGCAAATCCGCCTCCACGATTTCTTGCATACGCCTGGCAATCTGCTCAACCTCAACATTGTTAATGGTTTCATCCAGAAACTCACAGTAGGTGCCGTTGGACAGGGTGTGTTTGATCATCAGACGGCGTTCAGGGAACAGGTCCTTGCACGCTTTGAGCAACAGGAACGAAGCACTGCGGCGATAAATTTTCAGACCGGCTTCCGAATATAATTCGACCATTTCCACTTCGCAGTCGCGATCCAGCAAGAAGTTTAAATCCCGCAGGCGGTTATTGACAATCCCGGCTACGACCGGCAACTCATGAGACAGCTGCAATCCGGCAATGAGCGCTTCCAGAGAGATCCCTGCAGCCGCAGTAATGTTGCCCAGTCCTTTGACCAGCACATTGATCTGGTTTGTTTTCGCTGACAGTTTGGACAATCCTATCTCCTCCCTTCAGAACATTATACACGATTGACCAAAAGGGGGACACTACTGCCCGGCAGAATATCCCCCTTTTCATAATAGATATGCTTTTGTAAAGAGATTTATCAGCGCAGACGCACGTCGAGTTTGTCTTTGATTGCATGGACAATGGCCTCCATGACCTGGGTGACTTCAGCTTCTGTCAAAGTGCGTTCTCCAGATTGGAACACCATGCGATAGGCCAGACTTTTATGTCCTGCTTCCAGCCTGTCACCGGCATAGACATCAAACAAGCTGACCTTCTGCAGAAGAGGCCCGCCGCTGTTTTTAATCACCTCGACAATTTGATCGGACTGTATCTCTTCCCGCAGCAGCAGGGCAATATCTCTTTCCACAGCCGGGTAGCGGGTGATGCTTTCCATCATATGTTTGGGACTGGACAAATCAAACAAGCGGTCAACATCCAATTCGAAAGCACAAACCCGCGGTTTGAGGTCAAAGTTCTGTCTCACCAGCGGATGGACTTCCCCAATGACGCCCAGTTCCTGTCCTTGACAAAGAATCCGTGCACAGCGACCGGGATGATAAGCGTCCAAGACGACATCCTTAAATTGAGTGTTTTCAATACCCAGCTGGGACAGGAAGTTTTCCAAAATACCTTTCAGATAGAAAAAATCCATTTCTACATTTTGTTTAAGCCAATTGCTCTCCAACCGTCCGGCCACTACTGCCCCGAGTTTTAATTCCTCGCGGGGCAGTTGTTCACCTTTCTCGGGGAAATACACCTTGCCGAGTTCAAAAAAGGCCAAATTGCTGTTTTTCCGGGCTAGATTGCGGCTGACGGTTTCCAACAGCCCCGGCAGGAGCATAGTACGCATCACGCTTTGCTCTTCCGACAAGGGATTGGCCACCTGCACCGTGTGACGCAGCCGATTGTCTTCCGCCAAGCCGAGCAGGTCAAAATAGCGCGGGCTGATAAAGCTGTAATTAATGACTTCATAAAAAGTTCTGGCCATCAGGTTCTGGATTTTTTCCCGGAAATGCTGATAGGGGCTCAGTCCTCCCCGGGAAGCCGCACCGGGAAACGTAGCCGGAATATGTTCATAACCGTGCAGCCGGGCCACTTCTTCAATTAAATCGGCTTCCAGCTCAATGTCGGGACGATAGCTGGGCACCTCCACCATCAACTGACCGTCTTTTTCTTCCAGCGAAAACCCTAGATCATGGATATAGCCTTTGATTTCCTCCGTGGTCAGGTTGATGCCCAGCAAAGCGTTGATCCGCCGGGGACGCAGTCCGACCGTCCGCAGGGTCTGGGGAGCCGGATAGCAGTCGCAAATGCCCTGTACCACTTCCCCCTCCGCCAGTTGCTGAATAAGGTCCGCCGCCCGGTTCAAGGCATAAATCAGTCCATTGACGTCCGCACCTTTTTCAAAGCGCATCGATGAATCACTGCGCAGCGCCAGTTTGCGTGATGTTTTGCGGATGCCGACGCCATAAAAACAAGCTGATTCCAACAGAACATTGACCGTATCATCGCTGATTTCCGTATTCTGTCCACCCATGATGCCGGCCAGCGCCACCGGTCTGCCGTCATCGGTAATGAGCAGCATCTCCTTGTCCAGCATTCTTTCCACATCATCCAGCGTCACGATCTTTTCCTCTGCTTCGGCCCGGCGCACCAGGATTCTCTTGGCCTGGCTGAGCAGATCGTAGTCAAAGGCATGCAAGGGCTGATTGGTTTCCAGCATAACGAAATTGGTGATGTCGACCACATTATTGATGGGACGGATGCCGCTGTTGACCAGACAGGTCTGCAGCCACTCCGGAGATGGTTTGATTTTTACATTTTTGATCACCCGGGCTGCATAACGCAGACACAAATCCGCATCGGCGATGTCCACTTTGATATAGTCATCTATCTTTTCCCCGTTTTCCCTGATTTTTAACGGCGGGATCTTGATTTCCTGATGCTGCAGCGCCGCCACTTCCCGGGCCAGATGGATCATGCCCAGACAATCACCGCGATTGGGGGTCAAATCCAGTTCCAGAACACTGTCGCCGTTTATCTCATCCACGCCTTCAATCGCAATCCCGGCCATGGTCAGCCGATGCGCCAATTCCTGGGGGGACCAGGGAATGTCTACATATTGTTTCAGCCAATTGATTGATACTGCCATCATGCCACCTCCTTAAAACTGCGTAAGAAATCTTTTATCATTGTCAAAGAACAGGCGCAGGTCATTGATGCCGTGTTTCAGCATGGCGACCCGCTCGATACCCATCCCGAACGCAAATCCTGATACTTTTTCCGGGTCGTACCCGCCGTTGAGCAATACCCGCGGATGTACCATGCCGGCACCCAGAATTTCCAGCCAGCCGGTATGTGAGCAAACCCGGCAGCCTTTTCCTTTGCAGATGACACAGGAGATATCCATTTCCGCACTCGGTTCAGTGAAGGGAAAAAAGCTGGGTCGATAACGGACCCTGACGTCCTCCCCGAAGACTTGTTTGGCAAAGGCCATCAGGGTTCCCTTCAAGTCGCCGAAGGTAATCCCCTGGTCGACCACCAGCCCTTCGATCTGGTTGAACATGGGCGAATGGGTGGCGTCGTCATCTTTACGATATACCTTGCCGGGCACGACGATTTTCACCGGCAGCTGCGGCGCCATTTTTTCCATGGTCCTGACCTGGCACGGAGACGTATGGGTGCGCAGCAGAATATCCTCGGTGATATAAAATGTATCCTGCATGTCGCGGGCCGGATGATCCTTGGGCACGTTCAAGGCAGCAAAGTTGTAATAATCGCTTTCAATCTCCGGCCCTTCCGCTACTGTAAAGCCCATCCCGATAAAGATCATCTGGATCTCGCGGATCACCTGACTGATGGGATGAAGTCCTCCCGTCTGCAGCGGCAGTCCGGGCAGACTTACATCGATTTTTTCCGCCAGCAGGGTGCGTTCCAATTCGCGGGCTCGAATGTCGCTGGTCCTGGCCTCGATCAGATTCTCAAGAATAGCCTTGATTTCGTTGGCCGTCTTGCCGGCTTCCACCCTGGCATCCCCGCTCAGGTCTTTCAGCCCGCGCAGCAGATTGGTCAATTCGCCTTTCCGGCCCAGTACTTTTACCTTGATTTCATTCAGGGCTTCGATATCACTGACTTTTTTCACGGCTTCCTCGGTTGCTTGCCTGAGCTGCAAAAGTCTGTCGATCATGTGACCCATCCTCCCATGTAATTGATATGTAATAAAAAAAGACCTTCGTCGCTAGGGACGAAAGCCTTGATTCCGCGGTACCACCCTGATTAACCGATGCAGAGGCATCGGCTCACTTCGGGCCATTAACGTTGGCCAACGGGCAGACCTACTAATGGTTCAGTCTGCCGCTCCCAGGTGAATTCACCTGCTTTCCCCTGGCTGTACTCGCAGTCTTTGATACAGCCTCCCTGAAGGTTTTCAGCAGATTACTGGTCCTGTTCATCACGTTCGCAATTATTGTGTTGCCATCATTTTATACAGAAGATAGTAAATAATACAACCGGAAGTTTCAAAAAGGCTCCACAAACTTTCAGTTTGTTCTCTCATAACCGTTCCACCCTCCGTTGCTTGCGACAGGTAATGATTTCCTGCTATTCACTCTCTCCAGAAAGATCTCAAAAAGGACTAGGTTCTTCTTTGCCGCCAAGCTTCTGCTGTTATTATAGCACAGGCCGCAGCCACATTCAAAGAATCAACGCTGGGATTGATTGGGATTCTGGCAGTCTGGCTGCAGCGACGTTGCAACGCTGGATCAATCCCGCTGGCTTCACTGCCCAGGACCAGAATTTTCTTGCCCCGCAGATCGATGTCATAATAATCCATTGCATTTTCCAAACCGGTGGCGATCAATTCGAAGCCATGCGCCTGCAGATCATCAAGCTGCCGGTCAGAGACCGCTTCGATCAGGGGAAGATGGAAGATGGCGCCCATGGTGGACCGAACCACTTTGGGATTGAAAGGATCGACGCAATCCGGGGTCAAAAGCAGCCCATCTACCTCCAGCGCCCAGCAGCTGCGCATGATGCTGCCCAGGTTGCCGGGATCGGCAAGGTGATTCAACAACACCAAAAAGCTGTCTGCCGCAGTCAGCGCGGTCAGATTCCAATCAGGCTTGCGCAGAATTGCCGCCATGCCTTGCGGGGTTTCGGTCATACTGATATGCTTGAGCAGTTTGTCGTCAATGACATAGCATGCAAAGTCCTGCCGGTCAGCAAACTCACCAGCCAATTCCTCTCTGATAAAAAGCGCTACAATCCGATCCGGCAAAGCCAGCGCCTCTTCCACCAACCGCCGGCCTTCAGCCAGAAATAAGTTTTCCTGATCCCGGTACTTTTTCAGGTGCAGGCTGCGGGCCAGTTTTATCACCTGGTTTTCGGAAGAACTGATGAATTTCATTCTCTTCACCTCTCCTGCCTGCAAACAGGCAGCGTGATTGACACTCTGTTTGCGGTAAACAAAAAAGCATGGCTTGCAGGCCATACTTTTTTATACATTAATATGGGGGTTGCCTTATACACTTTTCTTGGCAAGTTCAGCCAGATCGGCGAATCCCTGGGGATCACTGATCGCCAGATCAGCCAGGACTTTACGGTTGATGTCAACGCCGGCTACTTTCAGGCCATGTACCATACGGCTGTAAGTTGTACCATTGTCACGTGCTGCGGCATTGATACGGGCGATCCATAACTGCCGAAAATCTCTTTTCTTGAGTTTGCGATGGGCATAGGCATAATTGCCGGACTTCATGACCTGTTGGTTGGCTACCCGGTACAGCTTGGACTTGCTGCCCACATAACCCTTGGCCAGTTTCAATATTTTTTTATGTCTTCTGTGGGTGGTGACACCCCTTTTTACTCTTGCCATGACTTAGCTCCTCCTCCGTCTATTTATAAGGAATCAGTTTGGAAATTCTCTTTTCTTCGACCGTGCTTACCAGACCAGCTTTACGCAGATTCCTCTTTCTCTTGGGGGATTTTGAACCAAGTAAATGACTGGCATATGCTTTGGATCTCTTTATTTTCCCGCTGCCGGTTTTCTTGAACCGTTTCGCAGCAGCTCGATGGGACTTCATTTTGGGCATGATGAATTTCCTCCTTTAATCGTTGTTCTCTATTTTAGGCAACAGAATCATTACCATGTTCTTGCCTTCCACTTTGGGCATTTTTTCAATGGTCGAAATGTCAGCAAGATCTGCGGCAAATTTCTGGCACAGTTTCATTCCCAGTTCAGGATGTGTGATCTCTCTTCCTCGGAACATAATGGTAAACTTGACTTTATCCCCGGAGGTCAAAAACTTGCGGGCATTTTTCGTCTTGACATCAAAATCATGATCTTCGATGTTGGGACGCATTTTGACTTCTTTGATGGTAATGACTTTTTGCTTTTTGCGGGCATCCTTGTCACGTTTGCTCTGTTCAAACTTGAATTTGCCATAGTCCATGATTCTGCATACCGGCGGTTTGGCTGAAGGGGCCACCTCCACCAGATCTGCGCCCTTGTCCAAGGCAATCTGCAGCGCTTCACGAATCGGCACAATACCCAACTGTTCACCATCTTCACTGACCAGTCTGACTTCCTTTACCCGAATATCCTCGTTGACTCTCCATTCCTTACTGATAATGAATTCACCTCCAAATAAACTTAAAAAAAGAGCGGGTTACAAAAACCCGCTCCTGAATGCCATAGCCAAGCAATTCCCATGCACTGGTACACGAATCATCATTGCTTGTTTACGGTAACCCTGCGAACAACCGGTTGCAGGGTGAGAAGCAAGGCTTCTGCTTAAAAAAACATCTTTATGAGTATAGCATATCTATCTGGCAAAATGCAACCATTTAAAGCACTATCTCCTTATGATTATAGCCTTCGTCAATATACAAAGTAAATGCACCCGCCCGAAGAAATAGTCGTGTTGGTTTTCCGCCCTGCTATCGTCTTTTGCAAACGATGGCATTTTACAATTCATTGTATTTTACACTACACTGCCCAATCCTAAAAGGAATCCTTGTTGGTTTTAACCCAGATTTTCATATTCTGTGCATCTTTGATCAATTCATCACGGAACATGGGATGGGCGATATTGATCAGCGCTTCCGCCCGCTGCCAGGTGGTCTTGGCTTTGAGCATGGCAATGCCGTATTCGGTTACTACATAATAGTTGATGGTACGCGGATCGGTGATGATGCCGCCCGGCGTGATGGCGGGCTTGATACGCGATACGAGCTGACCATCCTTGCCTTTGACGGTGGAACTCAGACAAATAAATCCTTTGCCGCCGGCTGACCGGTAGGAGCCAAAGATAAAGTCCAATTGCCCGCCGGTTCCGGAAATCTGCCGGGGTCCGGAAGATTCGGCACACGCCTGGCCGAACAGATCGATTTCTACCGCGTTGTTGATGGCTACGACCTTGTTGTTTTGGCCGATAATAACAGGATCATTGGTATAATCAACCGGATACTTGGCGCATATCGGGTTTTCATCCAGGAATTCATACAGTTTGTTGGTTCCCATGGCAAAAGTGTAGACGATCTTGTTGGCGTAAACCTGCTTTAATCGGCCGGTGATGCGGCCGGCTTCATACATATCAACAAAGGAATCGACCATCATTTCGGTGTGCACACCCAGATCTTTCAAGTCGGATTGCGCAATCAACGAGCCGATGGCGTTGGGCATCGCGCCTATGCCCAACTGCAGACAAGCCCCGTCCTCGATTTCATTGAGCACCAGTTGGGCCACCTGGTTGTCGATGTCGCTGATGGGCGTTTCCGGAAGCTGAATCAAGGGTTTGTTGTCCCCTTCCACGATAATATCTATTTCTGAAATATGCAGGGCTTCCCGCACTCCGCCCAAACACTGGGGAACAGAACTGTTGACTTCGACAATGACGGTTTTGGCTGCATCACAAAGATACGGAGTGATGGAGCTGCTGGTACCCAGGTTGAAAAAACCGTGTTTGTCCATAGGGGCAACTTTTACCATGGCTACATCAATCGGTACATAGCTTTCCTGTTTGTTGTCGGGCAATTTTTCTGTGATTGACGGAAAATTTCTTGAAGAAAGAAATTTATCATGATTCATGTCAGCCAGATTGATTGCCCTTTCCAAAATGTTTTCCAACTCCCGGACATTGCCGGGCCAGGAATAGTTTTGCAGCAACTGCACTGCCCGGGCAGAAATAGTAAAAAGGTTGGTGTGCAGTTGTTTATTGATCCGGTATATCAATTCATTGATGATAATCGGGATATCTGCGGTTCTTTCGCGTAATGGCGGAATTCTTAGCCTGACCACATTTAAACGATAGTAAAGATCCTGACGAAATTCCTTGTTAAAAACCATGCTCTCCAATTCCCGATTGGTAGCAGCGATCACCCTTACATTGGTGGTAATCAGGCGGGTACCCCCAACCCGCTCCACCACTCGTTCCTGCAGAACCGACAACAGTTTGGTCTGCATCGTTAAGGGCATGTCCCCGATTTCATCGAGGAAAATCGTTCCCCCGTTGGCCAACTCAAACTTTCCTGGTTTCCCGCCTTTTCTGGCGCCGGTGAAGGCCCCCTCCTCATAGCCAAACAGTTCCGCTTCCAGCAGACTCTCCGGCAGGGCAGCACAGTTAATACGAACAAAAGGTGCCAGGTAGCGATTGCTGGCATTATGAATGGCATGAGCAAACAACTCTTTGCCGGTTCCGCTTTCACCGGTGATCAAAATCGTGGAACTTGTTTTAGAAAGATGATAGGCCAGGGATTTGATTTTCATAAATTCATTATCACTGCCGATCAAATCATCAAAATACCATCGTGCCTGGTAGCTCTGACGAACTTCTTCTTTATAAATATTCAATTCTTTTTGCGTTTCCTGCAATTTTTTAATGAGCAACTGCGCTCCGGACATATCCAAAAAAATACTTTTGGCCATGGCACCGATGATTTGTCCGTCTTTGACGATGGGAAGACGCGTGATGACGGTATTTCTGCCATTTATCGGCCAGTTCCGAGCTCGGCAGAACATCCAGAATATACTGGCCCATGACCTCTTCCGGACTTGTTTCCAGCAGTTTTAGGTAAGTTTGATTCATATCGGTGATAAAACCGTTGCGATCGACGACAACTACCCCCATGTACGGACTGGCAATAAGAGGCTCCAGCATTTCCATGAATTCAGCAATCGTAAAATTTGCCAAGCAATCGCCCCCCCATAAATCTTGATAGCTTGTTTATAATAGAATTATTAGGCGACGACGCTGTTCATGCGCATCTTTCAATATATTCAAGACAACATTCCGTTTTCTCTCTTTTCGATGCCCTTGCTCGGGCAATACATTGCATACCAATAATAAATTCTACTCTATCCATCAAAAAAGAGCGGGTTGAAAAACCCGCTCCCGAAGCGTCTAAAAGGCAATATGTTTAAATGTTGTGCCGGTTGGCGATTTCATCTTTGATCGTGGCGATAAAATCGTCCAGCTTCTGACTGCCCAGATCGCCTTGTTTGCGATGACGCACAGCAACTCCGTCCATTTCGATTTCCTTGTCACCCAGCACCAGCAGATAAGGAATCTTCTGCAGCTGGCCTTCACGGATCTTGTAGCCGATTTTTTCGCTGCGGTCATCGATCTCCGCCCGAATCCCGCCGGCTTTCAAAGCGGTTAAAACATTGCGGGCATATTCATGCTGGCGGTCGGTTATCGGTAATACTCTGACCTGGACGGGTGCCAGCCAGGTGGGAAAGGCGCCGGCATAATGCTCGGTCAGAATCCCAATAAACCTTTCCATGCTGCCGTAGATAACCCGATGGATCATGACCGGACGGTGTTTTTCTCCATCTTCTCCGACATAGGTCAGATCAAATCTCTCCGGCATCTGAAAATCCAATTGGATGGTGCCGCACTGCCAGGTACGATCCAGGGAATCCTGCAGATGGAAGTCAATCTTCGGTCCGTAGAAGGCGCCATCCCCTTCATTGACCTTGTAGGCGATGTTTCTTTCATCCAGCGCTTGCCGGAGAGCATCGGTGGCCAAATCCCAGGCTTCCTGGCTGCCAATTGAATTTTCCGGCCGGGTGGACAGCTCAACATGATAGGCAAAGCCAAACTGACTGTAGAACAAATCCACCAGATTCATAACGCCTTTGATTTCCGCAATAATTTGTTCGGGCAGCATGAAGATATGAGCGTCATCCTGGGTAAAAGCACGCACTCTCATCAAGCCGTGCAAAACGCCTGACATCTCGTGCCGGTGGACCAGTCCCATCTCTCCGATGCGCAGGGGCAGATCGCGGTAACTGTGCAGATTTTGTTTGTAAACCAGGATGCCTCCCGGGCAATTCATCGGTTTCAGCGCAAAATCGGTCTCATCGATTTCGGTAAAATACATGTTGTCCTTGTACTTGTCCCAATGTCCGGAGCGTTCCCACAGTTCCCGGTTTAACATAATCGGGGTGCGGATCTCCTGATATCCGGCAATTTCATGTTGTTCCCGCCAGAATTTCTCCAATTCGTTTCGCAAAACCATGCCTTTGGGCAGGAAGAACGGAAAGCCCGGTCCTTCATCCAGCAGCACAAACAAGCCCAGTTCCTTGCCCAGCTTGCGGTGGTCACGTTTTTTGGCTTCCTCCAATTTGTGCAGATAATCATCCAACTGCGCCTGTTTGGGAAAGGAAGTAGCGTAGATGCGCTGCAGCATTTTGTTGTTTTCATTGCCGCGCCAGTAAGCTCCCGCCAGGCTCATCAGCTTGATGGCTTTGAGCCGCCCGGTGGAAGGCACATGCGGTCCGGCACATAAATCCACAAAGTCACCCTGTTCATAGAAACTGATGATGGCATCTTCGGGCAGATCTTCGATCAGCTCGACTTTATAGATTTCCCCAATGGAACGGAAATACGCAATCGCTTCATTGCGCGGCAATTCCTTTCTCACGATGGGATAATCGCTCTTGATGATATCTGCCATTTCTTTTTCGATTTTGGCAAAGTCTTCCGGGGTAAATGTATGTTCGGTATCAAAATCATAATAAAATCCTTTGTCAATAGCCGGACCGATGGCCAGACGAGTATCCGGCCAAAGCCTTTTGATGGCCTGGGCCATGACGTGGGAAGAAGAATGACGATATACGTCACGCGCTTTTTCATCTTTAAAATCAAGCAGTCGCAGCGCTCCGTCCTCGTTGACAGGGCGGGTAAGATCATATACCTGGCCGTTAAATTCCGCAGCGATCACATTTTTAGCCAGTTTTGCACTTATTTTCTCCGCCATTTCCAGGAAGGTTGACCCCTCCGAAAACTCGCGCCGGCTTCCGTCTTGCAACGTAATTGTAAGCATCTTTATAACCTCCTGTTAAAACTTATCCTGCCAATAAAATGATAACCTGAACCAGACCGATCATAAACCCCATTACGCCACCCAAAACCTTAATAAAGGTGAGCTCCGGGGCGGAAATATTTTTAATCATCTCTTCCAGTTGCTGCAGGTCAAAGGCATTGACCTTTTCCTCCACAATTTTGCTGATATCGATCTCATGGGTCAGAAATTCGCTGCCCGATTTAAATAACTGTTCAACAATCTGCGCGGATTCCTGACTCAAGATCTTGTCCAAGGTATCGATGATGAGTTGGATTAATCGACCGGGAATAATGCGCGGCAGCAATTCATTCAATCGTTCTCGCACCAAGGCCGATATTTTGGTCACGATCGTCTGCTGGTTGGCGGGCGTGTTGATTTGCACCAGCAGATCATCAATGGACAGCAGTTCTTTTTCCACCAGTTCGCCCAGACTGACAGCGATCTGGGCCTGCCTTTTGGGCAGAATCCCCTGCACCTTGTAAAAGCCCAGATTGATTGGCTGGCGAGGCCAAAACAGCATTTTAACCGCCACTACATTGGTGACATAACCAATAAAAGTGCTAATCAAAAGTGTTGTAGCGATCTTGATAACCATATGATCACCCTATCCCATATTCCTTCAAAGAATAGCACTTTTTCGAGTCCATATCAATAAATTATGCGGCGAGCCCTTTTGCCCTCGCCAACTGGGTCAGCATCTTCCAAGATCTTAAAAGCCGTTCAGGATGTAGCCCTGCCGGCCAGCCGTTCTCCATTGGTCCACCTCATAGAAAAGCACTCCATTGCCGGTTTATGGCCTGTTGCCAAGGTGTCAATCAAATTAGCAGAAAACGTTTGAAAGATAAAGATGAATAAAAAAAACGCCGCCCTGGCAGCACTATGCTGACCGGCGGCATGAACATGCCCCATTGGGCTGTCTCAATGCGCAAGGGTTAGTTGCTTTTATTGCGCTCTCCTTCCTGGTGCTGGCGACACCTTTCGCAGCCGCCGCAGTCCTTGATCCGCTCTCCGAAGACCTGGCGAATCACCTTGACCGGTTCGGAATTGTCACTGTTTGAATTATGGAGGATGATGCGGCGCGGGGAAATGGTGATCAAGATGCTGACCAGAATATCATCCAGACTAATATCGTTGTACAACAACTCGTTGGAGTAATAATTTATGATCTTTTCATCAATGTCGGCCCCGTTGCCGTCCCACAGGAAAAACAACCCGTCCTGGTCCATCCGCAAATTGACCTCCGGCATCCGCGGGGTCTGGGTGTCGACAAAATAACGCAGCAGCCTGACGAAGTCATTATACTCTTTTTCATTGTTCAGTTCCTCACAAGCCAAATCTACTGCAAAGCGCAGTTCGTTCCAATAATCCTGCATGCCGAAATTGATTAATCCTTCAATCACCAGTTTGTCGTAATGATAAATGTGATCCATGATTTTATGGGAAATTTTATTCTTGCGTCCATAGTTAAACAATAGGTTTATGCTGTCATTAGTATTGCATCGCTGCAGGAAATCCATCGCCTTGTGCCAAACGATTTTCAGTTCCTCGCCATTGAGATGCCGGGTCCGTTTGCTGATCTCCCGGCGGACCATCTTGTTCTCCCAGTCGTGCAGGATGTGTTCTGCCAGAAATTCTGAAATTTGATGCTTGAAAATATAGACGATGTCCTCATCCTTCATAAAAAGATCGTTATTGTCGCCTTCAATGACCAAATCCAGCAGCAGCGTATTGGAGTTTGGGCAGACTTCCCTGTTTATCTGCAAAACAAAGCCGCGCTCACGCAGCCAGCCAAATCGATGCGAAAAATCATCCCACAACAGGTTTTCCTCGGCTAAAGTTGCGATCTGCATTTTATAAATCATG
>DAOTHZ010000011.1:31910-37452 GCA_035447945.1 Syntrophomonas sp.
ATCCCACAACAGGTTTTCCTCGGCTAAAGTTGCGATCTGCATTTTATAAATCATGGCAGGCCTCCTCAACCATTGCTTACGTTATTATATGTGAGGCCGATTGCCATTATTCAAACCAATCCATGGTTCAATTTTTATTAAAAAAGATTCAATCCAAAAACTATCACCAATGAGGCTGTTAATTTGCAATAATCGGCAATACTCTGTCTCCTTGCGAGCAATTTCATGGCCATGACCAACTGGATGCTTTTTCCACAAAAAATACCGGGGCCATAAACCCCGGTATTACTGCTTTTTTATGGTGGGCTGTATAGGATTCGAACCTATGACTTCCTCCGCGTCAGGGAGGCACTCTCCCGCTGAGTTAACAGCCCATGTCAACAATATAAATTATATAATCATCAAACTGCAAAAGCAAGTCAAACTCGCTGTATTTATACAACGATCTTTTTTTTCCGCATGTCGAAACCCAACGTTTTGTTGAGAATACAAACATACTCTGCCTCCTTGCATAATAAAATGTACCCCGGAGGAGGTGAAATCTTGCGTCAGAAGAAAATAATCGGCTACGGATTTATGTTCAGCGGCCTCATTCTGGTCAGTTTGCTGGTAGGATTTTATAAATTTGCCCTGCATTCCAACATGGAATACTGGAAGAAGAATCATCTTTTGATTGATCGGGTCAAAATCGCCGAAAAAGTGGTGGCCCTGACCTTTGATGACGGGCCTGACCCGGCAACAACCCCGGCGGTCCTGACCAGCCTGGCCAAACATGATGTACCTGCCACCTTTTTCGTCGTTGGGCAGCACGCTGAAGCGCATCCTGCCTTGCTGCAAAAAATCTCTGCGGCCGGCCATGAACTGGGCAACCACAGTTACAGTCACCGGGATTTTAACCACGCCAGCGGGGCTGAGATCCGGGATGAAATCCGGCGCACCAATCAAATCATTCATCAAATCTCCGGACAGCAACCGGTCTTGTTCCGTCCTCCGGGAGGTTATTTATCCAATGAAATGATTCGTATCACCCAGGAAGAAAAAGTCATCGTTGCCTATTGGAGCTGGGAAACGGACAGCAAAGACTGGCGCAGCAGCAACAGCCAAAGCATTGCCGATCATATAACCGGCCATATTGCGCCCGGTCAGATCATCATCTTGCATGATGGCGGAAAAAACGGTCTGACCACTGCCCGGGCAGTGGATCTGATGATCAAAGTGCTCCAGCAGAAGGGCTACCGTTTCGTCACCATGGGCGAGTTGATCAAAATGGGAAATCAGGAATAAAGGCGAAATTGGCCAAATAAAATATAGAAAAGCAAAAGGAGGATGATACTTATGCCTAAAGTCATCGGTTTTTGGCATCTGAAAAACAGCACCAAGCTGATTATCATTTCCATTCTGGCAACGTTGATCATGACCACCAGCGTATTATATGTGCAGGCCTACCATAAACTGAAACCAATTTATCAGATTGACACTGAGCAAAAAGTGGTAGCGCTGACTTTTGACATCAGTTGGGGCGACAAGACCCCGCTGCCGGTAATTGAGATCCTCAAAGCCAACCAGGTAAAATCGACCTTCTTTTTATCCGGTCCCTGGGTGAAACAATACCCGGAAATACCAAAACGCATTCAAAAAGACGGTCATGAGATTGCCAGTCACGGCTACCGGCATATTAATTTAAGCAACCTGAGCAAGAATGAAATCAAGGAAGAAATTATGCAAGCCCATCAAAACATCAGGGAGGTTACCGGCATCAACGCCAATCTCATTCGGACCCCCAATGGTGATTACAATGACCAGGTGATCGAAGCAGCGCATGAATGTAAATATGAAGCAATTCAGTGGAGTGTGGATTCGCTGGATTGGATGAATCCGGGCGTCAATACCATCACCGAGAGAGTCGGCAAGAAAGTTCATCCCGGCGCCATTATTCTGATGCATGCCAGCGACACCTGCAAGCAAACTACAGAGGCTCTGCCCCAGGTCATAAAAAACCTGAAAAGTCAGGGGTATGAGTTGGTCACGGTTTCGGAACTGATGAAACTGCAAAAGCAGGAGCGGCGAGACAAGCAGAATTAACCGATCAAAAACAATAGTACCGTATTCAAACTTTATATGACTTTGCAGAAATGCGAAAAGCCATTTAAGTGTTTCCACTTAAATGGCTTTAGGCTTGAGAATCACTGTCATCTTCATCAATATGTTCGAGTCCGATGTCCCTCAAGATCTCATCAATCAATGCCTTATCCAATCTTTCATCTCCCTTCTGAATATAATAAAAAATCTTCCGCCATGATAATGATTATAAAACGGCAAATCAAGTTTTGCAATACTTTTTTGAATTTTTATACATAGTTTCCTGCCCCAATCAAATACTAAGCACAGAAAACGCTGTGCCTGGCAGCAGAAAAGAGGTTTCTATGCTTAGCAGTGACGGAGCCTGGGCACGTTTTATTTTTTCTATTTGCTTTTTTCTTCTCTCGGGAAGCGAAATGATCACCGGTTGGCTGGCAACCTTATCCGGGGTGGCAGGAACCATCGAATTGGCCACGGCGTTGACACGGTACTCTCCCTTGCAGAATTTGTTGCAGGTGCTCACCGCCAGTACGCCGGGCCAGGGGGCGCGACGGGATCATTGATTGGTTTGGGTCCACTTTTCTCCATCAAATTGATAACTCTCATATTTTCCATCGGGCGGACGGAAACCTTCCCAATTCGCTTTAGGTTGATAAACCAGTTTGACCGACAGATCTTTTTGCACTTCCGTGGCAATAATATAGCGCTGGGTATACTGGGTATGGCCGTCTTCCATTGTCACATAAAACTCGTCGCCGGCTTCACCAAGAAAATCAGCCGGAAAGAAAACGTCAGTGGTAAAAAACGTGCCCCCCAACGTCGCTTTCGGAATATCATTATCGGCCAGGTCGGCAAAATCGGCGAAAATTTCCTGTTGGCTGATGGCTGGTGTTTCTCTGACCGTTTCCGTTTGATTGTGAGCATAGAGAAAATACGCCGCCAAGGCCAGGGCAATTATATAGAATACTCTGCGAAAATTCATATTATATCCCTCTTTTACTTATTTCCTTTTATATAGATGATTGCCCAGATCTTCAACTTCTCCGGCTCTGATATGGTACTCCAGATGTTTGAGAATCATCACCTTGGACCAGAAAACGTTGAACGCCGTCCGGCCCAGTTCATAAAAACCCAGTTCCTGTTCGGCGATTTCTTGGAGTGAACGCGGCTGGGCAAGAAAATCCATGATTTTCTCATCCCGGTCCAGGGCAATTTGCACATAGGCACGCAGATGTTTTTCAATCTCATCGTAAAACACCTTGCGATGGGAGGTCACCAGCACCTCAGGCTGAAGCGCAATCAGCTTTTGTACAGAGGCTACCACTTCCCCGAAATCCGAATCGTATCCTCCGTACCAGGGACCGCGCGGCGAGATGTCCATATCTCCGGAAAAAAGGATCTTTTTCTCCGGAAAATAGAATCCATAGTGACCAACGGAATGTCCAGGGGTATGCAGCGCCAACAAGCGGGTGGAACCCACGACAATCTCATCCCCGTCTTTAAAGACTCCGCCCAGTTCCACCTGCCGGAATCCCGGCTTGACCAGAACATCATCCGGGAGCGGGGTTTGCATCGTCATTTTTTCGTCTTTTTTACTGCCCATCAACTCTTCCCAGCGTTGAAATCCGGCAGTGATGTAGAACTTGTTTTCATCCTGAAAGGCATATTGTTCTTCCGTGCCGGCCATAATTTTTGCCTGGGGGAAATAGCCCAGACCGTGGGTATGGTCAAAGTGCGAATGGCTCAACAGGATCAAGCCGATTTCTTCTCTGGGAATCTCCTGGTACGCATTGCCCCCGCTGCCGGCATCGATCAAGGTTTTGATTTCATCGTCGATATAAATGGAATTGCAATATGGAAACATCGCCTTGCCCTGCGGACGAATAAATTTAATCTTTGGGTCCAGATCAATTATCATTTACGTTCATGCTCCTGCTCCATCGTTACTATTATTATACTAAAACAAAACCCGGTTCAAAACCGGGTTTTACAAATTCCTTTAATTAACCGTCCAGTCTGTCCATCATTTCCATGATCATATCGAAGAAAACGTTCATATCTTCTTTTTCATTAATGCCCGCTTTAAAACCAACCTCCGGGAATCTTCCTCCGCTTTGAATCTTGACACTGATCATATAGGGTGCTTGTTCCAGGTCATCCTCCAGACTCTCCAAATCGATGTCTTCCCAATCATCTTCCAGCGGGATGATGTCTTCGTCTTCCAGTTTAAAGATCGAGGAATCCTTGAGTTCCTCACTATTGTCGAGGATTTGTGAAGCAATCCAAATGACATCAGTTATGCTCATATTTAATTCGTTGCTGAGATGGAGTATCTCATTGGCAACTGGTGTTATCTTCAGCAAGTCAGATAAATTTACCGGGTCCCCTTTACTCCATTTGTTTTTCACACCCATCACCTCCGCATCTATTTGGTGAACGAACCTCATCATATTCCGGGTGATCATTTTATATAAAGCACCACGTGCAAGGTCACATTTCATTCTACTCATTATATCAAAATTATATGTAATGCCAATGTGAAAAAAACAATTTTGCCCGGCTGGCTGACCGGAGGGCTGTAAACGCTTGGCGGTACAGCCTGCAGTTTAAATTGTAAATCATTCTTGATAAAAAATCTCCCGGCAAGTTATGGGATTTTTTCACATTTTTATTCCAAACTGTTACTTTCTATTCATCATATTCTTGCTATTCTGCTTTTCATTTTAACAGGTTAACATGTTGCTATTTGTCGTATTTTCGTTCTTCATTGTCGCAAGCAATTTGTCCCTTCTTAAAAAAAACAGCCTGTATCAAACAGTGCATCTAATCACTTTAAATCCAGGCTGGAAGTCTTTTTAAATTCAAATCCCGTCCAAATTCACTTAAATAATCGCCCTAATTACAGCACAAAATTCTACATTGCTATTTGCATCAGTTGCTGGCGTCCTTCTTCTCTTAATTCTTCAACGACAGGCTGAATCTGCCTGCGAATTTCCGTCTTGTGCATGGCCAGATAATCCTCCAGCGCTTGCGTGGATATCCCTTGGTCATGTCTGCCCAAACGAATCCCCAAACAATCCTGTCCCTGCAGATAGAAAAACAGTTCTGCCTCATGTTGGCCGTTATCTGCCGCAAAGACCCCTTTGCCGGTGGCCATATTGTAGTCCGTCATGTGCAAGCCGTTAAATGATACTAATTGCATGATTGGTTCGCCTTCTTTCTCGTTACGTAAATTTTATGATTTAATCATATCCTTATAGGTAAATTTTTGCAATCCGATTGGATTATTTTGTATTATTTAATACTATATTTGTCGATTTGCATGCCTGTTGTTACACCTTTCACTTGGTTGGGCATTTTCAACTGAAAAGTAACGGCAAGAAACCGTCAACCCATTCCAACAAAAGGCAATCGGGTAGGAGGCCACCCATTAATTGAGTAGCCGACCTCCCACAGCACCGTA